>DBFEBE010000081.1:0-2942 GCA_048318985.1 Collinsella sp.
ACATCGAGCGCGATGTCCGGGTATTTCTCCATCGTGCGCGTCAGGCCTTCGAGCCTCTCGCGCATCTGGGGCGTCTGAAGTGCGCCGATGACGGCGACCCGACGGGCCCCGCGCAGTGCCGCGTGCTCGGCGATGAGCGCCCCCTGCGCGGCGTTGTCGGTGGCGACGAAGTGCCCCGGTGCGTCGGAGCGAACGTTGACGTAGGCGATGGGGGTCGAGCCATGCTGGGCGGGCAGGGGGCCGTCGCCCTGCGCGACATGTTGGATCAGGATTCCGGAGAGCTGCGTGCCGGCGAAGTACCGGGCGTACGACGCCTCGCGCTCGATGTCGCCCTCGGCCGATGCGAGCACCAGGCCGTATCCGGCCCGTTCCGCCTCGACGCCGGCGCCGTGGGCGACCTGCAGGGACAGGCCGTGGTCGAGCCGCGGGATGACGAGGCCGATCGTGGGGTTCTTGCCGCCCGCGAGTAGGCGCGCGCTCTGGTTCGGTGCGTATCCGAGTTTGCCGATGGCGGCGTTGACCAGCTTGAGCGTCTCCGGGCGCACCTTTTCGGGGTGGTTGAGGGCGTTTGAGACCGTGCCCAGCGCGACGCCCGCTTCGCGGGCCACGTCCCCGATCGTCACCTTGCCCATGGAACCTCCTGTACCGTGCGGCATCGCCGCCATGCGTTGTCCGCCTCGATTGTACCTGTCTCAAGGCCATCGTTAAAGCGCTTCAACTTTTGAAGGGGATGGGGCCGGCGGGCATTCATGTCCTGTGGTTTCGCGATGGCGTTTTCGTTAACGCTCGATGTGGTATCAAAAAAGAGATACCAGACGGGGCGGTGCGCCCCGTTCCCTCGTTACAATAGGCAGCCGATGCCTCGTCGTCCGGTCCGGGCGCGGGGCGCGCGGCGGCCGCTGACGCTGCCGCAGGCATGACGGACACTGCGCGGACGCGTCTTCGCGCGCAGATCGAAAGGGTAGCGCATATGTGCGGAATCGTCGGATACACCGGATCTGATACGGCCAAGGACATCCTGCTCACGGGGCTCAAGCGCCTCGAGTACCGCGGGTACGATTCGGCCGGCGTGGCGTTGGAGAACCGCGACGCCGGCACGGGTGCGGCACGCCTCGACGTAGTGCGCCGCGTGGGCAAGGTCGATGGCCTCAAGAGCGAGCTCGCGGGTCGCGACGACGCCGCGACCTGCGGTATCGGTCATACGCGTTGGGCGACGCACGGGCAGCCGAGCGTGGCGAACGCGCACCCGCACGTGAGCTGCGACGGCAGGATCGCCGTCGTGCACAACGGCATCATCGAGAACTTCGCCGAGCTGCGCGAGGAACTCGAGGGGCGCGGCCACCGTTTTCAGAGCGAGACGGACACCGAGGTCATCGCGCATCTCGTCGAGGAGGCATATGCCGCCGCGGAGGGTGAGCGCGACATCGTCGACGCCCTGCGCGAGGCCTGCGCGCATATCGTGGGAGCTTACGGCGTCGCGGCGGTCTGCGCGGACGAGCCCGGCGTGATCGCGGTCGCCCGCAAGGACAGCCCCATCGTCATCGGGCGCGGGGAGCGGGGCAGCTACGTCGCCTCCGATGTCATCGCGCTCATCGACGCGACGCGCGACGTGGTCGTGCTCGAGGATGGCCAGTTCGCCCGCCTCGCCCCGGAGGGCATCACGTATACCGACGAGCAGGGCCGCGCCATCGAGCCCGCGGTGACGCACGTCGACTGGGACGTGGACATGGCGGAGAAGGGCGGCTATCCCGACTTCATGCTCAAGGAGATCTGCGAGCAGCCCCGCGTCGTGCGCGATACGCTCGTGGGCCGCATGAGCGCCACGGGCGAGCTCGATATCGACGAGCTCGGGCTTTCGTTCGAGGAGCTCAACCTCATCGACCGCGTCTACGTGATCGCATGCGGCACGAGCTATCACGCCGGCCTCGTCGCCAAGAATCTCATCGAGGGTTGGGCGCGCATTCCGTGCGAGGTCGAGGCGGCGAGCGAGTTCCGCTACCGCAACCCGATCATCACCCCGTCCACCCTGGTGGTCGCCGTGTCGCAGTCCGGCGAGACGGCCGATACGCTCGCCGCGATCCGCGATGCGCGCATCAAGGGCGCCAAGGTGTTCGGAATCACCAACGTCGTGGGCAGCCCGGTGGCGCGCGAGAGCGACGGCGTCATCTACACGAAGGCGAACAAGGAGATCGCGGTGGCGTCCACCAAGAGCTTCATCGGCCAGATCGTGAGCCTGACGCTGCTTGCCCTGTTGCTCGCGCAGGTAAAGGGCAAGATCACGGTGCGCCAGGCACGTATGCTGTTCCACGAGCTGGGCGACACGGCCGAGCAGATCCAGTGGATCCTGGATACGCAGGCCGATGCGGTGCGCGAGGCGGCGGAGGCCTGCGTGCCGGCGCAGTCGGCGCTGTTCGTGGGCCGCGGCATGGGCGCGGCCATCTCGTACGAGGGTGCGCTCAAGCTCAAAGAGGTCAGCTACCTGCACGCCGAGGCGTACGCGGCGGGCGAGATGAAGCACGGCCCCATCGCGCTGATCGACCCGGGCTTCCCGGTTATCGCCGTGGCCACGAAGAGCCCCACCTACGACAAGGTCGTGTCGAACCTCAAGGAATGCGAGGCGCGCGGCGCGAAGATCATCGCGCTCGCGACCGAGGGCGACGAGGACATCAAGCAGATCGCCGACTACGTCATCTACGTGCCGCGCGTGCGCGACGCCTTCTCCGCCATCACGGCTTCGGTGCCGCTGCAGCTGCTCGCGCGCGAGGTCGCGATCATGCGCGGTTGCGACGTGGACCAGCCGCGCAACCTTGCAAAGAGCGTGACGGTGGAGTAGCGGGCTTCCGGTTTCCGCGTGCCCGCCGGCCGTCGCCTCGGCCTGAGGGCACGCCAGGCGGCGGCGCGGACGTTCCCGGTTTTTGGAGAAACGCGCGGCGCGCCCGCTG
>DBFEBE010000082.1:0-77669 GCA_048318985.1 Collinsella sp.
CTCGAGGCGCGCGCGAGCGGGTTGAAGTCACTCGTCCTCATGGCTGTGCGCACCTTCTGATGGGCTACGGGGAATGGATGGGCCGTGCGCCCGCGCAAGCGACTTATATAATTGCCATTTTTGCCCAAGAAGGCAGGGGGGTTAAGCAAAAAATCGATGTAACCCGTTGCGGAGGGGGCAGCTATTCCGTTTCGACGTTCTTCCTTTCCGATGCCTTGCTGGTCGCGAGCGGAGCGTGCCGCCAGCACCGTATAGGCGTGCCTGACGCCTTGGGCGGCTCGACGTTCTTACGGCGATCAAAGCTCCGCGACCATCGACGGTGGGCGGCCGAGCTACACGCCGCCGTTCAACCCTGAACGGCGGCGTGTGCGCATCCGCATGGTTTCGGTTCTGCGAGCTCGCTTGCTCCTGACGGTGTCTCGGTTCTAGTGCATGGTCTCATGCCAAATCATAAGAAATCACGATATATCGATAACAAAAACCATAGTTACAGTTATAAGAAGAGGTCATAGAATAATTTCGGTTTAACGAGAGTGGACATCGACTCGAAAGGGTGGAGCAAGGTGGAGCTCATCAAGGATTTCAGGGACCTGTGGCGCGGCGTCGCGCTCGCGTTGGCGATCGCGGTTCCGGCGTGGTTTCTCGGCAAGCAGTTCGAGGTTATCGGTGGGCCGGTATTCGCTATCATCATCGGCATGGTGCTGGCCGTATGCCTGCGGGGCCGTTCCGACGTCGCGGAAGCAACTTCTGCCGGCATCAAGTACACATCGAAGAAGGTCTTGCAGTACGCGGTGATCCTGCTGGGCTTCGGTCTCAACCTCGGCCAGATCGCCAAGGTGGGGGCCAGCTCCCTGCCCATTATCGTCTCCACCATCACCACATCGCTCGTGATCGCCTTCGTGCTGTGCCGTGTGATGCACATCCCGTCCAAGATCTCGACGCTCGTGGGTGTGGGTTCCTCGATCTGCGGCGGCTCGGCGATCGCCGCCACGGCCCCGGTCATCGATGCCGATGACGAGGAGATCGCGCAGGCGATCAGCGTCATCTTCCTCTTCAACATCATCGCCGCGCTCATCTTCCCCACGCTCGGCGGCATGCTCGGCATGAGCAACGAGGGTTTCGGCCTGTTCGCCGGCACGGCCGTGAACGACACCTCTTCGGTTACCGCGGCCGCGGCTGCCTGGGACGGTATGCACCCCGGCTCCAACGCGCTCGACCATGCGACCATCGTCAAGCTCACCCGCACGCTCGCGATCATCCCCATCACGCTGGGGCTCGCTTTCTGGCAGGTGCGCCGTGCCAAGCGCGCTGCCGAGGCGGGCGTGGGGTCGGGTCAGGCGTCCGGCACCTTCGATATCAAGAAGATCTTCCCGTTCTTCATTCTCTTCTTCGTGCTGGCAAGCATCATCACGACGGTTTTCGCGTTGCCCGCGGCCGTGACCGCGCCGATCAAGGAGCTCTCCAAGTTCTTCATCATCATGGCGATGGCGGCGATCGGCTTCAACACCGATATCGTGAAGCTGGTCAAGACCGGCGGCAAGCCGATCTTCATGGGACTGTGCTGCTGGATCGGCATCACCTGCGTGAGCATCGGCATGCAGCACATGCTGGGCATCTGGTAGGAGTTCGCTTTCTCTCCCGCCTTCGGGCGAAATCCATAGCGGGGCGCACGTGCCTGTCTTCCGCGCCCCGCACCTTCCCTCTCAGGGCCCCGCGCTTCACGGCGCGGGGCCTTGTTGCGTGGGAAGGCCTCCCTTGACGACTGCCCTGCGTTCGAAGGGTTCGCGGCGGGGGATGCCGACGTTTCGGAAATCGCCCTGTATCGTGCCCATATGCGAGAAAATCCCGCTTGTCTCCGTCTGGACCGCGGCACCCTGCTCCTCGTGCTACGATTGCGCGTATGTTTTGCTGAGCCTGAGGAGGCGGACCATGAAGGATTCCGTGTGTAACCTTATCATCGACTCCTGCAGCGAGCTACCGCGCGAGCTGTGCGAGGCCGAGGGCTTGACGGTCCTGAGCTTTACCTACACCGAGGGCAATCCCGAGCTCGCCGACACCCCGCAGGGCCTTACGGGCGTCGACGATATGTTCCAGAGCATCTCCGCACATGATTTCTACGAGAACATGCGCCAGGGCGCTATGCCCATGACTTCGCAGCCCTCGCAGCTCGTGTTCGAGGACGCGTTCCGCGCCGCCCTGGACACGGGGAGGGACACGGTCTATCTCGCGTTCTCCAGCGGGTTGTCCGGCTGCTACGAAGGCGCCTGCATGGCCGCCGAGCGCATCGCCGAGGAGCGCGGCGCCGCCGCCCCGCAGGATCTCGGTCTTTACATCGTGGACCTCAAGCTCGGCTCCGCCCCCGAGGGCCTGCTCGTCGCCGAGGCCATCCGCCAGCGCAACAACGGCCTCACCGCCTCCGAGCTCGCCGCCTGGGCGGAAGAGGCGCGCTACTACGTGCACACCCTCTTCATGGTCGACGACCTCACCGCCTTGAAGCGCGGCGGGCGCATTCCGGCGAGCATCGCCCTGGCGGGCACCAAGCTCGACGTCAAGCCCTTGCTGACCTTCGATATCGAGGGCCGTCTCTCCATGGTGGGCGTCGTGCGCGGCCGCAAGAAGGGGCTGCGCCGCATGGCGGAGTTCTACGAGAAGGGCCACAACGACGACATGTATTCCGCGGTCGCCGCGGTGGGCGCCGCCGACGCGGACGAGGACGCCGACCGCCTGTGCGAGCTCATCGCCAAGAGCACGCGCACGTCGCTGTTCCTCCGCACGCATGTCGGCCCGACCATCGGCTGCCATGTGGGCCCGGGCATGATCTGCCTTTCCTTCTGGGGCGAGGACCGGCGCCAGCAGACCTCGATCTCCGACCGCATCGCCGGCAAGGTTCGCGGCAGGTAGGGCTTCCGCGCAGGATCCTCGCGCACCGCTGCCGAGCGGGCGCCGGGGCTCTGGCGGGATTCGGTGCGCTGCGGTTCCCGCATGTCGTCCCGCTTGCATCCGAGCCATCTGCGCCCGATGCGCGAGCCGCCCGTCGTTCCCGGTATTCGGGAGGCGACGGGCGGCTCGTTTCCAAAAAAGTCGGCGCGCCCCGTCCGTGCGCGGCGCGCCGGCAGGGCGGTAGGCCTACAGCGAGCGCACGCTCTCGCGCTCGATGAACATGGTGGAAAGATGCGTGACGCTCGTGTAGGGCGTCGGGTGCTCGACCTGCTCGATGAGCTTGCGCACGGCCATGCGGCCGATGTCGGCGCGGGGGACGTGCACCGTGGTGAGCGAGGGGTGCGCGATCGAGGCGAACTCGACGTCGTCGAAGCCCACCATGGACACGTCGCCCGGAACATCGAACCCGCGCTCCGTGAGCGCCTTCATGGCGCCGATGGCGAGCGCGTCGTTCTCGGCGAAAAACGCCGTGGGCATCTCCGGCATGGTGTCGAGCCAGGCGAGCATGTCGTGATAGGCGTTCTGCATCGAATCGGTGGAAAGCGATACGCGCCAGCGCAGGTTGACGGGGAGGCCCGCCTCGGTGAGGGCGCGCGCATAGCCGCGTTCGCGCAGGGGGAAGTTGCGGATGCGCAGGCTGCCCGCGATATAGCCAATCTTGGTGTGCCCGCGGTTGATGAGGTAGTTCACGGCGCGATGGGCCGAGCCCTCGTTGGTGAACACGATGGAATCGAAGAAGTGGTTATCGCTCACGCCGTCGACGATGGCGAGGGGTACCTTGGGGTTGGCGAACAGGTCGTAGTCGCGCTGGATCATCTCCGTGCCGAGCAGGATGATGCCCGAGCTGGTGTCGTTCATGAGCGCGGCGATCTCACGCTGCGCGGTTTCGGGCTCGGAAAGCTCGACGGTGGCGTAGGAGGTGGTGAGCCCGTTGAGGCGAGCTTCGTCTTCGACGCCGTTCACCACGGCGAGGCGGAAGGATCCCTCGTCGATCATGCGGCCGGAGTTGCGTCCGATCACGAACTGAACCTGGCGCAGCTTGCTGCTGCGGCGGTACCCCAGATCGGCTGCGAACTTGCGGATCGCGCGGGCGGTCTCCTCGCTGACGCCGCGCTTCCCGTTGAGGGCGTTGGATACGGTGGCGGGGGAGTACCCGGTCTTGCGGCTGATATCGCGTACGCTGACTCTCGTGGAAGACATCTTGAACACCTACTGACTAAACAAATGCAAAACACTGATTAGAGTCTATGTACATTATGGCATGCCGGGGCAGGGCATCCGGTGAACGGCAAGTATGTCTGATTAAACGGGGGGACCGCGTGTCCCCCTATAGAACAAACCCCGTCTGATAATGGAATAAGCAAAGGTCAGGCAAATACTTTGCCATTGTTTAGCTATCACTTTTATGAAATGCTGTTCACGGAGAAACAACGACCGTTTGCGTCAGTTAAGCGCTGGACTATTAGCAGATTGGCATATAAAAGTTTTGTCGATGTTAGGCAAAACGTTTATCAAATGTTCAGTAATACAGAGGCTGAACATATGGCAACCGGAAGCCCGACACAAGCAACCGGCGCACGCCGGAAAAGGGACATCGGGCATAGCGCCCGGAGCCCGGGGATGGGAGAGATCCTCGGGCGATCATATGGAAGGGGTTTTCCATGAAAGATGTCAGCAGGCGCAACTTCATCAAGATGAGCGCTGCCACCGCGGGCCTCGGCCTGGCTGCCGGCCTCACCGGCTGCGGCGGCAACGAGGGTGGCGCCGGCTCCGCCTCCAACGGCGGCGACGGCGAGAAGATCAAGATCGGCGTCTCCATCTGGAGCTCCACCGACGCGCTCGGCAAGCTGTCCGTCGAGATCATCGAGAAGGCCGCCGAGATCCTCGGCGTCGAGATCTCCACGGTCGACCAGGGCCACGTCTCCGAGCAGGTCACCGCTTCCATCGAGACCCTCTGCGCCGCCGGCTGCCAGGGCATCGTCGTCTGCAACTCCGCTGACTCCGAGATGACCTCCGCCATCAACACTTGCAACGAGAACGGCGTCTACCTCGCCCAGTTCTACCGCATGATCAACAAGGAGAACTCCGCCGACGTCTACGCCGTCGCCGAGGCCTCCGAGTACTACGTCGGCGCCGTCCACGAGGACGAGGTCGGCAACGGCGAGAAGCTCGTCGAGCTCCTCTGCTCCGACAACGACCAGGCCTACGAGGGCATCCAGAAGGGCGCCCGCAACATCAAGCTCGAGGCCTGGACCGTCGGCGACGCCACCTTCCAGGAGCGCTGGAAGGGCTACAAGTCCGGCGTCGAGAAGTGGAACAAGGAGCACGCGGACGACCCCGTGACCCTGTCCGAGCCGGTCTACGCCAACACCTCCTCCTCCGAGGGCGCCAACGTCACCCAGCAGTTCTACAACAACGACAAGAGCATGGACGCCCTGATCGTCGCCGGCGGCGGCGGCGACCCGCTGGTCGGCTCCGTGGGCCAGCTCAAGAACATGGGCCTCACCGGCAAGATCCGCGTCGCCTCCACCGACTTCCTGGACGACCTCAAGGAGCAGCTCGAGACCGGCGGCATGTACTGCGAGTCCGGCGGCCACTTCTGCGACCCGCTCTACGCTTTCCTGATGGTCTACAACGCCATCAAGGGCAAGGAGGGCTTCGTCCCGACCGCGGGCAACTTCGGCTGCGAGATCAAGTTCCCGTACGTCTTCGTTTCCTCCGTCGCCGAGTACGAGGATTACGAGAAGTACTTCGTCGAGGACGCCCCCTACACCGATGACGAGATCGCCGATCTGGCCGAGCTCGACTTCGATGCCCTGAATGAGGCCGCGACCTCCCTGTCCATCGAGGACGTCAAGGAGCGCCACGCCTAATAGCTGGCCCAAGTCACCTTCGTCGGGGGCGAGTTCGCGCTGGAACTCGTCCCCGACCTTCTGTAGCAATCGCTTTCGAGTCTTCGCTTCAAAGGAAGATCTATGCACGAGAGAGAGGAGTGTGCAATGGGATTCCTCGAGAAAGCCAAGAAAAGCCAGTGGTACGGTGTCGGCCTCCTGCTCGTCATCACCGTCCTGTGCTGGGCTGTCTTCAAGGTTCTGTGCCCCGATACCTTCGGTGCCCCCGATCAGCTGCTCACCTACCTTCAGACCGGCATCATCTACGCCGTCGGCGGATGCGGTCTGTACTTCATCGTCGTCATGGGCCTGTGGGACTTCTCCATCGGCTCCGTGCTCGTTCTGGCCTGCCTGCTGTCCATCGGCTTCGCGCAGATGTTCGGCTACCCGGGCCTCATCATCGCGCCGATCGTCGCGGGCGCCCTCATGGGCGTCGCCAACGGCGCCGCCTACATCAAGCTGCGCATCCCGTCGCTGATCGTCACCGTCGGCCTCTCGCTGATCTATGAGAGCTTCTCGGTGTTCGCCTCCGACTGGGCTGGCACCCGTCTCCCGGATGCTTACAAGATGTTCGGCTCCTATCCTTGGAATCTCATCGTGGCCCTCGCCGCGTTCGGCCTCTGCGCCTTCATCCTCAAGTACACGAAGCTCGGCACCTACGTCAACGCGATCGGCGCCAACGAGCTCACCGCCAAGAACATGGGCGTGAACGTCGACAAGTACAAGTTCTTCGCGTTCGTCCTGTGCTCCATGTTCGTCGGCATCATGGCCATCCTGTACATCGGCTACGGCACCGCCCAGACCCCGATGACCGGCATGCTGTCCCAGTCGCTCAACTTCAAGCCGCTCATGGGCACCTTCTTCGCCCTGGCGTTTCGCAAGTACGGCCACCCCGTCGTCTCCGTCGTCATCGGCGAGTTCATCATCGCCATGATGTTCGCCGGCTTCGTCGCGCTGGGCATGCCCGTCACGGTGAACAACATCATCACGGGCGCCACGCTGCTCATCATCGTCTGCATCACCACCAAGCGCATCAAGGGCGCCGTCGTCAAATAAGGGAGGGATACACCATGGGTAACAAGCTTCTGCTGCACGCCGAGAAGATCGACAAGCGCTTCGGCCCCACGCACGCCGTCAAGGAGGTGTCCCTCGATTTCTACGAGGGCGAGATCCACGCGCTGATCGGCGAGAACGGTTCCGGCAAGTCCACGTTCACCAACATGCTCACGGGCATCCTGCCCATCGGCTCGGGCACCTTCACGCTGTCCGGCGAGCAGGTCGCACCCAAGAACCAGGTCGACGCCAACCACCACGGCATCGCCATCGTCGTCCAGGAGACGGGCACCCTGTCCGGCCTCACCGTCGCCGAGAACATGTTCCTGGGCGATGAGGACCAGTTCATCAAGAACGGCCTCAAGGACACCCGCGCCATGAACAAGAAGGCCCAGGAGCTGCTCGACGCCTACGGCCTGTCCTACATCAAGGCCACGAGCGCCGTCGACATGTACAACTTCGAGGACCGCAAGCTCGTCGAGATCGTGCGCTCCACCTACTTCGATCCGAAGATCCTGGTCGTCGACGAGACCACCACGGCCCTGTCCCAGTCCGGCCGCGACAAGTTGTTCGAGGTCATGCGCGACGTGCGCGCCAAGGGCCACTGCGTCATCTTCATCAGCCACGACATGGCCGAGGTCATGGACATGTCCGACCGCATCTCCATCCTGCGCGACGGCGACTTCATCACGACCGTCGACGTGAGCGAGGTCGATGAGGACAAGCTCAAGACCCTGATGGTCGGCCGCGAGATGGGCGACCACTACTACCGCACCGACTACCCCGACTACGCCAACGAGCCCGTGGGCGACGTCGCCGTATGCATGGAGAAGGTCTCCGTCCTCGGCGAGCTCGACGAGGTCTCCCTCACGCTGCACCGCGGAGAGATCCTGGGCATCGGCGGCCTGTCCGAGTGCGGCATGCACGAGGTCGGCAAGGCGATCTTCGGCGCGTCCTACGACCGCACCGGCACGGTGAAGCTGGGCGACGGCACCGAGATCAACGACATCAACACCGCCATCGACCACTCCATCGCGTACGCCTCCAAGGACCGCGACCACGAGAGCCTGCTCATCAACGACACCATCGAGGACAACATCACGCTGCCCTCCATGCGCGACATGGGAACCGTGCTCTCCGACAAGAAGCTGCACGACTTCGCGCAGAAGTACGCCGAGATCATGTCCACCAAGATGGTCGGCGTGAACCAGTACGTCTCCGCGCTGTCCGGCGGCAACAAGCAGAAGGTCGTGCTTGCGCGCTGGCTCGGCAAGCAGTCCGACATCCTGGTGCTCGACTCGCCCACCCGCGGCATCGACATCAAGGTCAAGGCTGCCATCTACGCCCTCATGGAGGACATGCGCAAGCAGGGCAAGGCCATCCTCATCATCTCCGAGGAGATCATGGAGCTGATCGGCATGTGCGATCGCATCCTGGTCATGAAGGACGGCAAGGTCAACGGTGAGCTTCTCCGCAGCCCCGAGCTGTGCGAGCAGGACCTCATCTCCAAGATGGTTTAAGGAGGCGAAACTGATATGACGACTACCAAGGAGGCGGCCGCGACCGCCGAGGAGAAGAAGAAGGGCTTCGACTTCTCCGCCATTCGCAACTTCCTGCCGCTTATCGGTTTCGTGGTTATCGTGGCGTTCTTCGCCATCACCACGCACGGGCTCATTCTGACGCCCAAGAACATCACGCTCATCCTGTCCGGCGGCTACATGCTCATGATCGCCGCCTGCGGCGTGTGGCTCATCATGACGATGGGCTGCCTGGACTTCTCCCAGGGCTCCATGCTCGGCGTCTCCTGCGCCGCGGTGTGCGCGCTGTCCCACATCAGCATCCCGCTCGCCATCGTGGGCGGCATCGTGGTGGGTGCGCTCATCGGCGCCGTCAACGCCTACTTCCACGTCAACCGTCAGATCCAGTCCTTCGTGGTCACGATCTGCATGATGTTCCTGCTCCGCGGCGTCTGCGCCTTCATCACCACCGAGGCGCCGGTCATGGCCGATACCGCCGTGCTCCAGCTCAACAGCATGCCGCTGCTCATGGGCATCACCATCGCGGTGCTCATCGTCACCTACCTCGTGACCCGCTTCACCAAGGTCGGTCACAACCTCAAGGCCATCGGCGCCAACGAGCGCGCCGCCCGCTTCGCCGGCATCAAGGTGCAGAAGACCAAGGTCCTCGTGTACGTCATCGCCGGCGCCATCACGGGCTTCGCCGCCTTCGTGAACGCCATCAAGGTCGGTTCGGTCACCTCCACCGCGGGCAACATGTTCGAGACCCAGCTGCTCATCGCCATGGTCCTCGGCGGCATGCCCATCAACGGCGGCGCCCGCGCCCGCTTCTCCAACATCGTGATCGGCGTGCTGTCCTACCTCGTGCTGCAGAAGGGCCTCGTCATGATGGGCCTCACCACCGAGATCCAGCAGCTGGTCATGGGCGTCGTCTTCGTGGCCATGGTCGCGCTGTTCTCCGAGCGCTCGGCCAACCAGGTCATCAAGTAGCCAATCGCCATCCCCCTTCGGGCCGCTCCTCTCCGGGCGGCCCGGGGCGCGGCGGGGCATCCCCCTGTTCTCGCCGCGCCCCACTCTCCATATTCGGTACATCCGCTAGCGAGGCAAAAGGAGCCACGTATGCTAGAGATCAAGAAATACAAGTTCTATTTCTGCCCCTGCACCCAGGACCTGTACGGTGACGCGGTGCTCGAGCACGTCCAGCAGCACTCCGCCGAGGTCGTCGCCGCGCTCAACGCGTCCGATAAGGTCCCGTTCGAGGTCGTGCTCAAGCCCAACCTGATCACGAGCGACGTCATCCAGGCCACCTTCAACGAGGCCAACATGGACCCCGAGTGCGCCGGCATCATCACCTGGGCCCACACCTTCTCGCCCTCCAAGTCCTACATCCACGGTCTGCAGGACCTGCGCAAGCCGCTGTGCCAGTTCGCCACGCAGTACAACGAGGAGATCCCGTACGACTCCATCGACATGGACTTCATGAACGAGAACCAGGCTGCTCACGGTGAGCGCGAGCTGGGTCACATCTTCGCCCGCATGCGCTGGGAGCACAAGGTCATCTTCGGCTACTGGAAGGACGAGGCCGTCCTGGCCGAGCTCGGCGCCTGGCAGCGCGTCGCGGTGGGTATCAACGAGAGCCGCAACATCCGCGTCTGCCGCTTCGCCGACACCATGCGCAACGTCGCGGTGACCGACGGCGACAAGATCGAGGCCGAGCAGAAGTTCGGCTGGACCGTCGACGCCTGGCCCGTGAACGAGCTCGTCCCCTATGTGGACGCCGTCACCCCCGCCGAGATCGCCGCGCTGACCGACGAGTATTACGACACCTACGACCTGGTGCTCGACGGCCGTGACGCCGACGAGTTCCGCCGTCACGTCGAGGTCCAGGCCCAGCAGGAGATCGGCATCGAGCGCTTCCTGGTTGAGCACGGCTACAACGCGTTCTCCGACCACTTCGGCGACCTGGGCGGCCTGAAGCAGCTCCCGTCCCTGGCCATCCAGCGCCTCATGCAGAAGGGCTACGGCTTCGGTCCCGAGGGCGACTGGAAGACCCCTGCGATGGTGCGCCTCATGAAGGTCATGACCGCCGGCGACCCGAACGCCAAGGGCTCCGCCCTCATGGAGGACTACACCTACAATCTCGTCCCGGGCAAGGAGGGCATCCTCGAGTCCCACATGTCCGAGGTCGACCCCTCCATGGCCGACGGCAAGATCGCCATCCGCGCCACCCCGCTCTCCATGGGCGATCGTGAGGACCCGGCGCGCCTGATCTTCACCTCCAAGACCGGTCCGGCGATCGCGACCTCCCTGATCGACCTGGGCAACCGCTTCCGCCTGATCATTCAGGACGTCGACTGCAAGACCGTCGAGAAGCCGATGCCGATGCTCCCGACCGGCACCATGTTCTGGACCCCGCGCCCCAACCTCAAGGTGGGCACCGAGGCCTGGATCTACGCCGGCGGCGCGCACCACACCGCCGTCTCCTTCGACCTGACCGCCGACCAGATGGTCGACTGGGCCGACGCCATGGGCATCGAGTCCGTGGTGATCGACGCCAACACCAACATCCGCGATTTCAAGCGCGATCTGAAGCTGGGCGAGGTCTACTACCGCTAAGGCGCGACGCACGCCGGGCGGTTACGGACACTCACCTTCCCGGCGCGCGAAAGCGTAAGCGCTGGGGCGGCGGCGCGCACACACCGCCGCCCCGCATGTACGGCCGCGCCCCTGATCGGGGGTGCGGCCCTTCGTTGTTCGATGCGGCCTTGGGCGCCAGTTTTTGGGTGCGTACACGGAAACGGGCGGGACGAGGGCCGATCTACGAGATAGGGGATTCACCATGGGTAAGACTCGCGAGCAGATCGCGGCCTCCATCGCTGCGGGCGAGGCGTCGCTCGGAATCGAGTACGGCTCGACGCGCATCAAGGCCGTGCTGGTCGATGTCGACAACGAGCCGATCGCCGTCGGTGCGTTCGATTGGGAGAACTCGCTGGTCGACGGCTACTGGACCTACAGCGAGGAGGAGATCTTCGCCGGTCTGCGCGCCGCGTACGCCTCGCTCAAAGCCGACGTCGCCGAGAAGTACGGCGTGATGCTGAGCAAGCTCGCGGCGCTCGGCATCTCCGCCATGATGCACGGCTACCTGCCGTTCGACGCCGAGGGCAATCTGCTCGTGCCGTTCCGCACCTGGCGCAACACCACGACGACCGAGGCCGCTCGCGAGCTGTCCGAGCTCTTCTGCTTCCATACCCCGGAGCGCTGGAGCGTTTCGCATATCTACCAGGCCGTTCTGAACGGGGAGGAGCACGTATCCCAGATCGACTTCTTCACCACGCTCTCCGGCTTCGCCCACTGCAAGCTCACCGGCGAGAAGGTCCTCTCGATCGGCGACGCCTCCGGCATGTTCCCCATCGATTCGGCCACGCACGACTACGACGCCGACATGGTCGCCAAGTTCGACGAGCTCGTCGCGAGCAAGGGCGTCGCCTGGAAGGTCGAGGACCTGCTTCCCCGCATACTCGTCGCGGGCGACGTCGCCGGTCACCTCACCCCCGAGGGCGCGGCGCTTCTCGATCCCGCCGGCGACCTCGAGCCTGGCTGCCCGGTCTGCCCGCCCGAGGGCGACGCGGGGACCGGCATGATCGCCACGAACGCGGTCGCGCCGCGCACGGGCAACGTGTCGGCCGGCACCTCCGTGTTCTCCATGGTCGTGCTCGAGCATGCGCTCAAGGACGCCACGAGCCCCGAGATCGATCTCGTCACGACGCCGATGGGCGATCCCGTGGCGATGGTCCACTGCAACAACTGCACTTCCGATATCAACGGCTGGGTAGGGCTGCTGTGCGATTTCGCCGAGCTCATGGGGGCCGACCTCGACCGCGGTGAGGTCTTCACCAAGCTCTTCGAGTCCGCGCTCTCCGGCGACAAGGACGCCGGCGGCCTCGTCTCCATCCCGTTCATCTCCGGCGAGACCGTCATGGGCGTCCAGACCGGGTACCCGCTCGTGATGCGCGGCCAGAACTCCGCGTTCACCATCGCGAACTTCATGCGCATGAACATCATGGCCGCCTTCGGTGCGCTCGCGGCGGGCAACGAGGCCCTGCGCGCGCAGGACGTCAAGATCGACAAGCTGTACGGCCACGGCGGCATCTTCAAGACCCCGAAGGTCGCGCAGAGCCTGCTCGCCGCCGCGCTCGAGGCGCCCGTGACCGTGATGGCCACTGCGGGCGAGGGCGGCGCCTGGGGTCAGGCCGTCGCCGCCTCGTACATGGTGCACAAGTCCGAGGGCGAGGCGCTCGACGCCTACCTGAACGACAAGGTGTTCGCCAACATGGAGGGCACGACGCTCGAGCCCGACGCCGCGGACGTCGAGGGCTACCGCGCGTTCCTCGCTGCGTTCAAGCGCGCCAACGAGGCCGAGCTCGCGTGCGAGCGCGCGTTTGCGTAACTGTTGATTCGCCGGCAGCGGTTCGTGCCGCTGCCGGCTTCGGCTCGTCTCCGCCCTTGCGGTGCGGTGGCGGGCGCCGAAGAGAAAGGATGCTCCCATGATGCTGAAGGAGCTGCGCGAGAAGGTCTACGAGGCCAACATGGACCTTCCCAAGCACGGGCTGGTCGTGTTCACCTGGGGCAATGCCTCCGAGCTCGATCGCGAGAGCGGTCTGTTCGTGATCAAGCCGTCCGGCGTGGACTACGAGGACCTCTCGCCTGAGTCGATGGTCGTGTGCGACCTCGACGGCAACGTGGTCGAGGGCGATCTCAACCCCTCTTCCGATACCGCGACCCATGCGTACCTGTATCGCAAGTGGGGCGAGGAAATCGGCGGCGTGGTGCACACGCATTCCTCCTGGGCCGTGTCGTGGGCGCAGGCCGGTCGTGAGATCCCCAGCTACGGCACGACGCACGCCGATTACTTCTACGGGCCGGTCCCCTGCATGCGGGGCCTCACCGAGGCTGAGATCGAAGAGGCCTACGAGCTCAACACCGGCAAGGTGATCGTCGAGGGGTTCACCGGCGGCACCGGCCAGGCAAGCATCGATCCCGTCGCGGTGCCCGGATGCCTCGTGCGCAACCACGGTCCCTTCTCCTGGGGCAAGGATGCCGCTGCGGCTGTGTACCATGCGGTTGTGCTCGAGGAGGTCGCCAAGATGGCGGCGCACACCGAGATGCTTAAGCCCGCGGTCGAGCCGGCTCCTCAGTACTTGCTCGACAAGCACTATCTGCGCAAGCACGGGCCCAACGCCTACTACGGACAGGGTAGCCACTAGCTTGTATCCATGGTGCCCGGGATGCACGGTCCCGGCATGGATGCGACGGGGGCGCCGGCATAGCCGGCGCCCCCGTCGTGCGTGCGGGCCGTGTGCGCCGGACGGTCCGGCAGGTCGGAACACTCTCGGGTTGCAGCTGTCGGTGTCGCAGCCCCCTCAATTTAGGGACAGGCACTTATTTGAGAGCTCAGGCGCCCCGCCGCCTCGAAGCGGGTTCGGCCCGATCCCGTTTCTCAGAAGTGGGTCATACAATAGGAAATAAATCATAACCCCCTACGATTTTGGACAAATATGCCAGATTGTGACGGCGGATTGAACAGAGCTCCTCATATTCGACTTCTGTAAAGCGGGATAAAGCATCATCTGTACGCTAACTAGGCTCATCGGCGGCGCCGGAACCCCAATCCAGAGTATGCCATCGACTCCCCATTAAATAACAACCCTCTGTCATCGTCATTATCTGGCATATTTGCCCAGAAAATCAGGGGGTCACGTAAAAAATCACAAAATACAACCCCCCGCCTTACCGGTATGGGATCTTGGGGCATGGTATCGTCTGCTCGGTCTCGCCGTGCGGCCTCACTATAAGCGCCATCGTGCTCGGATCATGTCTTAACGGCCCAGGCTGATGGGTTCGGATGGCGGAGGACGTAGAGTCGGATCTTGGCCCGAGCGAATGATAAAACGTATTTCTCTTTGCTTGGGACAAACAGGTTTTCCGCTTGTCGCATATGGCGCGCCGTCCACCAATTTGAGTGTATCGGTGGCATTTGAAGCGGGTTTACTGAAGGTAACGGTTTTTACCCACCGCGCCGCGAGGCGCTCGACGTTCGAGGAGGCCATCATGGGATTGAAGGCTGACGAAACGATACAGCTCACTCCCGAGGAGCTGCTCGGTTACCTGCGTTCCAAGACGCGCGTGTTCATGGACATCAATGAGGACCAGTATTACATCACCCATACCGATGGCTACTGGCGCGTGCAGGATTGCTCGCAGCTGAACGAGAAGGGCCGCTTCTCGGATTGCTCCGAACTCGTCCCGACCCTCTCCGAGCTGTTCGAGCTCCCGTGGCGCGATGGCAAGAGCGTCCACGACCTCTGCACGGAGGCGACGTTCTTCGAGTCCGTCCAGGAAGGCTGGGAGAAGCCCGAATAACGGCTGATACCCCGCCACATCCCTTTCCCGCAGCGCACCCGCCGGCATTTGCAGAGTAACCGGCGGGTGCGCTGTGTTTCAGCCGTGTGGCTGTTGACGGTAATCCGAACTCGGACTACATTTTATAGTCCGAGTTCGGATTACCGGGAGGGGTGGGACAATGTCGGTCAACGCGATGGAATTCGACTACCTCTACAACGTCGTGGACAGGCTCTACAGCCGACTCGCGCGACGAAGCGGGCTTTCCAGCTGCGCCTACTGGATGATGTACGCGCTGGTGCGCGCTGGAGGCGCGGAATCGCTTCGAACGCTGGCTGCGTCGTGGGCGTTCAGCAAGCAAACGATCAATTCGGCGCTCAAGGCCCTGGAGGCACGTGAGCTGATCACCCTCGAGTTCGAGGAGGGGAGCCGCAAGAACAAGCGGGCCGTGCTGACGCCGGCGGGCCATGCGTTCGCGGCGGCGGATATCGTTCCGGCGATGGAGGCTGAAGGGCGCGCGTTCGGTACGCTCGCGGAGCGCGAGCGGAAGCAGCTTCTGGGCCTGATCGGCCGGTACACGGCGGCGCTCGAGGCGGAGCTCGACGCGATGTCGGCTCAGGATAGGGAAGGCGAAACGGGAAACGGGGGTGCGGCATGAGGTTGCTGCTGAGGTTCATGAAACCGTATCGGGCGCTCACGGCGGTGACGCTTCTGGTCCTGCTGGTGGACAACGTCGGTACGCTGCTGGTGCCGACGATGCTCGCGGACATGATCAACACGGGTATCGGCACGGGAGATTTCGACTACATCGTGAGCGGGGGATTCGCCATGCTCGGGGCGTCGCTGCTCGCGAGCGGCGGCGCCATGACGGGCGCCTACCTGGCCGCGAAGCTCGCTGCGAACGTCGCGCGCGATATCCGCAACGCGGTCTACGACGCATCGCTGGCATTTTCCAGCGGCGACTTCGAGGAGTTCGGCACGGGCTCGATGATCACGCGCACGCTGAACGACACGAACGTGATCCAGCAGTCGATCATCGCGACCATCCAGCTCGTGCTGCCCGTGCCGTTCTTGGCGGTGGCGGGCATCATCATGGCCTGCATGATCGACTACCAGATGGGTATCCTGCTCGCGTTCGTCGTGGCGATCGTGCTCGCCATCGCCGTGGTCACGGTGACGAAGGCCGCCCCGATCTTCATGAGCCTGCAGAAGCTCATCGACCGGATGAACGTCGTGCTGCGCGAGAGCATCGTGGGCGCTCGCGTGATCCGCGCCTTCAACAAGGAGCGCCACTCCGAGCGGCGCCTCGACGAGGTCTTCACCGACTACGCCGACCGGGCCATCAAGGTGAACCTCCTGTTCGCCGGTCTGGACTGCTCGGCGTTCTTCTTCATGAACATCGCCGAGGTGGCGGTGCTCTGGGTGGGCGGCAACCGCGTCGGCGCGCACGCCATGCAGATCGCGAGCATCTCGGCCGTGCTCGAGTACGCGATGCTCATCCTCTTCTTCGTGATGATGGCGCAGATCGTCGCCCTCACGCTGCCGCGCGCCAAGGCGTGCCTGGATCGCGCCGCCGAGGTCATCGATCGCGTGCCCGAGATCGTCGACGGCGACGCGCCCTCCGTAGCGGCCGCGGCCGCCGACGGGGAGGACGACGTGGCGGTGTTCGACCATGCGTCGTTCCGCTTCGCCGACGCCGACGAGGACACCCTGCACGACCTGACCTTCACGTGCAGGCGCGGCCAGACGACCGCGATCATCGGGCCGACCGGCTCGGGCAAGTCGACGATCGCGAAGATGCTTCTGCGCCTGCACGACGTGACGGACGGCGCGGTGCGCTTCGCAGGCCGGGACGTCCGCTCGATGTCCCAGCGCGACCTGCGCTCCCGCATCGCGTACGTGCCGCAGAAGGCATGGCTCTTCTCCGGCACGGTGGCGAGTAACCTGCGCTACGGGGACGAGGGCGCCGACGAGGACCGCATGCGCCATGCGCTCGAGGTCGCGCAGAGCGAGTTCGTCTTCGGGCTCGAGGGCGGTCTCGATGCCCCGGTCGCCCAGGGCGGCACCAACTTCTCCGGTGGTCAGCGCCAGCGCCTGTCGATCGCGCGCGCCCTCATGAAGCCCGCGGAGCTCTTCGTGTTCGACGACAGCTTCTCGGCGCTCGATTTCAAGACGGATGCCGCCTTGCGCCGTGCGCTCGTTCCCGAGACGCGCGATGCCGCGGTGCTCATCATCGCCCAGCGCATCAGCACGATCTTGAACGCCGACCAGATCGTGGTGCTGAAGGACGGCCGGATCGAAGGGAAGGGCACCCACGAGGAGCTCATGGAGAGCTGCGAGGTCTACCGCGCCATCGCGGAGTCGCAGATGAAGGGAGGCGAGTAGCATGGCGGAGCAGGTCGAGAGGACCGCAGGTGTGTCCGAGGCCCAGGCCGAGGAGGAGCGCATCGTGCAGCAGGCGGTGCAGACGGGGGGCGCTGCCGGAGCGGGTGCGCCGGGCGCCGAGGAGGCCGAGGTGCCGCGCGACATCCGGCGCACCGTCGCGCGCCTGTGGAGCGAGGCGCGCGACCAGCACTGGAGATTCGTGCTCGTCATCGTCTCCATCGTGTTCTACACCGCGTTCTCCGTCGCGGCGCCGGCGTTCTCGGCGCATGTCATCGACGTGCTGTGGGCAAGCATCCAGCGTGCGTTCGCCCAGGGCGAGCCGTTCGTCGTCGGATGGGAGACCGGCGGTCGCGCCATCGCCGTCTACCTGTGCGTATGGATGCTCGCGGCGGCGTTCTACACGCTGCAGTGCTTCACGATGGCCGGTTTCGCCGAGCGCCTCAACCTGTCTTTGCGCAACAAGCTCGCGGAGAAGATGAACCGCCTGCCGCTCGCCTTCTTCGACGCGCACCGCCCGGGTGAGGTCGTGAGCCGCGCCACCAACGACCTCGACAAGATGTCGGAGGTCCTGCAGACCGGCCTGTTGCGCCTGCTCATGGCGGTCGGCGGCGTGACCGGCGCCGTCGTGATGATGTACGTGTACAGCCCGCTGCTCGCCACCGTGTTCATCGGCTTCTCCGTGCTCTCGGTGCTGGTGACCAAGCTCACCGCGAAGCGCAACCTCGAGCTCGCCGCCGAGCGCCAGAAGTGGGTGGGCCACCTGACGGGCGCCGTCGAGGAGGCCTACAGCGGACGCATCATCATCCGCTCCTTCAATCGCGAGCGGGAGAGCTCGGCCGAGATCCACGACCTCGCCCAGAAGCTCGCCGACGCGAGCCGCCGTGCGGACTTCCTCACCAACGCGACCGGCCCCGCGATTCGCTTCATCGGGCGCCTCGCGCAGGTCGTCATCGCGGTGATCGGCTGCGGCATGCTTATCGCCGGGCAGCTGACCGTCGGCATCTTCCAGGCGTTCTTCCAGTACATCAACCAGGCGTCCGAGCCGCTCACGCAGATGTCGATGACCATCAACACGCTGCAGAGCGCGCTGGCCTCGGTCGAGCGCGTGTTCGACATCCTGGATGAGCCCGAGATCGATCCCGAGCCCGAGCCCGGCGTCGCCGCTCACGTGAGCCGTCCCGTGAAGGGCCGTGTCGCGTTTCAGCACGTTCGCTTCGGCTACGCCCCGGACAAACCGCTCATGCGCGACGTGTCGTTCACGGCCGAGCCTGGCCAGAAGATCGCCATCGTGGGCGCCACCGGTGCGGGCAAGACGACCCTCATCAATCTGCTCATGCGCTTCTACGAGGTCGACGGCGGCCACATCACGCTCGACGGCGTGGACACCCGCAAGATGGACCGCGGCGAGCTGCGCAGCAATTTCGGCATGGTCCTGCAGGATGCATGGCTCTTCGACGGCACCATCGCCGAGAACATCGCCTACGGCAAGCCCGACGCGACGCGCGAGGAGATCGAGTGCGCCGCGCGCGCGGCGCATGTGGACTTCTTCGTCCGCACGATGCCGCAGGGCTACGAGACGCACGTCGCCAACGACTCGGAGAACATCTCCCAGGGTCAGCGCCAGCTGCTCACCATCGCGCGCGCGATGCTCTGCGATCCTAAGATCCTCATCCTGGACGAGGCGACCTCGAGCGTGGACACGCGCACCGAGCACGCCATCGTGCATGCGATGGAGGCGCTCATGCACGGGCGCACGAGCTTCGTGATCGCGCACCGCCTGTCCACCATCGTGGACGCCGACCTCATCCTGGTGATGGAGGCGGGCACGATCATCGAGCAGGGAACGCACGAGGAGCTGCTCGCGGCCGACGGGGCGTACGCGAGCCTGTACCGAAGCCAGTTCGCCTAGCGCGCGAAGGCGAAGATGCAGCCGGCGGGGCGGCGGGGGCGATGCGTCCCCGCCGCCCCGTTTTCCTTGCTCCGCGTACGGAGGATCCGGGCTCGCGGGCGGCCTTGGGCGACCGTTCGGGCGTCGTGCCATCGATGAATGGTAAAGCAATTTACCCCTTTGCAAGGCGGCGGTATCATATCGACAGGGGAGCGCGCACGGGCGCTCCGTGGCTCTATGAGGTGTATTCGCGTGGCTAACAAGGTGACGCTCAAGCAGATCGCGCAGGAGGTCGGGCTCTCCCCGGCATCCGTCTCGCTCGTCCTCAACAACCGCCCCTGCCGCATCTCGGAGGAGAATCGCAGGCGCATCAAGGAGGTCGCGAAGCGCGAGCACTACATTCCCAACCAGATCGCCCGCAGCCTGGTTACGCGGCAGTCCAAGACGTTCGGTCTCATCGTCCCCAACATCGAGAGCCGCTTCTTCTCGTCGCTCGCCAAGAATCTCGAGCAGCGCTGCCGTGCCCAGGGCTACGCCCTGTTCATCACCAACTCGGACGGGTCTCCCGAAAACGACTTGGACCTGGTCAACCTGCTGGTGACGCGCGGCGTCGACGGCCTGTTCCTGGTCGTCGAGGACGACGACTCTGATAACGGCGCCCTCGCCGACGAGCTTCTGCGCCTCCCGACCCCGTACGTCATGGTGGACCGCGTCGTCGACGAGCTGGATTGTAACAAGGTGCTGTTCGACCACGAGCAGGGCGGCTACATGGCGACGCGCTACCTGCTCGATCAGGGCCACCGGCGCATCGCGTGCATCGTGAACGCCGCGAAATCGGTT
Organism: Collinsella sp.; assembly: GCA_048318985.1. Taxonomy (GTDB): domain Bacteria; phylum Actinomycetota; class Coriobacteriia; order Coriobacteriales; family Coriobacteriaceae; genus Collinsella. Next base: position 19,914 of record DBFEBE010000082.1, read on the forward strand.
ACGGGCCGCAAGCGCCTGGCTGGATATCGCCGTGCACTCGATGAGGCGGGGGTCGCGCTCGATCCGGCGCTCGTGCTCGAGAGCGAGTACTACATCGCGAGTGCCTATGCAGCGGCCGAAGGCGTGCTGGCAAGTGACGCCACCGCCGTCTTCGCGAGCTCTGACAACATCGCCCTCGGTCTGCTCAAGCGCCTGCACGAGGCGGGGCTGCGCATCCCCGTGGACTACTCCGTGGTGAGCTACGACAACAGCGCCGCGGACGCGCTGTTCGAGAGCGCGCTGACATCGGTCGACCAGAACGTCGCCGAGCTCGCCGAGCACGCCATCGGCCTCATGATGCGCCAGCTGGCCGACCCCGCAGCCGCCCCGATCGAGATCCTGCTCACTCCGCACCTCGAGGTGCAGGGGAGCGTCGCGCTGCACCGGGAATAGCCTCGGGCACAGGCGGGCGCCTGCTCGCGCGAGGAGGGCGGCCGGCCCCGCGGTCCGGGCGATAGGGGCGCCCGGACCGCGGGGCCTTCTTATGAAGAGGCGTCGCGACGCGCCGCGTGCGGGCGGAGGCTCGGGAGGCAGGGGACCGGCCGCGGCGGTGCGCCGCATCCGGGTTCGCGCCGCGCGCCGTCGGGGCGCCGCGATGCGCCCTGGCGGTCGTCTGGAGAAACCATGACGCAAGCGGGCAGAAATACGCGAAAGATAAAACGTTTTTTCATAGAGGTAAAACGTTTTAGCACTTATACTGCAGATAAGCGCACGGAACCATGTCCCGCGCGCCGCGCATCGGCATCCACGCGCGGTGCGAAAGGCGAGAGAGACCGCCCCGCGCGTTGCGTCCATATCGCCGGAAACCGGCGTCGAGAAGGAGGAACCATGACCCAGCCCGTCCTCGGAACACCGTGGAAGAAGCTCGACGGCCCCGTGCCCGTCGAGGAGCTCGAGGGCGTCGAGCGCTACTGGCGCTGCGCCAACTACCTGTCCGTCGGCCAGATCTACCTGCGCTCCAACCCGCTCATGCGCAAGGACTGGACGGATGAGAAGACCGGCGAGACCCGCGACTTCGGCCGCCCCGACGTCAAGCACCGCCTGGTCGGCCACTGGGGCACCACCCCGGGCATCAACTTCCTGTTCGGCCACGTCAACCGCTTCATCGCCGACCATCAGCAGAACGCCATCTTCCTGATGGGCCCCGGCCACGGCGGCCCGGCCGGCACCGCTCAGTCCCTGCTGGACGGCACCTACCGCGACATCCGCCCCGACATCACCGATGACGAGGCCGGTCTCCAGAAGTTCTTCCGCCAGTTCTCCTATCCCGGCGGCATCCCCAGCCACTTCGCCCCGGAGACCCCGGGCTCCATCCACGAGGGCGGCGAGCTGGGCTACACCCTGTCCCACGCCTTCGGCGCCGTGATGGACAACCCGAGCCTGCTCGCGGTCGCCGTGGTGGGCGACGGCGAGGCCGAGACGGCCGCGCTGGCCACCTCCTGGCAGTCCAACAAGCTCGTCAACCCCAAGTCCGACGGCATCGTGCTGCCCATCCTGCACCTCAACGGCTACAAGATCGCCAACCCGACCCTGCTCTCCCGCATCTCCGACGAGGAGCTCACCAAGTTCTTCGAGGGCATGGGCTACAAGCCGTACTTCTTCGTCGCCGGCTTCGACAACGAGCCCCACTCCTCGATCCATCGCCGCTTCGCGAACCTCTTCGAGGAGGTCTTCAACGAGATCTGCGACATCAAGGCCAACGCCGAGGCGGGCGACGAGACCCGTCCGGTCTACCCGATGATCGTCTTCCGCACCCCCAAGGGCTGGACGTGCCCCAAGCACATCGACGGCAAGAAGACCGAGGGCTCCTGGCGTGCGCACCAGGTGCCGCTGGCGAGCGCCAAGGACACCCACGAGCACTTCCGCGTGCTGCGCGGCTGGCTGCGCTCCTATCATCCCGAGGAGCTCTTCACCCCGGAGGGCCAGATCCGTCCCGAGGTCACCGCGTTCATGCCCACCGGCGACCTGCGCATCGGCGCCAACCCCAACGCTAACGGCGGCAAGGTCCGCCGCGAGCTCACGCTGCCGGACATCCATGCGCACGAGGTCCCCGTGGCCGAGAAGGGCCATGGCTGGGGCGCCACCGAGGCCGCGCGCGTCTTCGGCGCCTACACCGCCGACGTGGTGGCCGCCAACGACGACTTCCGCATCTTCGGTCCGGACGAGACCGCGTCCAACCGCCTGCAGGACGCCTACAAGTGCACCAAGAAGCAGTGGACCGCGGGCTACTACGCCGACGCGGACAACGATGACCTGCTGGCGCCCGCCGGCAAGGTTGTCGAGCAGCTCTCCGAGCATCAGTGCGAGGGCTTCCTCGAGGCCTATACCCTGACCGGCCGCCACGGCGTGTGGAGCACCTACGAGAGCTTCGTCCATGTGGTCGACTCCATGGTCAACCAGCACTGCAAGTGGCTCGAGGCCTGCCGCCGCGAGATCCCCTGGCGCGCCCCGATCGCCGGCCTCAACATCCTGCTGACGAGCCACGTGTGGCGTCAGGACCACAACGGCTTCTCCCACCAGGATCCCGGTTTCATCGACCTGCTGCTCAACAAGGCCAACGACACCCATGTGGTGAACGCCTACTATCCGTGCGACGCCAACATGGCGCTCGCCGTGGCCGAGCGCGCCTACACCTCCACCGACTGCGTCAACGCGATCTTCTGCGGCAAGCAGCCCGCCCCGACGTTCATCACGGTGGACGACGCCCGCGCCGAGCTGGCCGAGGGCCTTGCCGCCTGGGAGTGGGCGAGCACCGCTGCCAGCCTCGAGGAGGCCGACATCGTGATCGCCACCTGCGGCGACGTTCCGACCCTCGAGGCGCTCGCCGCCGTCGACCTGCTCCGCGAGCAGGGCGTCAAGGTCTGGTTCGTCAACGTCGTCGACCTGCTGAAGATCCAGAACGTTTGCGAGAACGACCTCGCCATCAGCGATGAGCGCTTCGCCGAGTTCTTCGGTGCCGGCGAGAAGCCCGTCCTGTTCTGCTTCCACGCGTACGCGGGCACCATCCGCCGACTCGTGTGGAACCGCCCGGGCCACGACGCCTGGCACGTCCACGGCTACGAGGAGAAGGGCTCCACGACCACGCCGTTCGACATGCTGCGCCTCAACAACATGGACCGCTGGGCGCTTGCCGCCGACGCCCTGCGCCTGGTCGACGCCGACGCGCACGCTGCCAAGGTGGACGAGTGGGAGGCGTTCCGCGAGGAGGCGTTCCACTTCGCGGTCGACGAGGGTTACGACCACCCGGCGTTCACCGAGTGGGTCTGGCCCGACGCCGCCGCCTCGATGGACGGCGAGCTCTCCGCGACCCAGATGACCGCCGGCGACAACGAGTAGCCGGGCGTCTCGGTTCGCTTAGCGCATAGAGACCCGTCGACGGGCCCGCAGGTTTTCGCCTGCGGGCCCGTTGTTGTCCAGCGGGACCCTGCGATTCGGGGCATGCGCTATGTCCTCGCGCCAGAATCGCGCCCCCGCATGACTGCACCTGCCGTGCCAGGCGGGCGGAGACTTTTGCGACCATAGGATATCGATGTCCTCTCTTCTTTCGTATTGATGTCTCTGGTATGCATAATCAAATACCAATTGGCATTATGGGATTAGATGAATACCATCTGACTGGTATGCAATCATTAATACATCTACGTGCTAAAACTCAGACACATTAATCGTCTGGCGCAAAATGCATGCCGTTGAGCGATTGACATGCCGTCAGTAAGAATGAATAAATACTAAGAAATCATGCATATACTCATAAGAAAGATGGGAGATTGGTCGAACGTTTTCCCATCGATGTAGAAGGAATTCTGCATCAATGTCGGCCCTTGTTCCTTTCTAGCGACCCCCGTCGCATCCGTATCACGGCATCGAAGCTCCGATACCGTATCCGGGATGCATGCACGATGGCCCGGACTGTGTCGGGCCGAAGGGAAGGAGGCTGCATGAAGCAACGAGTACGGGGGCTGCTCGCCCCGACGCTCGCGTGCGCACTCGCGTTCGGAGGTCTAGTCGGCGCCGCGCCCGCGGCGTACGCCGCCGAGGGAAACCTGGCGCTCGGCAAGACCGCCATCGCCGACAGCGAGGAGGCGCCCTCCGTCGCCGCGAAGTTCGCGGTCGACGGCAACACCACCGATAAAAGCTCCCGCTGGGGCAGCGGCGTGGACAGCAGCCACGGCGCGCACTGGCTGTACGTAGACCTCGGAAGCGACCAGACGGTCTCTTCCGTCAAGGCGTTCTGGGAGAGCCGTAAGGCGACGGGCTTCAAGGTCCAGGTCCTGGCAGACAAGGATGCGAAGGGCGACGACGCGTCCGCCTGGGGCTGGAAGGACGTCTACGAGACGGATGAGCGCCCGGCATCCACGGAGAGCACGGTCAATTTCGATGCGGTCGAGGCGCGCTACGTGCGCCTGTACGTGACCGGTTTCACGTCCGACGACCCGGACGGCAAGGTGGACACCTATCCCACCGTCTCGCTGTTCGAGTTCGAGGTCTATGCGGACAAGCAGGAGGAGACTGCGCCCGAGACCGGCGAGAAGGCCCAGAACCTGGCGCTCGGCCGTCCGACCAAGGCGAGCGCGGACTACGACAACGCCGACGGTGCCCGAGCCGTCGACGGCAAGAAGAAGGACGGCAAGGCCGATCGCTGGAGGACCGAGGAGGCGCCCACCCAGTGGCTGTACGTCGACTTGGGGTCCTCGCAGAGCATCTCGTACCTCGAGGCGATGTGGGAGAACGCGGAGAACCGCGCCGCCGACTTCAACATCTACGTGTCCGAGAGCACCGATGATTGGGGCAAGCCCGTGCACGCTGTCACGGGCAACAAGGACGCTGTGAGCAAGATCGAGCTCGCGTCTCCGGTCACCGGCCGTTACGTCAAGCTCGAGGTCACGAAGGTCGAGGGCTGGCAGGCCGTCTCCTGCATGGAGTTCGAGGTGTGGAACAAGGTTCCGGAGGCCCCTGCGAAGCAGCCGGCCGACTACCTGGACGACATCGTCGTGGACCCCGTCACCGCGGAGACCAAGATCCTGTCCTACACGCTGCCCAAGGCCCCCGAGGGGTACAGCATCGCCTATAACGGCACCGACTACGAGCAGGTCATCGACCTGGACGGCACCATCTACCGTCCGATCGCCGACGTGACGGTGAAGGCGTCGTTCAAGATCGTGAACGATTCCGACAACACCGACTACGCGTTCAAGGAGTTCGACGTGGCGGTGCCCGGCAGCCTTACGGCCGCCGAGGGTGCCAACGCGGCCCCGCGCATCCTGCCCGAGCTGCGCGAGTGGGTCGGCGGGACCGGCTCGTTTGCCGCCACGGCCGCCAAGCGCGTCGTCTACGCGGACGACTCCCTCAAGGTCATGGCGGAGGACTTCGCTGCGGACTTCGCGACCGTGACCGGCGTCACGCTCGATGTCGCCAAGGGCACTGCCGCGACGTCCGGGGACATCTTCTTCGGCCTCACCGACGACGCCTCCCGCGGCCTCAAGGACGAGGGCTACCTCGTTGAGGCCCTTGGCGACAAGGTCGTCGTCACCGCCGAGGAGGTCGCCGGTGCCAACTGGGGCGCCAAGACCATCCTGCAGGGCATGAAGACGGGCGAGGGCTCCTTCCCCGTGGGCACCGCGCGCGACTACCCGCTCTACAAGGTGCGCGGACTCATCCTCGACGTGGGCCGCAAGACCTTCACGCTCGACTGGCTCAAGCAGATGACCGAGCAGATGGCCTGGTTCAAGCTGAACGACTTCCAGATCCACCTGAACGACAACCTCATCCCGCTCGAGCACTACACCAACAACGGCGAGGACGCGATGCAGGCCTACTCCGGCTTCCGCCTCGAGTCCGACATCAAGAAGGGCGGCGCCAACCAGGCCGACCTCACCTCCACCGACGTGTGGTACAGCAAGGCGGACTTCAAGGAGTACATCGAGCGCTCCGCCGCGCTCGGCGTGAACATCATCCCCGAGATCGACACCCCGGCCCATTCCCTGGCGCTCACCAAGGTCCGTCCCGACCTGCGCTACGGCACCGACGGCCGTCAGAACGACCACCTGGACCTGCGCGGCGAGAAGTTCGGCCAGAGCCTCGAGTTCGTCCAGAGCATCTTCGATGAGTACCTGACCGGCGGCGAGGACGCGGTCTTCGCCGGCACCGACGTGATCCACATCGGCGCGGACGAGTACAACGTCGGCTCCAAGGAGGAGTCGGGCCCGCTGTACCGCAAGTTCGTCAACGAGATGTTCGACTACGCGCGCGAGAACGGCAAGACGCCGCGCGTCTGGGGCTCCCTGTCCCAGTACACCCAGGGCGACGCCATCCACGTGGACGGCGAAGACGGCACCCGTGCCCAGATCAACCTCTGGAACTGGGGCTACGCCAACATGGACAAGATGTACGAGATGGGCTTCGACCTCATCGACTGCAACGACGGCCACTTCTACATCGTGCCCAACGCCGGCTACTACTACGACTACCTGAACGACAACGTCGTCTACACCGACCCGCTGAACAGCATCGACAAGGTGACCATCCCGGCGGGCGACCCGCAGGTCATCGGCGGCGCCTTCGCGGTGTGGAACGACATGACCGACTACCTGGAGAACGGCATCACCGAGTACGACGTGTACGACCGCATCACCGCGGCGGCGGGTCTCTTCGGCGCCAACTCCTGGGGCCGCGGCTCGCTGAACACCGCCGACGCCAAGGCGCTCTCGCAGGAGCTCGGCGACGAGCCCAGCACCAACTTCGGCTACGAGGTCTCCGTCTCCGATTCCGGTCAGATCGCCCAGTGGAACATGGACGACATGTCCGACGCCTCCGGCATGGGCCGCGACCTCGCCGAGGGCAAGAACGCCAAGCTCGAGCAGGTGGACGGCCGCAGCGCCCTCAAGCTCGACGGCGATGAGTCCTACGCTTCCGTCGCCGACGACGCCCTCTCCACCGCCGGCCTGGGCAACGACCTGCGCGTCAAGGTGAAGCGCACGAGCGCCTCCACCGATCCCCAGGTGCTCTTCGAGTCCGCGTACGGCCAGATCATGGCCGTCCAGGAGGGAACCGGCAAGGTCGGGTTCACCCGTGAGAACCATCAGTTCTCCTTCGCCTACGAGCTGCCCGTCGACGAATGGGTCGAGCTCGAGTTCAAGAACACGATGACCGAGACGCAGCTCTACGTGAACGGCGAGCTCGTCGACACCCTGGGCGACGGCGACAAGGCGGCCGAGGGCAAGGCCCTCAAGGCCACGACGATGCTGCCGCTGGCGCGTGTCGGCTCCAAGACGCAGGCGTTCCGCGGCTACGTGGACGACGTCCGCGTCTCGACCGATGCGGAGTTCGCCTCCACCATGGAGCTCGACTACGCGGTCCTTACCGCCGAGAGCGTGCTCGCCGTGCAGGACGTCCCCGGCCTGCGCGATCTGCTCGATGCGGCGTACGACCTGTTCCGCGATGCCGACCCGAGCGCCGAGGCCGTATCCGAGCTGGCCGCTCAGATTCGCGGCAAGCTGACGGGCGAGGACGGCAAGCCCGGCTACGAGGTGGCGGATTACTGCCGCATCGACGCGTATGCCCAGCTGCAGGGCGACGAGGCCACCGCAGCGCTCGCAGAGCTCTTCACCGAGGAGTCGGTCGCTCGCGTGCAGGCCGCCTGGGCCCAGGTGCGCGAGGACCTGCCCGCGAGCATGCAGTCCACGGTCGACGGCTACGAGGTCGCCATCGTGAGGGCGCTGAACGCCCTCGAGCTGAAGAAGGGCGGCGACCTCAACTTCGTCGACCCCGCCCTGCTCACGGCGACCGCATCCGATTTCCAGGCCGACGGCTCGGATCCCAAGAACGTGCTCGACGGCAACCCCAACACGATGTGGCACAGCAAGTGGGACATCACCTCGGGCGAGCACTGGCTCAACCTCGAGGCGAAGGAATCCATGAGCGTCGAGGGCATCGTGTACACCCCGCGCCAGACCGGCGCCAACGGCAACATCCAGACGTACCGCATCGAGGTCTCCCGTGACGGCAAGACCTTCGAGAAGATCGCCGAGGGCGACCTCAAGGTGAGCGGCACCGAGCCGATCACCATCGCCTTCGACCGCCAGGACGGCGTCAAGGCCGTCAAGCTCGTGTGGGTCAAGGGCGCCAACGGCAACGCCGCGGCAGCGGAGCTCCGCCTGCTCGACGCGGCCGCCGCCCCCAACTACGAGGCCCTGCAGCAGCTCGTCGACGTCGCCGAGGGCGTGAAGCAGGACGGCTCCTGCGATCACGACCGCTTCAGCGACGAGACCTGGTCCGCCTTCCAGGCCCAGGTCAAGAAGGCAGAGGACTGCCTGGCTAAGCAGGACGGCGACGTCAACTCCGTGTACGCCCTGCGCGGCGAGCTGGCCGCATCCATGATGGCGCTGCGCCTCGAGGGCGCTCCGGTCGATCCCGAGCCCGAACCCGAGCCCGAGGGAAAGACCTTCACCGTCACCATCGACGACCGCGTTCCCGGCCATGAGGACATCGTCCTGAAGGTCAAGGAGGGCGAGAAGGTTCCCGCCCAGGCCGACCCGGAGCTTTCCGGTTGGAAGTTCGAGGGCTGGTTCGCCGACGGCCACGAGGGCGGCTGGACCGCGAAGTGGAGCTTCGATGACCCCGTGACCTCCGACCTCGTGCTCACGGCCAAGTGGAGCCGCGCCGAGGTCCCGGGCGGCGGCACCGATGAGCCCACCCAGAAGCCCGAGGATCCGAGCGCCAAGCCCGGCACGGACGGCTCGCTCGTCCAGACCGGCGATGACAGCCTCGCCATCGTCGGCGGCGTCGCCGCGGCGGCCGTGGTCGCCCTCGGCGCGGGCGTGGCGCTTCGCCGCCGCAGCGCCAAGTAGCCGTTCAGGCTCACGGGTCGCGCGGCTGTAAACCGCATAGTCCAGAAGGAGGATGAATGAACCGAACCGTTACGAAGATTCGCTCGGTCTGGTCATTCATCCTCTGCGTTCTAACCCTGTGCGGCATGGCGGCCTTCGGTGCCGCCACGCCCGCTTGGGCAGCAGAGGATGGATACCAGATCTACCCGACCCCGCATGAGGCCTCGTACGCCGCGGGCGCGCAGACGCTTCGCGGCGAAGCGAACGTCGTGCTCGAGGACGGCGTCGATGCGGACACCGCGGCCCGCCTCGACGAGGCCCTCGCCCTCAAGGGGATGAAGGCGAAGCAGTCCGACAAGCTCGGCGGAGCGCGCTCTACCAATATCCTGGTGGGCGTGAAGGGCTCCGGCGGCGTCGTCGACACGATGGTCGAGGAGCTCGTGAAGTCCGGTGACCTCGCCATCACCGAGGGCCTGTTCGATAAGACCGACGCCTACGTGCTCGCCTCCCTGCCTGCAACCGGCGACACGCCCGACCGCGTGATCGTTCTGGGCGCCAGCACCGATGCGGCCTACTACGGCCTCACCACGCTGTATCAGATCCTGCAGCAGACCGAGGGCGCGGAGCTTCGCGCCTTCGCCGTGTGCGATTATGCGGACGTCATCACGCGCGGCTTCATCGAGGGCTACTACGGCAACCCGTGGAGCACCGAGGACCGCGTGAACCTCATGACGTGGGGCGGCTACTACAAGCTGAACGCCTATGTGTACGCTCCGAAGGACGACCCCAAGCACAACGCCCAGTGGCGCACCCTCTACACCGAGGAGGAGCTCACCGAGAAGATCGACCCGCTGGCAAAGGCCGGCAACGAGTCGAAGTGCCGCTTCGTCTACGCGCTGCACCCCTTCATGAGCAACCCCATCACCAACGCGAACTACGATGATTCCGTTGCGATCCTGAAGGAAAAGTTCACGCAGGTTATGGATCACGGCGTCCGCCAGATCGCCATGCTGGCCGACGATGCGGCCGACCAGGGCTCCGACCTGTACATCAAGCTGTGCGAGGACATGACGGAATGGGTCCGCGAGCAGCAGCGGGCCGCCAACGAGGACGGTTCGCTCAAGTACCCCGGCCTCAAGGACACGATCATCTTCTGCCCGGTGGCCTATTACGGCCAGGGCGAGGCATGGTATCAGGACCTTCCCGACAACATCCAGGTCGTCAACACCGGCGGCCGCATCTGGGGCAAGATCGACAACCAGTTCGCCACCACGTTCCAGAACAACTCCGGCGTCGCACCCTTCATGTGGATCAACTGGCCCTGCTCCGATAACGACAAGGACGCCCTGCACATGGGCGGCCACAACAACTTCCTGGGCGCCGACCTCAAGCCGGGCCAGGTCGAGGGTGTCGTGCTCAACCCCATGCAGCAGTCCGAGCCGTCCAAGCAGGCGATCTTCATGAACGCCGACTTCACGTGGAACCTGTGGACGTCCACCGAGCACGCCGACGCCGCGTGGGACGATTCCTTCACGTACGTGGACCACAACTCTCCGGTCGCAACCGCCGGCTCCGATGCGCTCAAGGCCCTCTCCGGCCATGCGCTCCGCATGTACGGCGGCGGCGCGACCTGGGAGAACGGCGAGTCTGCCGATATCAAGGATGCGCTGGCCGACTTCCGCGCCAAGCTCGCCGCGGGCACGGTCACCGCAGGCGATGTGGATAGCATGACCGCGATCTTCACCGAGCTTAAGGAGATCGCCGCGTCCTACCGCGCGTCTGCGGGCAACAAGGATATGCTCGAGCAGATCGGCTCCTGGGTCGACGCGATGGAGGAGCAGTCCGAGGCTGCCCTTCTCGAACTCGAGGCCGTCAAGGCCGACCTGGCGGGCGACACGTCCACGCTGATCGCCAAGTACTCCGCGGGCACCGCGAAGCTCGACGATGCCAACAACCACGGCTATCTCTACATCGACCACACCGAGTACGCCCGCATCGGCAAGGCGCACATCGTGCCCACGATCAACGCGCTCGATACCTATGTCGCCGAGCGTGCCGAGCTGGCCTCCAACCCCGACGCGAACTTCACCAAGTTCGTGACGAGCCGTACCGACAGCCCGTCTGCCGACACGGACGTCCTGTTCGACGGCAAAGCCGGCACCGGCCTGAGCTACAAGGACCCGGCGGCCATCGCCGAGGGCACGTTCTTCGGCGTGGAGAAGACCAACGCGTTCGACCTCGATCGCTTCACGATCACCTATGACGGCGGCCACCTCAACGACACGCTGCGCACGGGCAAGCTGCAGGTCCTGCGTGAGACCGAAGGCGGCCGCGCATGGGTCGATGTGGAGGGCGCGACGCTCGACAACAACCGCGAGCAGGTCGTCGACTTCAAGGACCTGGGACAGACAGACGTCTTCGGCGTCCGCCTGATCGCCACGGCCGCCAACGAGGGCGCCTGCTGGCTCACCATCAACGAGGTCGAGATCAACAAGGTCGACGCCCCCGCGTCCGAGTCCGCGGCGTATTTCGGCACGGTCACGGTTGAGAACCAGGTGAGCGCCGATTCCGGCAAGCCCTTGGGCAACGCGTCCGACGGCGAGGACGGCACCGAGGCGTGGCTCACGCATGGCGTCGGCGACCAGAAGGACGACGGCACCGAGGCCGGTGCGGCCGTCATCGTCACGTTCGACGGCGTGAAGTCCATCGATGCGATCGTCTTCAAGCAGGCCATCTCCAACAACGGCGGCGACGCCATCGATAGCGGTACCGCCTACTACCAGACGGCTGACGGTCAGTGGCATGAGGCCGGTGCGATCAACAACAAGACCGCGCAGACCATCAAGCTGGGCAAGACCGTCGAGGCCAAGGCCGTCAAGGTCGTCAACAACGCCCGCAAGAACATCTGGTGGCGCGTCGCCGACCTGTACGCCACCGCCGGCGGGGAGGCTGCAGCCGCCAAGACCATCTCGACCAACATGCCCCAGTACCAGAGCAACGCGATCGCGCGCGCCATCGACGGCGACGAGACCACGCAGTTCTGGAGCAGCCGCGCCACGCAGCAGGGCGACTGGGTCATGATGACCCTCGGCGGCAAGGTCAAGATCGACGCTGTCCGTGCGCTGCAGGGTTCGAGCGACAAGTTCTCGTCCGCTTCGGTGTACTACACCACCGATGAGACCCCCGATGCCGAGGGCGGCGCCTGGACCAAGGCGTGCGACCTTTCCGGCGCCTCCGACGAGACCGTGAACTTCGCAACCGTCGAGGCGACGGCTATCAAGCTCGTATCCAACAGCGGCACCTCCAACTGGTTCCAGCTGTACGAGCTCGAGGCCTACGAGCGTTACTCGTTCAGCACCGACAGCATCTATTCCACGTTCGAGCTTCCGAACGCGAGCCTCAAGGGTCGCGTGGCGACCGATGGCGCCTCCACGACCGACGCCACGGTGAAGCTGCCTGCAAACGGCGACGTTATCGCCGTCGACCTGGGCAGCATCCGCCGCGAGGTCACGGTTGCCGCCGGCGAGACCGCTGCCACCAAGGCGGACGCGGTCTACTCCATGAACGGCCTCGAGTGGAAGTCCCTCGGCTCCGAAGCCGTGAGCGCGCGCTATGTGGGTTACAAGGCTAACGCCGACGGCGCCACCGTCGCGTTCAAGGGCTACACCGTCTCGTTCCTGGGCTCCCTGGCACCGAAGCTGGTCTCCAGCGACGTGCCCGGCTCCGATAGCTTCGATGTGGCGAAGGTCTTCGATGGCAACATCGGCACCAACTCCACCATCGCCGGCTACCCGAGCGAGGGCAACAAGATCGTCTTCGATCTTGGCCAGGAGCGCACCATCAACACCTTCGAGTACTTCATTCCCGAGACCAGCAAGGACTTTATCCGCAACGGCGTGATCGAGGTCGCAAGCGATCCCAACGCTGGCGATGATCAGTGGATCCAGGTCCTCGACATCAACAGCAAGGAGATCGTCGAGGACGCGTTCAACGACGATACCGCGAAGAGCGCCGCGTGGCTCACGCACTCCAGCGAGGTCCCCGGCAACATGACCGCCAAGGCGGAGAGCCTCGATGTCACCGGTCGCTATCTGCGCATCCGCTTCACCGGCACCTACAGCCACCGCTGGATCTGCCTGGGTGAGTTGCGCATCAACAAGGGCGCGTACGTCTCCACCTATGCGGGCGGCGACTTCGAGAGCACCGTCGCCGAGCAGCGCGACATGCTGCCCAGCAACATGATCGACAAGAATCTCGAGAGCCAGTGGACGCCTTCCGGCGACACCGCGGGCGCCCTGACCTATCACGTCTCCACCCCGCTGAAGGCCGATGGCACCGCCTATGAGGGCGTCCGCATCATTTCTCGCGGCAACCCCAGCGGCGCGATCGTCAAGGCCGTCCTCTACGCGGACGGTTCCTACAGCGCGACCGAGACCGTGGCCCTCGGCACGCTCGACCAGAACTCTCAGGAGTTCCGCTTCGGCAACGTGATCGCCGCAACCCGTGCCGCCGTCAACTTCACCGCGGTGAAGGACGTCGTCATCGAGTGGCCCGCGGGCACCACGCCCCAGATCTCCGAGATCTACCTTTTGGGCAAGGCCGCCGGTGCAAGCACCGATGGCATCGCCGCTCTGCGCGGTGCGCTCGATGCGGCCAAGAAGGTCGACACCTCCACGTGGACCGCTAACAGCAAGGCCGCGCTCGACACGGCGGTCGCCGCTGCCGAGGGCGCTTTGGCGAACGATTCCGCGATCACGGCGGACGCCGCCGCCTCGCTGAAGGCCGGTCTGGAGAACGCTGTGGCCAACAAGGTCGTCCGCTACGCCGGAGGCGAGCTCTCCGAGCTCGTGGAGGGCGCCATCAAGGACGGCTCCGCGTACACCAAGACCACGTGGGATGCGTACAGCCAGGCTCTGGCTGCCGCGACCGAGGCCTTGAAGGATGCGGACAACATCTCCGAGACGCAGGGCGAGGAGCTCGCGGCCAACCTCAAGGCTGCCTGCGAGAACCTGGTCTTCGATGCCACCGCTGCCGATCGCGCGGCGCTGGTGCTCGAGGATGCAGGGGAGCTGAAGTGGGGCGAGGGTGACTTCACCACGACTTCCAAGGCTTCCTATGATGAGACCCTGAGCGCCCTGCAGAAGCTGGTCGATGACGGCGTGAAGGATCCCGCGCAGCTCAATGCTGCCATGGACAACCTGTTCGCCGCCCGCGACGGTCTCGTCGACGTGTCGGCGCTCCTCGCTGCCCAGGCGGAGTTCGAGGGCGTTTCCGAGGGCGCGTACACGCCTGATTCCTACGCGCAGTACAAGGCCGCCTACGAGGCGTCCAAGAAGCTGCTCGAGGACGGCACCGCCGAGCAGATCGCCGAGGCAGTTCAGAACCTCGCCGACGCTCAGGCAAAGCTCGTCGCCGTCGATCTCGATGGCGTCCTGGCGGATGCGAAGAAGCTCAACAAGGACGACTACACCTCCGATAGCTGGAAGGTTCTCGATGCTGCCATCAAGGCGGCCGAGGCCGAGCATGAGGATAGCGAGAACGGCACGCTTGCCCAGGCTATCGTCGATGCGCGCGCCCAGCTCGTGAACGTGGTCGCCCTGAAGGACGCTATCGCTCGCGCCGAAGCCATCGACACCTCGGTCTACACCGATCAGAGCGTCGCCGCGCTGAAGGACGCCGTCGCCGCGGGCAAGGCGCTCCTCAAGAGCGGCACCGCCGACGAGGTCGAGGCGGCTCGCGCCGATATCCTCGCGAAGATCGATGGCCTCACCCGTCCCTCCACGCCTGGCGATGGCGGTTCGGGTGATACCGGCAACTCCGGCAACGCTGGTAACGCCGGCGGCTCCAACAAGCCCGGTAACACCGGTAAGCCCGGTACGGGCGGAACGCTTGCCCAGACCGGCGACAACACGCTGGCCGTCGTGGGCGGCGTCGCCGCGGTCGCCGTGATAGCCATCGTCGCGGGCGTGATCGTGCGCCGTCGTAGCAGGTAGATGCGCATCGGGACGGTTCGCATATGACCGAAAGGACCCCGGCAGCTTCGCGGCTGCCGGGGTCCTTTGCGTGCCTTGCGGATATGTCGGCGTGCGGCGCCGCGTCCTTACTTGCGGCGGCGCTTCAGACCCGCGATGAGCGCTCCGGCGCCGGCGAGCGAGGTCGCGAGGATGCTCGCCAGGGCGGCGTCGCCCGTCTTGGGCAGGTCGTCCTTGTCCTGCTTTGCGGGCTTCTTGCCCTCTTCGGGCTTCGGGTCGGGATTCTTGGGCGCCTCCTGCTTGGTTCCGGGCTTGCGGGCCTCCAGGAAGGCCTCGTTCGCATCGGACAGGCGCTGGCTCATGTCCTCGATCTCGTGCTGCGTCACGCTTCCGGCCTGCGCCTTCTCGAGCATCGCCGCGGCCTCGTCGAGCGCGTCGGCGAGCGCGGAGCGGATGTCGGCGGTGACCCAGTGGGCCGTGGTGGGCACGTCCGTGCCGTCGGCGCTCACCTGGGCCGAGGCGAGCGTCTCGGTCCCGGTCGCCACGAGCTTGGTGAGCTCGGCGATCTGCTCTGCGGTCGCCTCATCGAAGTAGCCGTCCGGGAGGACGTAGCCGTACGCCTTGATGCAGGGGTTGTCGGCCTCGACGCCGTTCGCTTCGGCGGTCTCCGCGACCAGCGTGAAGTCGGCCCAGGACGCCTCCCCGGTCTCCTCATCCTCGGAGAACAGGAAGCTCTCGCCCTCGTTGACCACGGCGTTCGCGTAGTAGCTGGGCAGCGCGCGCTCGGCGGTCGTCTCCGCCATCGTCTCGGCGAGCCCGTAGATCTCGTCGTGCACCTCGTCCGTGTCGACCCAGGCCATCGCCTGCTCCCACGCCGTGTCCTCGTCGAGGCCCTGGGCGATGAGCTCGTCGCACTTGTCGTAGAGGTACTGGTCGCGGATGGCACGGTAGTGCACGCCCACGTAGTAGTCGTAGTACTTTTGGCGCATCGCCTCGCGCCCGGCCATGCCGGTCCCCACCTCCCAGGATGCGCGGTAGATTCCGTTTTGGTCCTGTTGGGTCATCACGACGGAGAAGCGCTGCCCGCCCTCGACGACGAGCGAGTCCTCCCCGAGTTCGACGGTGTGGTAGCCGCCCCACCCGAAGTCGCGCTTGACGGTGCGGACCAGTTCGCCGTCATCGGGAAGCGCCGCTTCGTCGTCGAGCAGGTACACCTCGAAGGTGACCTCCGTGCCGGGGGCGGTCGTCTCGCATCCCAGCGTGCTGATCATCTCGCCGTTCTCGTCGGCCGTGAACACGTTCGCGACGCGCACCTCCGATTCGTTCCGGATCGTCTGGATGTCACCCGACGGCATGTAGTCGTACTGGTGGTTGTAGTACTCCTCGTCTGCGCTCTCGATCGACTCGACCTTGAAGTCGAACGCCTGGGGGTCCGAGATCGTGGGGTCGTCGTAGGAGAGGTAGAAGTAGCCCGAGCCGTCCGTGCCCCAGCCGTCCGGCGTGCCGTTGGGGAACTCGCCGGTCGAGCCCCAGCTGTTCTTGACGATCCAGGCGCCGTCGCGCTGGGGACGGTGCGCTTCGTTCACCTCGCCGGTCTCGGGGTCAGGGTTGCCGAAGTTCTCGCGGGAGTAGTCGTCGTCCCAGCCGACGATGGTGACCGCGTGGTTGGCGCCCGCGTCGTAGTAGGTGTAGTGCGCCCACGTCTCGGTTTCGTTGTCGCCGGGGTTGATGAACGCGGTCTCGCTGATCTGACCGGGCTGCGAGTTGTCCGCACTGAAGCCGATGCACACGGCGCGACCGGCGTAGAGCTGTTCCTTGATGGCCTCGTTGGCCGCATCGACTGCGTCCCAGTTCTCGTTGAGGGCGTAGGCGCCGGGGGAGGGGAGCTGGACGGACTCCTCGAGCTCGAGGGCCTGCTCGAAGCGCTGCTCCTCGTCGACGCTCCAGTCGTCGTCGGCGCTGTAGCAGTAGTCAATCTCGTTGCCCTCGGCGTCCTTGATGGTCTGGATGATGCCCTGCTTGCCGCGGTAGGGGACGCTCTGCTCGGTGGTGGGGCCGATGCCGGAGGAGAAGAGCGACGAGCCGTACAGCGCGAAGCCGCCCGAGTTGAGCACGTCGCTGTCGTCGAGCAGGGAGATGAGGCCCTCGCCGGCCTGTCCGTCGGCGTCATCGTCCTCGGGCAGCGCATGGTAGGTGAACCAGGCGAGCTGGCGCTCGGAGAGGTCCGTGAGGGCCTCGGGCACCTCGATACCCTTGGTGTGGGCCTCGGACAGGATGCTCGTCTCGGATGCGGCGACCACGCCGAACGCCCAGCAGGTGCCCCACGGGTTCTGGAACTTCACGGGGGTGACGGCGTTGCCGTAGGCCTCGCTGTCGCGCAGGTCGAAGGCGGCGGGCAGCGCCTCGCCGTTGCTCATCAAGGAGACGGGCGAGCCGGTCCAGGCGAAGGGGTCGCCTCCCGAGACGATGCTCTCGACGGTGTGGACGTAATCGGATGAGATGCGCTGGGCGAGCGTTTCGGCCCCTGCCGCGGCCGGGGTACCGAGGATGCCTGCGAGCAGGATCGCAGATGCGGCGGCCCATCCCATATAGGTTCCGGGCTTGCGGCCGGGCGAGTAGATGCTCATGGTCCCTCCTGTGGATCTCGCGCCGGCTCGCGCTGGAGCGGGCGCGTGTGCAGCCAGATGCGATTACGGTATCGCGTGTGGCGTCGCTGCGCCCCGAGCATCGCGCGATGGGAATGAATGATAGCGATACGGTAACGAATGCCGAGGCGCGGACGGCGATGGACGCCGCGCCGCCGCTTGGGGTGCGGCGGCAGGTAGCCCGTCGGCAAATCATGATTTTCGGGCACCGGGGCACGTCCCTGGCCGTGCGTGCGGCATGGCGTGCGTGTTTCTGCCCTGTAACGGTTCGCCGCCCCGCTCGGCCGCCTTAAGCACTCCACTAAACTAAAGCGACTTCCGGGCATCGGCGTCGAAGGGGCGCGTGCCCGGGCACGGCCGCACGAGAGGGGAGCATCCGCAGATGACCGCCGCACCATGGGGATTCCGAGACATACTGCCCGACCAGGCGCAGGCGCGCGAGGACATCGCGCAGGCGGTGCGGGAGCATCTCAAGGGCAGCGGCTACCGCCCCATCGAGACGCCGCTGCTCGAGGACCAGACGGGCCTCTATGCGGGCGGCCGCGCG
The DNA here is from genome assembly GCA_048318985.1 of Collinsella sp. Lineage (GTDB taxonomy): Bacteria > Actinomycetota > Coriobacteriia > Coriobacteriales > Coriobacteriaceae > Collinsella. Next base: position 37,942 of record DBFEBE010000082.1, read on the forward strand.
GCCGACACACCGTTTCGCCTCTTCGATGACGACGGACGCTTTTTGGTCGTCCGTCCCGACAACACCCTGCCCATCGTTCGCATCGTGCGCGCCCGCATGGCAGCGGGAGACCTCCCGCTGCGCTTGCGCTACGAGGCACCCGTCGTGCGCGCCGCCGCGCGCGACGCCGGCGCCACGCGCCAGTTCACGCAGCTCGGCTTCGAGCTGATCGGCGTGAGCGCGCACAAGGGCGATGCGGAGGCGGTCCGGCTCGTGGCGGGCGCGCTCGCGAAACTCGGCGTGCCCGGATGGCGGATCGTGTGCGGCAGCGTCCGTCCGTTCCGCGCCCTGCTGGAGGCATGCGGCGATGCCGAGCTCGCCGAGCGGGCGCTGGCAGACGTGCACGCCAACGACTTCGTGGACCTGGACGCGCATGCGGCCGCGGCCGACCTGCCCGAGCCCATGCGCCGCGCGATCTGCGCCCTGCCGCGCGTCGCGGGCGGCGTCGAGGCGCTCGACCGGGTCGATGCGCTGCTGGAGGAGGCGGGCGTGGACGATTCGGCCACGGCCGAGCTGCGCGCGCTGCACGCGGACGCGTGCTCGGACCCGGCGATGGGCGGCGCGCTCTCCTTCGACTTCTCGCTCATGGGGTCCTTCGATTACTACACGGGCCTCGTCTTCAAGGCGTATGCGGCCGGCGCGTCCGACCCGGTGGGCTCCGGCGGCAGGTACGACCGCGTGTTCGACGGCGCTCTCGGCGCCCGGGGCGTCCCCGCAGCGGGTTTCGCCTTCTCGCTCGAGCGCCTTGAGCGCGCGCTGGGCGAGGCAGGCGGCCCCGCATCCGCCGGGACCGAGCCGGCCTCAGCCGCGGCGACCGCCGCATCCGCCTCCGCTTCCGCGCGGCGTCCCTTGCGCATCGCGGTCCCCAAGGGGTCGCTCAAGGAGGGCACCGTGCGCGCGCTCGAGGCTGCCGGCTTCGACGCCTCGGCGTTCGTCGACGCGGGGCGCCACCTCATCGTGGAGGCGCCCGACCGCGCGGCGGCCGGCACCGCGGGCGACCTGGGAACCCTCGAGCTCGTGATCGTGCGCGCCCAGGACGCCCCCGCCTTCGTGGCCTGCGGCGGGGCCGATTGCGGCATCTGCGGCCGGGACTCGCTCATCGAGGCGGGGCTCGACGTCCTGCAGCTCGCCGACCTGGGGTTCGGCGGCTGCCGCTTCATCGAGGCGGAGCCCGCTGCGTGCGTCCGCGCGCAGCGTGCGGAGCGCTCCTACGCCCGCACCGGGGTGCTGCGCGTCGCCACGAAGTACCCGCGCATCGCCCGCGCCTGGTACGAGCGCCGGGGCGTCAACGCCGAGATCGTTTCCCTGCACGGCAACATCGAGCTCGGGCCGATCGTGGGCATGGCCGACCGCATCGTGGACATCACCGCCACGGGCACGACCCTGCGCGAGAACGATCTGGTCGTGACGGGGGAGCTGGTGGAGTGCACCGCGCGGCTCTTCGTCAACCCGGGGCGCGCCCGCACCGACGCGCGCGTGCGCGAGCTCGTGCGCCGACTCATCGCAACAGGAGAGGAGTGATGGCCATGAGGACCATCTCGCTGGCGCCCGGAGAGCGCCTCGTCATCGACCAGCTCAGCCGCAAGGGCGTGCTTCCCGCTCGTATCCAGGAGGCCGCCCGCGACATCGTGGACGCGGTCCGCGCGGGCGGCGATGTCGCCCTGCGCCGCTTCTGCCGGGAATTCGACGGCGTGGACCTGGAGAGCTTCCGCGTGCCCGCCGAGCGCGTCGACGCGGCGCTCGAGGGGCTCGATGCCGCCTTCGTCGCCGCACTCGAGAAGGCCGCTTCCCAGATCCGCGCCTTCCACGAGCGCGAGGTCGCGCAGTCGTGGTTCACGACGCGCGAGGACGGCACGATGCTCGGCGTGAAGGTGACGCCGCTTGCCGCCGCGGGCATCTACGTGCCGGGCGGTCGCGCCCAGTACCCCTCCACGGTGCTCATGAACGCCATCCCCGCGAAGGTCGCCGGGGTGGAGCGCGTGGTGATGGTGACGCCCCCGCAGCGCGACGGCCTCATCTCCGCCGCCACGCTCGCGGCGGCCAAGGTGGCCGGGGTGGATGAGATCTATCTGGTTGGTGGCGCGCAGGCGGTCGCCGCGCTCGCCTACGGCACGGAGTCCATCCCCCGCGTCGAGAAGATCACGGGCCCGGGCAACGCCTACGTGGCGGCGGCCAAGCAGGCGGTCTCGGGCGATGTGGGCATCGACATGGTTGCCGGCCCCTCCGAGGTGTGCGTGCTGGCGGACGCCACCGCGAACCCCATGGTGGTCGCGGCCGACCTCATGGCCCAGGCCGAGCACGACCCGCTGGCGGCGTGCTACCTCGTCACCTGCGACGCGGATTTCGCACGCGAGGTCGAGGCGGCCGTGGAGCAGCTCTGCGCGCAGAGCCCCCGTGCCGACATCACCCGCGCGTCCCTTGCGAACGAGGGCACGATCGTGATCGCGGCGGACATGGATGCCGCCGTGGGCGCCGTGAACACAGTGGCCCCGGAGCACCTCGAGCTGCACTGCGCCGACGCGCTCGGCCTTCTGGGCAAGATCCGCAACGCGGGCGCCATCTTCGTGGGCGCCTGGAGCTCCGAGCCTTTGGGCGATTACGTCGCGGGCCCCAACCACACCCTGCCGACCGGGGGCACGGCGACGTTTTCCAGCCCGCTGTCGGTCGAGGACTTCGTCAAGCGTTCCTCCGTGGTGTGCTACACGCCTGCCGGACTTATGGCCGATGCGCCCGCGACGCAGCGCATGGCCTGCGCTGAAGGGCTGTGGGCGCACGGCCTCTCGGTGGGCCTGCGCCGTCGCTCGCTCGAGCTGGGCGAGGCGGCGGTGAGCGCCGCGGGGCTCGCCGACGTGGACCTGGGGAAGGTCGCGTGGCCGGTCGACGACGCGGCGACGGTCGCCGTCGGCGCCCGTCCGTGCGGGGAGGTGGGCTAGCGTGGCGCGCCTGTCCGACCGCGTACGGGCCCTCGTCCAGCCGCACCTGGCCGACATCGAGCCGTACGACCCCAATTTCACGCCCTGCCGCATCAACCTCTCCGCGAACGAGAACACCTACCCTGTGCCCGACGGGGTGCGCGAGCGGGTGGACGCCGCCCTGGCGTCCACGCCGCTCAACCGCTACCCCGACCCGATGGCGCATGCCCTGCGCGCCGAGATCGCCGCGCGGCACGGGGTCGCGCCCGCGTGCGTCTGCGTGGGCAACGGCGGCGACGAGCTGCTCTACAACTTCCTGCTCGCCTTCGGCGGGCGCGCGTCCCAGCTGCTCGTCTGCCCGCCGTGCTTCTCGGAGTACGAGTTTTTCGCCTCGCTCACCCAGACGCCGGTCCGCCGCGCGGGCCGCGATCCGCGCACGTTCGAGCTGGACGAGGAGGCGGTGCTCGCATCGGCGCACTGGTCGAAGCTCGCGGTGGTCACCTCGCCCAACAACCCGACGGGAGGCCTCGTCCCGCTGCCCTTCGTGGAGCGCCTGTGCCACGTCTGCCGCGGCCTGGTGATGGTGGACGAGGCCTATATCGAGTTCGCGGGCGAGGACGCCTCGGCCGCCCGGCTGCTCGACCGCCATCCCAACCTGGTCGTGCTGCGCACGCTGTCCAAGGCGTTCGGCGCCGCGGGGATCCGTTGCGGCTACGTGCTGGCGGCTCCCGATGTGATCGAGGCGTTCGCCGCGGTGCGCCAGATCTACTCGGTGAACGTGCTGAGCCAGGCGGCGGCGCTCGCGCTCGTGGAGTCCCGCGCGGAGTTCGCGCCGGTCGTGGGGCGTATCGTCGCCGAGCGGGAGCGCATGTTCGCCGCGCTCTCCGCCGACCCGCGCGTGAAGGTGTGGCCCAGCCGTGCGAACTTCCTGCTCGTCCGCATGCCGATGGCGAGCCGCATCCGCGAGCGGCTGCGCGACGAGTACTCTATGCTGGTGCGTGACTTCTCCTATGCGCCCGGGCTTGAGGGGTGCCTGCGCATCACGGTCGGGACACCGGAGGAAAACGACGAGGTTCTGGCGGCGCTGTCCGCGCTGCTGGACGAGGAGGCGTGAGAAATGACCGTGTACCGCAAGCCCGCGACCGTCGTCGCGGCGGTGGCCCCATCCGGCAAGGCGTCGACCGAGGAGGGCTCCGCGCCCGCGCGCCGCGCGCGCGTGACCCGCACGACCGGGGAGACCGATATCGCGATCGACCTGAACCTGGACGGCGCCGGTGCCTGCGACATCGAGACCGGGGTGCCCTTCTTCGACCACATGCTCAACGCGTTCGGCCGTCACGGGCTGTTCGACCTCACGGTCCGCGCCGTCGGCGACACCGAGGTCGACGCGCACCACACCGTGGAGGACACAGGCATCGTCCTGGGCCAGGCGTTCGCGCAGGCCTTGGGCGACAAGGCGGGCATCGGCCGCTTCGCCGACGCGGCGATCCCCATGGACGAGACCCTCGTCATGGCGGCGGTGGACATCTCCGGGCGCGGACAGGCCTACTGCGACCTGCCGGTTCCCACCGAGCGCGTGGGCACCTTCGACACCGAGCTCGCGGTGGAGTTCTTCTACGCGTTCGCGCGCGACGCCGGCGTGACGCTGCACGTGCGCGAGCTGGCGGGCGGCAATTCCCATCACATCATCGAGGCGGCCTTCAAGGCCGCGGGTCGTGCGATGCGCCGTGCCTGCGAGCACGATCCGCGCGTGGCGGGCGTGCCCTCCACGAAGGGCGCGCTCTAAGACAGGGCTCGGTTCCGTCCGGCGCGTTGCGTGCGGCGAGGCGGGCGGGCCGGGGATGAACGAGATACACGCCCCCCACCCGCCGTGCGCGGGCCGGGGATGCGAGCGGAAGGGAGCGGGTGCCCATGGCGGCTTCGCCCAAGATCGTCGTGATCGACTACCACAAGGGCAACCTCTCGAGCGTCGCCCGCGGGCTTGCCCGCGCGGGCGCCGAGGTCGAGGTCTCGGACGACCCCGCCGCCCTCGCGCACGCGGACGGCATCGTGCTGCCCGGCGTGGGGTCGTTTGCCGACGCCATCGCCCATATGGCGGAAAGCGGCCAGGCCGCCGCGGTCGTCGAGGAGGTCGCGGGCGGAGAGGGCACGCCCTTTCTGGGCATCTGCTTGGGGCTGCAGCTGCTGTTCGAGCGCGGAGACGAGGGCGTATCCCCGGATGCCCCGGTATTATCGTGCGCGCTCGACGCGCGCGGCGGCCTGGGGCCGGGTGCGGCGTTCGAGGCGGACGGCTCGCGCTGGGTGCGCGGCCTCGGCGTGCTTCCGGGCAGCTGCACGCGCCTCGTCTCGTCCCGCCTGAAGGTGCCGCACGTGGGCTGGGACCAGGTGCACCTTACCGAGGCGGGCCGGGTATGCCCGCTGCTCGAGGGCTTCGCCGAGGGCGCCAACGTGTTCTTCACGCACTCCTATGCGCTCGCCGGCGACGTCGATCCCGCCGACGTCGCCGGCGTGACGCACTACGCCCGCAACTTCGCCTCGGCGGTCTGGCGCGGCAACGTGTTCGGCTGCCAGTTCCACCCCGAGAAGTCCTCCGCCCACGGGCACCTCATCCTGGAGAACTTCGTCCGCATCTGCTCGTAAGGGGAGCATGCGGCGGGGCGCCTCCGCCGCGCGCCCGTCGGCGGCCTTCCGGTCCGGGCTTGCCGCCCGTCCTCCGGCCGTCCGGCCCGTGCGCACCGTCCTTTCGGTCCGCGTCCACCGTCCGTCCAGCGGTCTGGGATGCGTCGCCGTATCGGACCGCTCGGGTTCGCGCCCGGGCAGCGCTCCTGCGCCGTCTGCCCGTCTCTTCCTCTCTATCCGATACCAAGGAGGTATCACCTTGATCCTGTTTCCCGCCATCGACCTCATCGACGGCAAGGTCGTGCGCCTCGAGCGGGGCGACCGGAGCCGCATGACGGTCTACTCGGACGACCCCGTCGCCGTGGCGCGCTCGTTTGCCGACGCCGGCGCGCGCTGGGTGCACGTGGTCGACCTGTCCGCCGCGTTCGGGGAGGACGAGCCCGCCCGTGCGGCCAACCTGCGCGCCATCCGGGCGATCTGCGGCATCGAGGGCCTCTCGGTCGACGCGGGCGGCGGCGTGCGGTCGCTCGCCCGCATCGATGAGCTCGCAGCCGCCGGTGCCGCCCGCATCGCGCTCGGCACCGTGCTCGTGACCGAACCCGGGTTCGCCGAGGTGGCCGCCCGCGGCTTCGGCGAGCTGCTCGTCGCCGACATCGCCGCGCGCGAGGGCCAGGTCAAGGTCAACGGTTGGCGCGACGGGGTGCAACGCGAGGCGCTCGACCTCGTCGCCGAGCTTGCGGCGCTGGGGTTCAAGCACCTCGTGTTCACCGATATCGCCCGCGACGGCATGCAGACGGGCATCGACGTGGACGCCTACCGCGCCATCGCCCGGACCGCCGGCTTTCCCGTGGTCGCCTCGGGCGGCATCTCGACGCTCGACGATATCCGCCGGCTCGCGGCCGCCGGCGACGGCGTCATCGAGGGCGCCATCACCGGCCGCGCGCTCTACGAGGGGTCCTTCGCGCTGGAGGACGCGCTGGCGGCGGCGGAAGGGGGGAGGTAGCCCATGCTCGCGAAACGCGTCATCCCTTGCCTGGACGTGCGCGACGGCCGCGTGGTGAAGGGCGTCAACTTCGTCGCCCTACGCGATGCGGGCGATCCGATCGAGCTCGCGTCCGCTTACGACCGAGCCGGCGCCGACGAGGTCGTGTTCCTCGACATCACCGCCACGAGCGACAACCGGGCCACGACGATCGACATGGCCGCGCACGCCGCTGCCGAGCTCGCGATTCCCTACACCGTGGGCGGCGGGTTCCGCGATCTGGCGGGCATGCGCGCCATGGTGGCGGCGGGTGCCGACAAGGTCTCGGTGAATTCCGCCGCCGTGCGCGACCCCGAGCTCATCTCGCAAGCCGCCGGTGCGTTCGGCAGCCAGGCCGTGGTGGTGGCGATCGACGCCAAGCGCGTGGGCGAGCCGGGCGCTCCGGGCGCCGACCGCTGGGAGGTCTACCTCGCCGGCGGGCGCACGCCCACGGGCATCGACGCGGTCGCCTGGGCGGAGGAGGCGGCGCGGCGGGGCGCGGGCGAGATCTTGCTCACGAGCATGGACCGCGACGGCACCAAGGAGGGCTTCGATCTGGCACTCACCCGCGCGGTGGCGCGTGCCGTGCCCATTCCCGTGATCGCGTCGGGCGGCGTGGGCACGCTCGAGCACTTCGCCGAGGGCGTGCTCGAGGGCGAGGCCGACGCGGTGCTCGCCGCGAGCGTCTTTCACTTCGGCACCTATTCGATCCGCCAGGTCAAGGAATACATGGCGGCCCAGGGCATTCCGGTGAGATTGGATTTCGCATGAGCATCGACGAGCTTTCCTTCGACGGGCGGGGCCTTATCCCCTGCGTGGTGCAGCAGCACGACACCGGGGAGGTGCTCATGGTGGCGTGGATGAACGCCGAGTCGCTGCGCCTCACGCTCGAGACGGGTACGACCTGGTTCTGGAGCCGCAGCCGCCAAGAGCTTTGGAACAAGGGGGCGACGAGCGGCAACATGCAGCGGCTCGTGTCGATTTCGGCGGACTGCGACGGCGACACGCTGCTCGCGCGCGTCGATTCGCCCGGGCCGGCGTGCCACACGGGCAGCCGGAGCTGCTTTTTCAATACGGTCGAAGCGTAAGGGCGGCTGCGGGCCGTCGGGATGAGGCAAGGAGATACAGCCATGGGAGTCAGAACGGAACACGTGCAGCCCGGGAATATCGGGGCGACCCTCGAGGGGCTCGCGGGGACCATTCGCGGTCGCCGCGACGCCGACCCGCAACAGAGCTACACCGCGCGCCTGCTTGCGGGCGAGGAGGACAGCCTGCTCAAGAAGATCGTCGAGGAGGCGGGCGAGGTCGTGATGGCCTGCAAGGACGACGACCACGACCATATCCGTTATGAGGCGGGCGACCTGATCTACCACCTGCTCGTGGTGCTGGAGCGCTATGGGGTGGGGCTCGACGAGCTCGCCGGCGAGCTCGACGCGCGCATGCATTAAGCGGCGGGAGCTGCGGCCGTGCCAAAAAGGACGTACCCTTTTGGCACGCCGGGCGGAATCGTCGTCAAATCCACCGCCCTTGCCCGGAGGCAGTATCCAGGATCCGCACCCTCGTGCAATCTCAAAATCAAGCGCAATCTGTCGTCGAAGAGATTATGCGTCGATGCCGCCCTACGCGAGCCCGACCGTCTCCCAGCTGCCGTCGGCGCGCGGGATGTCGAACGTGCGGTAGCCGCAGCTGTGGGCGTAGCGCTGCGCCTCGCGGATTCCCCAGCATATGTCGACGGCGCGGTGCGCGTCCGACCCGAACGTGATGGGGACGCCGGCGCGCGCGAAACGCTCGAGCAGCCCGCGGGTGGGGTAGTAGTCGTTGACGGTTTTACGCAGCCCGGCGGTCGAGACCTCGACGCGCCTGCCCGTGTCGCGTGCGCAGGAGACCATCTGGTCCCAGAGGGGCTCGAGGGGCGACGTCGGGGGGAACCCTTCATTGCGGAAGCGCTCGGCGAGGTCGGGGTGGGCCATCACGTCGAAGGCGAGCGGGCTCTCGCAGGCGCGGCACCAGGCGTCCGCATAGGCGGCGCGCAGCCCGTCGGTCCCCAGTTCGCTCCAAACGTGCAGATCCTCGGCGTAGTCGATCCATCCGGATCCCGATCCGGGGATTCCTGCGGGCGCGACGCCCTCGGTTCCAGGGGCGCCTGCCGCCTCGCCATGGATGCATCCGGGGTCACCGATCCAGTGCACGCTTCCCAGGCGCACGGCCGCCCCGGCGGACCAGCGCTCGACGAGCGGCTCGCATCCAGGGTACCAGTCGCATTCGAAGCCGTAGACGAGCTCGAGGGAGGGGGCGATGCGCGCGGCGAGCTCGCGCGCGGCCTCGAACTCCCTGCGATGGGAGTGAAGCTCGGCTTCGCTTACCTGGCAGATGCAGCCAGGGTCCATGCTGGCGGGAAGCGTGAGGTGGTCGGTCGAGACGATCGTGCTGCAGCCGGCCTCGGAGGCGGCGCGGACGTTCTCCTCGAAGGTGGAGGTGCCATCCGAGAAGCTCGTGTGCGTATGGCAGTCCACGATGGGCGACGCGTGCATAGGTCCTCGCATTCTGATCCCGGTTCGATGATTCCCAAATTGTAGACCATGCTGTGTTGCAAAACACGAACAGACGTTCTATTATTATGGAACGCAAACGCTTGAGGTCGCGCGGGGAGCGCGCCTCCCGTATGGAGGAGAAGCCATGTCCGTCCTGTTCATCGAGTACCCCAAGTGCACCACCTGCAAGAAGGCCAAGAAGTGGCTCGACGAGCATGGGGTGGAGTACACGGACCGCCATATCGTGGAGGACAACCCCACGGCAGGGGAGCTGGCCGTTTGGCAGGAGCGTTCGGGGCTGCCGCTGCGTCGGTTCTTCAACACGAGCGGCATGAAATACCGCGAGCTCGGCATCAAGGCCCAGCTGGATGCCGGCATGAGCGACGAGGATGCGTTTGCGCTCCTGGCGACCGACGGCATGCTGGTGAAGCGCCCGCTGGTTATCGGCGACGACTTCGTGCTGGTCGGTTTTCGCGAGGAGGCCTGGGCCGAGGCGCTGATGTAGGCGGCGTCTTGGGCCCGCGTGGCTGCGAAGTTAGATCAGGCCGATGCTCGAGAGACGCCAGAGCACGATGCCCACGAGCGCGATGCTGGCGACGATGTCGACGATGCCCATCACGAGGCCGGCACGCGCGACTGCTGGCCACGGGGAGTTCTGCTTACGCGCAAAGATGGACAGCGCGATGGCAACGATGCCTGCCAGGACGCTCAGCAGCCAGCTGACGTAGCCGCCCAGGATGAGGCCGACGATACCGAAGATGACGGATGCGACGGGGAGCCCGGGGTTTCCGTAGGCGGGCGCATCCTGCGATTCGGGAGCCTCGGCGCCATCGGAACCGTCATGCTCGCCGGCGGATTCATCTCTATCGGCGGATGCGGAAGCCGCTCCGTCTGCACCTTCGGCCATGGACGGCGTGCAGCCGGCGGATGCGGAACGGTCCTCGACCTCGGGGCGCTCCTCGGCGCTCGGCTCGGTCTCGTTGCAGATGTCGCGTTCGCTCATGAGGGGCTCCTGTCGCGAATTGAGGTCCGGCGGACTCGAGCCGCCGCATGTGCGTTCTCATGGCAGAATAGCAGCTTGCGCTTCGGTCATGAGGAGTGTGTATGGAAATCTGCCCGGCGGCGGTGTTTTCGGGTGCGGTGCCTGTGCTAGGGTCGCATGCGAATCATCGATGAGAGGAGGCGGCGCCCATGATCGATGCATCAGAGCTCGAGAGGCTCGCGCAGGCGGTCGCTGCGGGCGCGATGGGACCCGAAGAACTCGTCGCCCGCACGCGCGCAGCGGCCATCGTGGAGACGGGGTGCGCGCGGCTCGATGGGGAACGCGCGCTGCGTTGCGGTATCGCCGAGGTCGTTTACGGAGCCGGCAAGACCGCCGAGCAGATCGCGGAGATCTGCTTTGCGCTTACCGGATCGGGGCAGGAGCGCGTGCTCGTGACGCGCCTGGACGAACGGAAGGCGGAGTCCGTGCGAGCGCTCGGCGTCGATCTGACGTATCGCCCGTCGGCGCGCATCGGTTACGTCGGCGGCCTGCCCGAGCCAGACGGCGACGGGACCATCTTGATCCTCAGCGCGGGGACGAGCGACGCGCCCGTTGCCGAGGAGGCCTGCTTGACCGCTCGCTTTCTGGGTAACCGCGTGAAGCTCGTGCAAGATGTCGGAGTCGCCGGGATACACCGCCTGCTTGCGTGCGGGGAGGATATCGCCGGCGCGCGGGTCATCATCGCCGTCGCAGGCATGGAGGGGGCGCTGCCGAGCGTGGTCGCCGGTCTTGCCGCCTGCCCCGTCATCGCGGTGCCCACGAGCGTGGGCTATGGGGCGAACCTGGGTGGCGTCACGGCGTTGCTCGCCATGGTCAACAGCTGCGCAAGCGGCGTCTCCGTGGTCAATATCGATAACGGGTTCGGGGCGGCTTATCAGGCGTCCCTGATCAATCATCTCGCCGGAAGGGGCACATGCGCATGAGGGACGGCCAAGGACGAGTTCTGTACCTGGAGTGCGCGGGCGGCGTGGCGGGCGATATGCTCGCGGGGGCCCTGCTCGATTTGGGCGACGAGTCCGACGAGCAAGCGGTGCGCGCGGCGCTGGAAAGCCTGCCGGTCGAGGGGTACGAGATCAAGATCTCGCATGTAACCCGTGCGGGTATCGCGTGTTGCGATTTCGACGTGGTGCTGGACGGCGAGCATGAGAATCACGACCACGATATGGATTACCTGCATGGATCGGGGCGCGATGCCGAGCATGCGCATAGCCATCGGCACGAGTGCGGGCATCGCGGCGATCCCGCGCATCCCCATGCGCACGGTGGCCATGGACACCACCATCGAGGCATCGCAGACATCGAGCGGATGCTCCGGGGGGCGCATGCCCTGACGGATTCTGCTCGGGCGCTTGCGCTCGACGCTTTCCGAATTCTCGCCGACGCCGAGGCCGCCGCCCACGGCATCTCCGTCGATGAGGTGCATTTCCATGAAGTGGGAGCGGTCGACTCGATCGCGGACATCGTTGCCGTCTCGGTGCTCGTCGACCGGCTCGCGCCCGACTGCGTCGTCTCCGGCCCCTTGCCCGCCGGCGGCGGCACCGTGCGCTGCCAGCACGGCATCATCCCGGTTCCCGCTCCGGCCACGGTGAACATATGCGTCGCCTGCGGCCTGGAGCTGCGGCCCGGACCGGTTGAGGGCGAGCTCACGACGCCGACGGGCGCCGCCCTGCTGGGGGCGATGCACCCCGGCTCCGCCTTTTCCGCGCGCTACCGCGTGCGCGCGGTGGGCTGCGGAGCCGGTAAGCGCAGCTACGGGGTGCCGTCGCTTCTGCGCGCGATGCTGCTCGAGCCCGCCGGAGCGTCGCGCGACCTGTCCCGTGAGACGGAAGCGCCCTGCGCCGTGGTGAAGCTCGAGTGCGATATCGATGACGAGACGCCCGAGGTGCTCGCCTACGCGGCGGAGCGGATCCGCGCGGCAGGTGGGCGCGAAGTGCACTGGGCTCCGGTTTTCGGTAAAAAGGGGCGCGCGTGCTTCGAGCTCCAGGTCGTATGCGAGCCCGCCGACGCTGCGGCGGTCGAGGACGTCATCTTCCGGGAGACGACCACCCTGGGCATACGGAGGTGCGTCATGGAGCGCACGGTGCTTGCGCGCGAACTGGCCCGCGTCGAGACGCCATACGGCGCAGCGTCGGTGAAGCGAGCGGTCCTGCCCGGAGGCGGCGTCCGCATCGCCCCGGAGTACGAGGACTGCGCCCGCCTTGCGAAGGAGTCGGGGGTCCCGCTGCGCGAGGTGATGCGCGCGGCGATCCGTGCTGCTGAGGCCGGGTGCTAGAATCGGGGGCGGGCGGCGTCGCCGCCCATCCATCTATGATCCAGGAGGTAGCATGAAGGTCCTGATCGCTTCCGATATCCACGGGTCCGCGTATTGGGCGGCTCGTCTCATAGAGGCCGTCGGAGCGGAGCGCCCCGATGTCGTGGTGCTTCTCGGCGACCTGCTCTACCACGGTCCCCGTAACGACCTCCCGCGCGACTACGCACCCAAGCGCGTCATCCCGATGCTCAACGAGCTCGCCGCCTCGACGCGCCTGATCGCCGTCCGCGGCAACTGTGAGGCCGAGGTGGACCAGATGGTTCTCGAGTTTCCCTGCATGGCGGATAGCGCGAGCATCGTCGACGAAAACGGCTGTGAGCTTTTCTGCACGCACGGGCACGTGTTCGGCGCGGGCATGCACAACAGCGTGGACCGCGTCCCCGCCCTGAGGCCGGACTCGGCGATCGTGTACGGGCATACCCACATCAAGGTCAGCGAAGAGAGCGCATCGCACCCCGGCGCCTGGCTGTTCAATCCCGGAAGCGTCTCCATACCCAAGGACGGTACGCACAGCTACGGGATATATGAGAGCGGAAAGGCGCTCGGCGAGGCGTTTCGGCACGTGGTGTTCGAGGAGGCCTCCGCAGAGGGCGACTCGGTGCTCGAGAGGGCGGCTTCGGCTCTTCGCCACATCGCGTGCGCATCGAAGGGCATGCCGGACCGCGAGCGCATGGAGCGCTACGAGAACCAGTAAGTGCTTGTCGGCCCGCTCGTTCAGGCGGTGTCTATCTGAAGGGAGCGTTTCATGGCGCTGAAGATGCGCGACGTGAATGCAGGGAGCTTGTCGGAGATGCTGGGGGAGGATGCCGCCCCCGCCCGTCGCGACGAGAGCACGCTTGCGGATGCGCGCCGTGAGGTCCAGGCGCTCGTCGAGACGATCTGGCGCCTACGCCAGCCCGACGGCTGCCCCTGGGATCGCGAGCAGACGCACGCGAGCATCGCCAAGAACATGATCGAGGAGGCCTACGAGGCGGTCGATTGCATCGAGGCGAACGACATGGTGCATCTTCGCGAGGAGCTGGGCGACGTTCTCATGCAGGTGGTCCTGCATGCGCAGATAGCCGCGGATGCCGGTGAGTTCACCATGGCGGACGTCGCGCGCGATATCAACGGGAAGCTCATCCGCCGTCATCCCCATGTATTCGGCGAGCATGCGGGTGCGGGATCCGCTGACGAGGTCCTTGCGATCTGGGATACCGTGAAGCTTGCCGAGAAGGGGGTGAAAGACGCCGCGGCGGATGCCGAGGGTGCGCGTCCGGAAGGGCTGCTCGACGGCGTGCCGAGCGCCCTGCCGGCGCTCATGCAGGCGCAGAAGGTCTCGAGGAAGGCCGCCGCGCTCGGTTTCGAATGGGATACCGTCGAGGCGGTATGGGACAAAGTGGCTGAGGAACGCGCCGAGTTCGAGGCTGAGGAGCCTGGGAGCGATGAGCGCGAGATGGAGTTCGGCGACCTGCTCTTTGCGCTGGTGAACGTTGCCCGCAAGGAGGGCATCGACGCCGAGAGCGCGCTGCGCGCCAGCACCGCAAAGTTCCGCGCGCGCTGGGGCGCCATGGAGGATGCCGCATACGAGCGCGGCATCGCACTCGAGAGCCTGGACACCGTGCAGCTCAACGAGCTGTGGGACGAGATAAAGCGCGCTTAAGCCGCCATCGTGCCGAGAACGCCGCCCCGTACGCCTCGGTCTGGCGTGCGGGGCGGCGTCGTTCAACCGATCGGATCGGGCCGCGCATGGCGGCCGGGTGCGTCGACGCCGTTCGGATGCGCGCAGGGCACCCGATAACCGCGGTGCCTCCGTCCTAAGCTAGCGCTCGAAGCGGAGCCAGCGCAGTCCGAAGGCAGCGCCGGCGCAGGTGAGGGCGACTCCCAAGCCGGTGTAGAACACGGCGATGAAGGGCTCGGGGGCGAGGCCGAAGGAGCGGATGGAGATGCCTCCGGTCATCATGATCGCCATGATGGCGAAGGAGGGGACATCGAAGAACGAGAGGAAGAACCGGCGCTCATCGCCGTAGGCCTCGATGCGGTCGCTGTGCTTGGAGACGAGCTTCCCGAACACGAAGGTCCAGAACACGACGCCGATGATGGTGCTGAGGCCGATGTTGACGAGGTTGAGATGGCCGGAGCCGTAGGCGTCGAGGCCGATGCGGACGATGTTGATGCCGGCGATCAGCCAGACGATGCTGGCGAGCAGCAGCAGGGTGCGGTTGCGCACGGTGAGAAGCTGCATGGTGCACATCCTTTCAAGAAGGCGCGTTGCGTCGCGCGGGGGCAGATGCGCCGCCGGTCCTAGGCGCGGCGCGGTCGGAAGACGATGAAGGCGGCGATGCCTGCGACGACGAGACTTGCGATCGTCGCGGGGACGGACCCGAGTTTGATCGCAGGGATACCGACGAGCATGCCGATGACATAGGGGACGAGCCAGGCGACCCAGACGGCAGCGCTGAAGCGATGGAACGTGCGCTCGCGCTGGAGGGCCCGCTCGCTCCGGTTGCGTCCCTGCACGAAGACGACGGTTGCCCAGAGGGCATGGAAGAGCATGAGCACGATCGCGGCGAGGCCGGTGACTCCATGGATCGCGGGCGCCGCCGTCGCGCTCGACCGGGCGATCACGGTCATGAGCGTGGTGCCGGTCGTGTCGCAGGCGAGGCCGAGCCAGAAGAAGACCAGGTGGATACCGCGCAGCTTGCCGTCGGCGCGCTCCCTGAAGACGCCGATGGTGTAGAGGATGAGCGCTCCCGTGATGGCGAGGCTTGCGGTCATAAGCAGTGGCGACATGATGCCATCCTTTCGATCTCGTATGGGTTGATATATAATGAACAGCGTTCATCTGAACGGCGTTCATACTAGATTCGAAGGACCGGGGGCACAAGGGCGAATGCCTATTCGGCCGGAACAACCTGAACGCTCCACGTCGCTGTTCAGATGGGCGCATGCGGGCGAGCCGGCCTCGTCTGGGCTGTATGGAGGGGAGACCATGGGAAGCAAGGCATCGATCACCAAGGCGCAGATCGTGGACGCGGCGTACGAGCGGGCTCGGCGGCACGGCCTGGGGTCGCTGACGGTTCGTGCCGTCGCGGACGCATGCGGAGTGGCGACAGGCACCATATACAACCACGTCTCCGATATCGCGGCGCTGCGCACGGAGGTGCTTCAGCGGTTCTGGAGCCGTGCGGTCGCCGATGCGAAGCTCGACGAATGCGCGCGGGACGCGGGAACCGCCCTGGAATTCTGCCGCAGGCTGTCTGAGGCGCTCGAGCAGGCGCTCAGGGGATTCCGCGACAACTGGCTGCGCGACCTCGGCGGCCTGGACGCCCGGACCAGGATGCGCGCGGCCGAGGCCGAGCGGGCGTGCTTCGAGGACCTGCGCCGCCATGTGCGCCATGCGTTCGAGCTCGACCCGGCGATCACCGCCGCCGTTCGGAGCGAGGTCGACATGGAGGCTCTGTCCGATTTCGTGTGGACCGCGCTGCTCGAAGGGGTCAAGCGGGACGATGGCTCATGTGAAACGCTCTTTTCGCTGCTCGAGCTTGCGCTGTATCGGCGATAGAGGGGCTTGCGGGGCGGTGCCCGCTGCGTCGCCTGCGGGATGCTCGGCCTTGCGGACTGGGCGCCGCGCAAAGCCTGCACAACTGGTCGAGTCCTGCGTGGTATAACTAAGACCGCAACGACGCGCAAACACACCTCAAACACAGCAAGGCGCATGATGAGCACATACCGCAACAACAATCTGTCTCTCGCCTCGGCGACGGCGGCTCGCACCTCGGGCTCCTTCGGGACTTCCGGAGATGCCAGTCCCCGAGAGTCCTCGCGCCCGACGAACTTTGCTCAGGCCGGTGCGCCCCGCCGCGCCCGCCGCCCCGAGGGGCAGCCGGACCGCCCGAGCCCTCGTGGGAAGACGTCCCGCGAGAAGGCGGGGCGCGCCGCGGAAGGGCGCACGTCCCGTGCTTCGGCACGCCCCAGCAGCTTCATGAAATACGCAGCGGATAACCGCCTCGTCCAGGCCGTCTACGCCTTCACGACGGGTTCGACCAGGCCGCTGTTCATAGCGATGGTGATCGCATTCGTCGCCATCGGGCTGTACGGGCCCGTCCGCGACTACTACGTGGCCTGGCGTGCCGGCGGCATCCTGGAGCAGCAGGTCGATATCCGCGAGGGGTACAACGGGGGCCTTAAGTCGGAGGTCGACGCCTACCTCACAGACGAAGGCGTCGAGGACGCCGCCCGCCGCGACCTCGGCCTGGTCAAAGAGGGGGAGACCCGCATCGAGGTGACCGGTGCGGAAGACGGTTCCGACGCAGCGGGTTCCGACGGGGTGTCCACGTCCGCCGAGGCCGACGAGGCCGAGGCCCAGGTGGCGCAAGAGGCTCCGTGGCACCTCAAGATGCTCGACACCATCTTCGGATTCACCGGTTCAGACGGACAATCGGTGGCGTCGACGGGTGCCGCCAACTAAGCGCGAAGGAGATGCCATGCGCATCGCAGCCATCGATTTGGGCACCGTATCTTCTCGTCTGCTGCTGGGGGAGGTCGACGGCGGCGCCGCCCTGCGCTGGCGGACCGAGACCCGCATCACGGACCTCGGCGAGGGGGTCGACGCGACCGGCCGGCTCTCCGAGGCGGCGATGGCGCGCGTGACCGATGCCTGCACGGAGTTTATCGGCATGGCACGGGACTACGGGGCCGAAGTCATCTCGACGACTCTCACGAGCGCGGCGCGCGATGCCGAGAACGGGAGCGACCTGCTGGGCGCCCTGCGTGCGCTCAGCCTGGCGCCCCGCGTGATCGCGGGGGAGACGGAGGCGCGCCTGACGTTTTTCGGCGTTGCGCACGATTTCGCGGGCGAGCGCATCTTGGTGGCCGATTCGGGGGGCGGGTCGACCGAGCTCGCGCTGGGAAGCTATCGCCCGGGCGAGCCCTTGTCCTTGGACCATGCGGTCTCGCTCGATTTGGGGTGCCGGCGCATCACGGACCGCTTCCTCTCCACGTCGCCCGTTCCCACCGACGAGGAGATGCGGGAGGCCGGGCGCTGGGCGCACGGCATGATCGATGCGGCGCTTGCCGGCACGCCCGCTCGTCCCGACCGTCTCGTGGCGGTGGGCGGCACGGCGACGACGCTTGTCGCTATGGCGTGCGGCCTTGCGGTCTACGACCCGGCATTCGTCCATCTGCATGGGCTGACGGCCGCGGATGTGGACCGTTGCGTATCGCTGATGGCGGGCAAGACGGCGGCGGAGATCGCGGAGCTTCCCGGCGTCCAGGCGAAACGCGCCCCGGTTCTTCTCGGTGGTGCGCTCATCGTGCGCGAGCTGTTGGCGGCGGGCGGTTACGGCGAGCTCACCGTCAGCGAGAACAGCCTGCTGGCGGGCATGGCGGCGACGATCGCCGAGGTCGTGGACGGACGGGCCGCCGCCGTTGGCTGGACGCCGGAGCTTGTGAGGCTGTAGGGGGCATCCTCCGCGGCGCATATATCGCCCAAAAACGAAGCGGGCCCCTTGCCGGGACCCGCGATTGCGTATGGTAGGGGCGGTGGGACTCGAACCCACAATCCTTTCGGCCGAAGATTTTAAGTCTCCTGCGTATGCCAATTCCGCCACGCCCCCGTAAGCGCTTAGTGTAGCACGCCGCGCCCGCAAGGGGCCAAGACGGGCTTCCGAGGCTAGCCGCGCACGTTCTTGAGGTGCTCGTTGCGGCGCTCCATGTCGCCGCGCATCTCGTATTGCAGGGCGAGGAGGTATTCGAGCTGTCCGCGACGGGCGCCCTTGGCGGCTTGGAGCTCCTGCTCCATCTCGTCGATGTGGGAGGTCCGCTTGAGCAGGACGATGTCGTACAGCTGGCGGCATTCGCGCTGCTTGTCAGCGAGCTTCTTGTCGTCCCAGCTCTCGATCTCGTCGAGCATCGCCTTGGCGCGCTTGGTCTTCCCCTCGTTCACGTAGATGTTGAGCGCCTTGACCACAAGGTCGATGCGCTGCGTGCGGCTCGCCTTCTGCGTGAGGAGACCATCGAGCACGCGGCCGGCCGCCTTGGTGTCACCTTTGACGAGATAGGCGTTGAGGCGCAGGTACTCGCGGTTGTATTCGGGGAAGAGGTAGCGGACGAGCTTGGAGTCGAGCAGCTCGAACAGCTCGTCGAAGCGCTTCTGGTTGAGCAGCGTCTGCATCTGCATGAAGCGGCGCTGCTTGAGCGCGGTGATCGCGAGCGACGCGATGGCAAGGATGACGAACAGGGCGATGGTGATCTGGGTGAAAAGCTTCATGGGTTCCTCGCATGCAGGGGTACGTGTGCGGCATATTGTAGGCGATGCCGGACCGTCGCTCCAGCAGTAATCCCCGTGAAGGCATCCCGCGCATGCTACCATGGCCGAAGTACTCCACCGTGGCGAAGGGAACGCTGTGAAAAAGATCGTTGTGGCATGCGGCAGCGGCGTCGCGACCTCGATGGCGGTGGCCGAGAAGCTGTCCGCCCTTCTGGACGGGCAGGGCTTTGCGGGGACGTACCGCATCGTGCGCTGCCCCATGTCGCGCGTGCTCTCGGAGTGCGCGGACGCCGCGATGCTCGTGGCGACGACCCCGGCTCCCATCGGCGTGACATGCGAGTACGTGAGCGCCGTCTCATTCCTAACCGGCATGGGACAGAAGGATGCTGAGCGGCGCGTGCTGGCTATCATGGGTGCATAGGCGTTCGTTAACAAGGAGCCCGGTCCGGTGGATACGGGCTGCGAAAGGAGCAGCGATGGCAGACATCAAGCGCGAGAACCCGGTCGACCTGTTCGATATGTACGTCGCCCACATCGGCATCAACGCCGCGGACCCGGAGGATGCGAACCGCATCGCCGAGCGCTTCGCGACGTTGATGGGGCTCGAGGCGCGCGATACCCCGAAATCGGTGTTCTCGGGCACGCTGGTCGAGACGATGAAGCAGAACGGTCGTGGCGCGAACGGGCACATCGGCTTCCATGTGAACGACCTCGACGCCGCCGGTGCCTGGTTCGCCGAGCGCGGCTTCGAGCTCAACGAGGAGACGCGCGCGCTCAACGAGGACGGCAGCCCTCGCCTCATCTACTTCAAGGAGGAGATCGGCGGCTTCGCCATCCACCTTACGACCGATAAATAGATTCCGGGCACCGTGTTCGTGCTTCGCTGCAAGATTTTGAAAAAATCCCTTGCGGCGGCCGCAAGGTTTGCTATTATTTAACAGCACGCGGGCGTGGCGGAATTGGCAGACGCGTATGGTTCAGGTCCATATGGGGGCAACCCCGTGAAGGTTCAAGTCCTTTCGCCCGCACCATAGAATGTTAAAGGCTCCAGAGATGGAGCCTTTTTCGTCTAGAGGGGACATCTTAGAGAGGACCGTCGGCGCGGGGCATCCGCGGGCCTCAAATTGGTGACAGGCGCCAAACTGAGGCTCGGGTTGCGTGTGCGCGGGGTAGGCCGGTTGCCGTCGCGGTCTCTCGGGTGCAACCCGTGCTCTATCCGAATGCGCCTGCTTCAAAAAAAGTGCCTGTCCCCAATTTGAGAGCCGGGCTGCGCGGGGAAGTCTTGCGTTTTCTCTTCCGTATGCAGTGAACGCATGATATAGGGTGTGATTATGCACTGGCTTCTCATGGGTTTCTGTTCCGTTGGGCGAGGGTGGTCAAAATCCACGTCGAGACAGTATCGCTTTGCACCGACAGGCGGCTGATGGACCACGGTTGTATGCCCGGGAAGCGATTTCGCCACTTCCAGGAGCGGCAATCAAGAAAGATATCAAACAGATGTCTCTGAACGAGCTTTCTCCAGGGGGCTGGACGCTGAACTGAATCGTGCATACGCGTTCTGGATACTGTCTCGACCCGGTTTTTGGCCAGTCTCATGTTCCTGCATGGGACGCCAGCCATATCCGAGAAGTGCCAGCGCTCAAAAAGGCGCTTGGCTTCAAATCGAGCGCTGATCCGGGGTGTTCGGCGGTCTCCGGCTCCGGTGCGTCCCGGTTGCCCGCGCACATTCGGCCAGCGGCGGCATGGTACGATGCCTGAGTACGTTTACCGCGCGTCGCGAGGCGCCGTCCCGCGGGCCGGACAGGTCGCTCGCGTGCATGTTTCGATATTTCGAAGGAGGGAACCGTGGTGCACACTCCCCGCGCCGTGCGCAGCCGCCTGCGCAAGACCGCGCTCTCGCCGCGCCTGGTCGGGCTTGTCACCTTTTCGTTCTCCCTGTTGGGTCTTGGCGTGGCGGGCTATGCCGCGACGCTGCCCTCGCTGGTCGAGATCGCCGAGCACGTCGAATCCGGCGGAAGGTTTCAAGCGGTCGCGACCGGCTGGCTCAGCGCCTCGATTGGATCGAAGGGTTCCGGCGGATCTGACGGAGACTCGTCTAAAGACGCCGGTGATGATGCCAAGCAAGATGGGGACGCAGACAAGGACGCATCGACGTCGAAGAGCCCCTTGGGCGGAGCTTCCTTCAGCGGCATCAAGACCCCTGCGGGCACGATCGGCGGAGATGCCGGTGGCGAGAAGCCGTCTGGAGGCTCCAGCGGATCCGGCGGTGACGCTGCGTCCAGCGGCGCGTCCGGCGGCTCGAACTCGGGCGGCACGGGTAACGGTGGGACGGCGAACGGCGGCGGTTCCGGCGGTTCCGGTAGCGTCCCCGACGAGCCCGCTGTTCCCGAAACCCCCACGGAGCCCCCTGTCGCGGAGGAGAAGGAGCGCGAGGTCTACAATGCCCTCTATGCGAAGGCAAGCCTCATCGACGGCTACGTTTCCCGGATCAACGCAGCGACCCAGTCCTTCAACAGCGATTGCCTCGCCTCCCAGGACCTGCGCCGCCAGCGCTACGTCGAGGTGGACGGTCTCATGAATGCGGCGCTGGGCGAGTACCTCGCGGTGCGCGACGGTATCGACGTGCCCAACGCGTCGCGTTACAAGGATGCGCAGGGCGATCTGATCAACATGTACCGCCTGCTTACCGAGTATTGCGCCACGTTGCGCGAGGCGTGGGGGATCAACAAGGAACTCGCGGATCCCGCGGCGAACGTCGACGCGTTCATGGCTCCCATCCGCGCGGAAGAGGTCAACGGGGTCAACCGCCAGCTGGCGGAATTCCAACAGGTTTACGGAAGGTTTTCGCTGTGAGTGAGCTATCGGGACAACAGGCCGACGAGTCCCTGTCGGGTGACGGGGCATCGATCGCCGCAGCCGCGGACGGCTTCCCCCGCGGTGCGCGCCTGGTGCGCCTGGAGGAATTCGAGGAGCCGTTTCGCATGGATCCCGATGAGAGGACGGCGTACCGCCGCCGGTTCTCCACCCTGTTCGTGGATGAATCGACCGCGTGCCGCGGCGGTTTGGGCACCGTGGCGCGCGCTTCCAACGCGATGGGGGAGTCCTGTGCGCTCAAGACCCTCATCATGCCCGAGCGGGGGGAGTCCGAAGACGACGCCGCGTACGCCGCGCGCTGCGAGCTCGCGTGCGCGGCGTTCCGCGCGGAGTACGAGAGCCAACGCTCCCTGTCTGGGTTCAAGGGCTTTCCCAAGCTGTTCGGTTTCGCGCAGGTCGATGGATCCCCTGCGATCGTCATGGAATGGGTCGAGGGCGTGACGCTCGCCAAGGCGGCGCGCGTGCTCGCCGCCGACGAGGACGGAAGGCTGTCCCCGCTTACCGCGGCACGTTTCGGTCGCGATCTGTTCGGCCTGCTCACCCGCCTCGAACTCGTAGGCGAGGGGTTCGTCCACCGCGACATCTCGCCGTCGAACATCTTGGTGCGCACCAACCACCTGTCCGTCTCCGAGCAGGCGGACGAGGGCACGTTCGACCTCTGTCTGATCGACTTCGGTTCCTCGGTGAGCCTCGATCCGCCGACGGAGCCGGGCTATACCGCGCGCTACGCCATGATGCGCTGCGCGACCGCGGATTACGCCCCGCCGGAGATGCTGACCGTCGACCTGCCCGACCTGACGGAGCTGAGGAAATCCGCGAAGATCGACGTCTATGCCGCGGCGAGCGTCATCTTCGAGCTCGCGGGCGGCAGCGCTCCGTACGACCTGGGCGCACGGCCCGACGTGTCTCTGTACCGCATCAAGATGGATGAGCCGCCACGCCCGCTCGTCATGGCGCATGAGGCTGCGGTCGATGTGCGCGAGGTCACGGCGTCCGAGCCGGAGGTCGCCGCGGTCGCGGACGGCGCGCTGCTGGACATGAGGGACGAGCATGATGCCGCCGATCTGCGCCGCGCTCTCGTTCGTGTGGATGCGCAGCTTGCAGACATCCTGCGCGACGGCTTGGCTGCGTCTCAACCGGATCGTCCCGCGGCTGAGTTTCTGCGTAATCGGTTGGCGTCGTTTTGCGCCCAGTACGGGCAGAATGTGCTGCACGCCCTGCACGGCGAGCCGCTCATTCCGTGCGCGGACAGCGCGGACGGCCAGCTGCCCGTTGCCCCGAGGGTCGTGAACCGCCTGGTGGGCGTGATCGGCCTCGCTCTTTCTGGGTCGGCGCTGCTCGCCGTCTGCGGCTTGACGGGCTTGCTGCTCGACGGCGCGACCGCGACGCTGCGGATGGGCTCGCTTGCCGTCGAGATCGAGCTCACGATGGGTTGGATCGCGTGCATCCTCGCGCTGCCGGCGGCGTCCGGCCTGGCGGCGCGCAGCCTGGGGCGCGATGCGCGCAGCCGCTTCGCGTGCGGAACGGCTGCGCTGGTCCTGGTCGCCGCGGTCCTGCTCGTCGCGGCGGCGAACGTGGAGTTTGCGGGCGAGAGCGGCAGGTTGCCCTTGATGTCCGCGGTGTTTTCGCCGCGGCTGCGGGGTGGTGCCCGCTGGTGCTCGAGCTCGCGACGCTTTCGGATCCCGCAGCGGCGTCACGGGCGCTGCCGGAGCTTCCCGGAGCGGTGCAGTATGTTGTCGGCGACGCGGCCGTGACCGCGCCCGCCATGGAATCGATGCAAGGTGAGGTATCCGATGCAGCTGATGCGCGCTAGCGAGCTGACCCCGTGCGGGGCGCTTTTCGATGTGCTTAAGCGCTATGGAGGCGTCAGCCACAAAGAACTTGCCGTCATGATCTTGTCAGATCGCCCGCTCCTCGATGGACGCAGCCCGGCGAGCCGCGCGTCAGACCGCACGTGGGTGTCTCGCTCCATCGTTCATGCGCCGATCGGCGCAGTGCAGGAGAGCTATTTCAGGGATTACGGCGTTGCGGCGCGGCGGATCGTCGACCGCCTGCACGCCTCCCGGGCCGGCACCTCTTCGTACTCCGACATCCTCCGCATGGTCTGCGGGGCTCCGGGGGAGGTGATGGTGCATGCGCTCGAGAGGTGCCAGGGAGATATCCGCCTGTATCGCAACGCGCTCGAGCGCATGGGATGCGGCGAGGGCTACACCGCCGGCGAGCGGGCCGAGGCGGCCATGGTGCTGTTCGTCGCTGCGGGATGCTCGGCAAGCGTCACCAAGGCGGTCGATTACACCACGGGCTACATCCGCTCTGTCATGGGGGGAAGGCTGGGCACGCCTACGTCGTGCCCGGTTCCGCTCACCGTTGCCCACGAGGATGTCGAGGTGACGCTGCCTTGCGCCATGGGCTTCGTCCGCGTGGAGGACGGGCGCATCTCGAGCGGTCCCTACTGGGTGTCGTCGGACGGCCGGGGTGCCGAGATCGGAGCCCTGGCCACGGGACCGATGGATATCACGGATGTGGCGGGCGACGTCTCGGCGCGGCACGCGCGCGTATGGTACGAGCAGGATGGGCCGTCGGACAGCTCCGGCTCCGGCCGCTGGATGCTGCGCGACCTCGACTCGAGCAACGGGACCGTCGTGATCGACGGCGGCACCGGAGCGCCCGTGCGCCTGGAAGGCGATGCGGCCGTCGAGATCCATCCCGGCGACGAGGTCATTCTGGGTTCAAGCACCGCCTTCATCCTGGTGGAAGGCGCCGCCAGCGTAGCTCGTTAACCCGAGGTGACATCGTCGGGACAAGCGGATGCGATGCAAAACGACGCCCGGCCCGCCGCTGTCCTGTGCGGCGGGCCGGGCGTTTTGGAAACGTGGCTAACGGCTTTCGCGATGCTGCGGCCGCGTGACTCGCTTACTTCAGGCGGTCGACGAAGAAATCCGCCATGCTGAAGAACAGCTCCTTGGCTTCAGCTTCCAGATCGAGCGCTGCGAGCGCCGTTTTCGCGCGCTCGGTGAGGTCGTGCGCGTAGGCGCGCGCGAAGTCGAGCGACCCGATCGCCTCGAAGATCTCGACGGCGCGGTCGAGATCTTCCGGTTCAGACGAGCCGGAGGTGAGGATCTCGAGCAGCTCGGCGCGCTGCGCTCCCGCGGCCGTCTCGAGCGCGTGCACGGCGATGAGGGTGCGCTTGCCCTCGGTGATGTCGGTGCGGAAATCCTTCTCGGCAGGGTCGCCGAGAAGGTTGAGCAGGTCGTCCTGGATCTGGAACGCAAGGCCGGTGTCCATACCGAACGCCCTCAGGCCCTCGATCTGCGTCTCGTCGCCGCCGCCGATGATGGCGCCGCAGGCCAAGGGGATCGCTCCGCTGTAGTAGGCGGTCTTGCGCGACGCCATGGCGAGGTAGTCCGCGACGCCGATGTCGAAGCGCCCGTCGCGGACCCAGCCCAGGTCGAGCGCCTGGCCCTCGATGGTGCGGACGGTCATGTCGGACAGCTCGCCCAGGACGCGGAGCTTCACGGCGTCGTCGAGCGCGGGATCGCGCAGGACGCTCGAGAACACGAGCGTCAGGTCAAGGTCGCCGCAGTTGATCGCGAGGCCCTCGCCCTCGGTGATGTGGAGGCAGGGCTTGCCGCGGCGCAGCTGGCCGTTGTCGGCGATGTCGTCGTGGATGAGCGCGGCGCTCTGGAAGTGCTCGATGGCGGCGGCGGCGGAGCGGGCGCACTCCATGGAACCGCCCACGGCGCGGCAGGCGAGCATGCAGATGAGCGGGCGGTGGCGCTTGCCCGCGTTGTCGGAGTAGCGCTTGAGCGGAGCGTAGAGGTAGGTCTCGACGTCGTCGTTGTCGGTCTGCTCGCAGAAGAACGAACCCAGGTAGCCGTCGAGGTCGCCTGCGTGCTCGCGCAGAAACGCAGCGAAAAGGCCGTCCATGTTACTCGGCGGTGGCGAAGCCGTCGGGGTTCTTGGACTGCCAGTTCCAGGAATCGCGGCACATGTCCTCGATGTCGAACTCGGCCTTCCAGCCCATCTCGCGCTCGGCCTTGGAGGCGTCGCCGTACACGGCGGCCACGTCGCCGCCGCGGCGCGGGCAGATCTTGTAGGGAAGGTCGCGCCCGCAGGCGGCGGAGAACGCGCGGACGACCTCGAGCACCGAGGTGCCCTGGCCGGTTCCGAGGTTGAAGACCTCCACGCCCTCGCGGCCGTTCATCCAGTCGAGCGCGGAGACATGGCCGCGAGCGAGGTCGACGACGTGGATGTAGTCGCGCACGCCGGTGCCGTCGGGGGTGTCGTAGTCGTCTCCGAAGACCTGCACGGCCTCGAGCTTGCCCACGGCCACCTGCGCGACGTAGGGGACGAGGTTGTTGGGGATGCCCTTGGGGTCCTCGCCGATGAGGCCGCTCTTGTGGGCGCCGATGGGGTTGAAGTAGCGGAGCAGCACGACGTTCCACTCGGGGTCGGCGGTGTTAAGGTCGGTGAGCATCTCCTCGATCATCCACTTGGTCCAGCCGTAGGGGTTGGTGGCGGGCTTCTTGGGGTCGCACTCGCGCACCGGCAGGTGGTCCGGGTCGCCGTACACCGTGGCGGAGCTGGAGAAGATGATGGACTTGCAGCCGTGCTGGCGCATGACGTCGACGAGGACCAGCGTGCTCTCGATGTTGTTGTGGTAGTACTCGATGGGCTTCCGCACGGACTCGCCGACGGCCTTGAAGCCGGCGAAGTGGATGACGCGGTCGATGCGGTGGGCGTCGAAGATGCGGTTCATCGCATCGCGGTCGAGCACGTTCGCCTCGTAGAAGGTGAGGTTGGCCGCGGCGTCGTCACCGACGATGGTCTTGATGCGGTCGATGGCGATCTCGCTGGAATTGGAGAGGTCGTCCACGATGACGACCTGGTAGTTGCGCTCGAGGAGCTCGACGACGGTGTGGGAGCCGATGAAGCCGGCGCCGCCCGTGACGAGGACGCAGGTATCCTGGGGTGCGAGTTTGCTGGACATTGAGTCTCCTTTCGGCGCGCGGGGATGGTGCGCGCATGTCGAGAGGAAGTATAGCCTACGGGGCATGCGGCCCTGGCTCCAGGGCCCCGCGGGCAACGGGTGTCAACAAAGCCCGCACAACGCGGTGGGTCGGCGGGTCGATCGAGATCCGGATGCGTCCGGCTCGCGGCGCTTGGTGCCGGCAACCGGAGGCGCGCCGTGCCCTCGCCGCGAGAGTGGGGGGGTGGGGCACCGGTTGCGCTCCGGCGCGTTCGCGCCGGAGAAGGCCCCCTGCCCGCGCAGCCGGCGCTCGGGCGTTTCTTACCCTTCCAGATTGATACCCTTGGCCCAGCCCCAGCGCGGTGTAGACGTGATGCCGTAGTAGGCGATCCATGAGTCCACGCTGATGCTGCGGATGTAGCCGATGTTGTCCATGACCGTGTTGTCGCCCACGTAGATGCCCACATGGCCGTAGATACGGCCCGCGGAGGTGTGGGGGTGCGACGGCACGGCGATGATCATGCCCACCTTGAGGTTGGCCTTGTTGGAGCTTGTGCAGTAGTTGGCGTACATGTCATCGGCGTTGCCCGGCACGCTGCCGAATCCGGCGCGCTCGAAGACGTCGGCCACCCACCAGGCGCAGAGGCCCACGCCAGGGGAGGGAGTGGTCTTGGCCACCTGGACGATACGCTGCTGCGCGGTGCCGGCGGCGATGGAGTCCTGCCCGCTGCCGGGGATGTAGGTGGCGCCGCCGCTGGAGGCCTGCTTGCGCGCCTCCTCCTCGGCCTGGGCGGCGGCGAGGATCTCGGCGTCGCGCTTGGAGATGAGCTGCTGGACCTCGGAGTTGAGGCCGTCGAGCAGCGTCTGGACCTCGTCTTTTTTCGCCTTCATGTTGGAAAGCTGCTCGGTTTGGTCGCTCTTGAGCGCCTCGAGCTCGCTCTTCTGCTGCTCGAGTTCGGCCTTCTGCGCTTCGAGCTCGTCCCGGATCGCATGGATGTCCGCGATGGCGGACTTGTCCCGCGCGTTGACCTTCTCGATGTAGTAGACGTTCGAGATGAGCTCATCGAACGACGCGGATGAGAGCAGCAACGAGAGCGCGGAGTTGCCGCCGGATTTGTAGCTGGTGCTGACGCGATCGGCGAGCACCTCCTGCTTGGCTTCGAGCTTCTCGAGGTTCTCGTCGATCTGGGCCTGGGTATCATCGATGTCGCCCTGTACGTTCTCGATGGCTCCCATGGTCTCGTCGAGTTGACGGGAAAGGGTCTCGAACTCCGCGGAGAGGGCGTCAAGCTCGCTTTGCGCCTGGTTGAACTGCGCCTGCGCATTGGCGAGGGCGTCGGTGGTCTCCTTGCTCGCTTCTGCGGCGCGGGCCAGACGGGGCGATCCCAGGAGGGTCACGGCACCGGCGATGCCGATGAGGGCCTTGAGCGCGTCGCGGCGCGAGACGGCGGCCGGGCGGCAGGCGCCTGCGTCGCCGGAGGTATCGGTGGAAGTGACAAGCTGTGACATATGGGCTCCAGTTAGTGTGTATATATGTCCTGCAACGTCGAGTATCAAGGATACCGTAGATTGGTCAGACGCGCCTGTCGGCTGCCGCGCTCCATATTTTGACGAAGGGGATGAGCCTGCATTTCCAGGACCCGCGGCTATGGGGATGGGTGAGGGCCGCGCGCGGCGCGACTGCGGTATCGCTCGCGCGCGGCAACCGCGCCCGGTGCCGAAGTCGGACAACGCGCGCCGGAGCCAGCCGGCTCGAATGCGGTGCAGAGACGTCCCCCGCTCGTGCCAACGGGTCCGATTGGGTACTTTTGGGCCGACGCAGAGCGCCTGACGGCGTGAAAGTGGGTTATAAAAAAACGCACAAGGCCGAAGGTGGCACAGAATGACGTCGAGTCGGTACTAGCATGGGTTAAAAAATAAGCACATCCAGCCGTCTTCAAGGATGATGGGGCGCGTTGGGCGCTCGTTGTACGACAAACGTTGCTTAACGTGCAGGGAAGCAATGTATGCCTATAAATACAAACCCACCATGGTACCGACTCGACGTCATTTCGTGCCACCTTCACGTTCATGCATATATAAGAGACCCACTAATTGACGTCTGCAAGCCCGATCGCAGCGAGATGACCGCGTGAACGTGCGGGGCGCATCGTCTCCCATGGGTGCATCGGCCCCCTCGCGGTGGAGGTTGCGCCTCCGCACCATGCGGTTCCCTAGAGCAGGATGCGCACCGCGGCCAAGGCGATAAGGTAGCCGATGCAGCAGAGTCCCAGCACGCCGTCGAGGCGCGGGTCAAAGTGCATAGCGTGCAGATGGGTGCGTCCCTCACCGCCCGTATAGCAGCGGGCGTCCATCGCGCGACCGAGGGTGTCGGCGTGGCGTACGGCTGCGGCGAACAGCGGAACGGCGACGGGCAGGCAAGCGCGGGCGCGGGCCAGCGCGCCCTTGCGTTCGAGGTCGGCCCCGCGCGCGGTCTGGGCGGCGATGATCGTCGCCGCGTCGCGCTGGAGCGTGGGCACGAAACGCAGGGCAATGGTGAGAACGAGGGCCGCCTGGCTCACGGGAACCCCGATGCGCTCGAGCGGGGACATGAGGCGTGCGGCGGCGTCGGCGAGCTCGACGTGCGTGGTGCAGGCGAGCAGCAGGCCGCCTGCGCAGACCAGAAGCAGGAAGCGGACGGTGTAGAGCGCGGCCGCCGCGATTCCATCGGCATGGATCTTCAGGGGACCGAGGGCGAAGACGGGATCCCCGGTCTGAACCAGGAAGAGGTTCACGAGCGAGGTGATCAGCAGGAAGAGCGCGATGGGCTTGAGGCTGCCGGCGAGATGGCGCCATGGCACGCGCGCGCAGGCCGCCGCGGCGCCGAGCGCGGCCGCTGCGAGCACGAGGGAGGCGAAATCGGTTACGAATAGGCAACTCACCATGTAAACGAGGGCGACGACGAGCTTGATGCGCGGGTCCGCGCGATGGAGCGGAGAGTTCCCGTTGAGGTATTGCCCGATGCTAGCGCGCAAGGCCATAGCCGAGCACCTCCTCGACAAGCTCATCAAGGGTGATAGGGCCGTGCGGCAGCGGCGCACCGATCCGTGCGAGCTCGCGCGCGAACGCAAGCGGTTTCGGGATCCCGAGCGCATCGAGCACATTTCGATGGTCGATGGAAAGGCCGTCCGTCGTGCCGGCGCCGGCGTCCTCTTCCTCGCCCGTGCCGGTGCTCGCGCCCGTGAACACGTCGCGCGGCCGCCCGTGAGCGACGATGCGGCCGTCTTCGAGCGCGATCATGCGGTCGGCGAGTTCGGCCACATCGTCCATGTCGTGCGCGATCATCAAGATGGCCTTGCCGTCCGCGCGCAGGCGCAGCAGCAGGCTGCGCATATGGGAGCGGCCGGCGGGATCGAGCCCCGCCATGGGCTCGTCGAGGACGAGCAGGGGTTGGTCCATGGCGAGCACGCCCGCGAGGGCGACGAGGCGCTGCTGGCCTCCGGACAGGGCGAACGGCGACCGGGCGAGGAGCGCGTCGTCGACGGCAAGGCCGCAGCGCTCGAGCGAGCGGCGGACGAGCGCATCGAGCGCTGCGGGATCTGCACCGAGGTTGCGCGGGCCGAAGGCGACGTCGTCGAAGACGGTCTCGGCGAAGAGCTGGTGCTCGGGGAGCTGCGCTGCGTACCCGACCGTCTTGCGCAGCTCCTTGCGCCGCGCCAGGTCGGCCGTGTCGATGCCGGCGACGGTTACATGGCCCGAGCGGGGGAGTTTGAGCGCGCACGCGAGCTCGGCGGTGGTGGATTTGCCGGATCCGGTGCGCCCGACCAACGCGGTGATGTGACCGAAGGCAATCTCGGCGGAAAGGTCGCTGACGGCGAGGGACCCCGACGGCAACGCCTGGGTGCGGTGGCGCGCCTGCGGGAAGATCCGCCTGCGCGCTGCCGCGGCATCGCCGTAGGAGAACGAGACGTTGTCGAACGTGAGTGCGCACGTCGGCGTATCGCCGGCGTGCGTATCGCCGGGTGCCGTGCCGGTCGTAAAGAGGCCGTCGGCTGCGGGGGAGCCGGCGGGCGCATCGTCGCCGGCCCGGCGGACGTTCAGGAGTTCGGCCACGCGGTGCGCCAGGGCACGCGCGTCGAGGGCACACGGTGGGCAGATGTCGAGGCCGCCCGCGCGCAGCCTGCGGGCGAGCTCGAGCGGGAAGGGGGGCTCGAGCCCCAGGTCCTGCAGCTCGCCGACGCGCGAGAACACGTCTCGGGGAGCCCCCTCGCAGACGATGGCGCCCCGGTCCATCACGACGACGCGGTCGGCGCCGAGCGCGTCGTCCATGAAATGGGTGACGTGGACGACGGCGATGCCGCGCTCGTGCAGCCCATCGATACATGCCATGACGTCAGATCGGCCGGCGGGGTCCAACATGGCGCAGGGTTCGTCGAGTAGCAGCGCACGGGGTCGCATCGCCAGGGCCCCCGCGAGGGCGACGCGCTGGCGCTGGCCACCGGAGAGGTCGGCGGGGTCGCGCCGCGCTTCTTCCGCCATGCCCACGGCGGCGAGGGCCTCGGCGACGCGCTCGGCGATCTGCTCTCGAGGGACGCCGAGGTTCTCGGGCCCGAAGGCGACATCGTCCTCGACGACGCTCGTGACCATCTGGTCTTCGGGATTCTGCAGGACGAGCGCGACCTCCCTGCGTGCGGCGTGCGCGGAGGGCCCGCCTCGCGAGATGTCGCTTCCCGCGATCCGGACGCTGCCGGCATCGGGGGCGATCAGGCCGCTCATGAGCTGGAGCAGCGTGGATTTACCCGATCCGTTGCCGCCGAGCACGCAGATCCGCTCGCCGGGCATCACGTGCAGGCACACGCGGTCGAGCGCGGGACGGGCCGCTCCGGGGTAGGAGCACGACGCCTCGGCGACTTCGATGAGGGGAGCATGCGCGCCGGCGTCAGGGCCGCGATCGCCCACGAGCGGGGAGCGTTGCTGGACGAGGCTGCCATGCGGGATGACGTCGCCGCCGCATGGCGGGCACGCGCCGGCGCCGTGCGGGGCGGCATCGCGTGCGGCGGCGCCGGCGCGCACGGAGGCGGCTTGCGGCATATCGGGGCGATTGGCGTCGTGCATGGTGGTTGCGGGTCCGTTTCGGCTCGATGGGGCCTAGCGTGCCGAACGGGCGGAGGTCTGCGGGGCCCCTGCGTCCACGACGCGCAAGCAGGGCGCGAGGAGCATCTGGCCCGCAGTGACGTTGATGGCCATCTTCAGCGCGTTGAAGGGAAGCAGCACCGGGATGATCATCGCGGCGACATCGGCGACGCTCACGGCCGTGTACAACGGTGTGACCACGAGGTTCATTGCGCAGGCGATCGCGATGGAGAGCACGGCGCCCATGGCCATGCCGGCGATCGAGGCGGCGCGCGTGCGCCGCGCGCGGTAGGCGAGCGCGGCGGGAATCACGAGGGCGCAGGTGGACAGGATGCCCATGGGCGCCCCGATGGGGTCGAGCAGGATGCGCGGGATCCAGCTGATGACGGCGACGGCGCATCCAAGTTTGGGACCGAACGCCATGGCGGCGATGAGGCAGATGATGCCGGAGGGGTCGTACATGAGCCAGGGCGCCGCGGGGAAGATGGGGATCTGGACGAAACTCGCCATGAGGGAGGCCGCCGTGAAGAGGGCGGTGAGGGCGATGCGCCTGCTGTCGATATGGTTGTTCATAAGGATGACCTCGCGTTTCTCTCATCCGGACTGTACCGTCGGCTCCGGATTCTCACCGGATCAGCCGCTTGCGCGGGTCGCGGGCTCGCGATGGCTTCACCATCGATCACCGCCGGTAGGGAATTTCACCCAACCATGAAACATACAGCGCGACTATACACCCACGGGAGTCCGCGCAACAAGGGCAACCGGCGACCGGGTGTATGTGACCAAATATGCAACATATATAGGCGGTCCTTCATGGACCCGCCGACGGCGTGCGGGCCGTGCGCTCCGAGGGGCGGTGGCCCGCGCCCGCTCTCCTCACGGCTGGCTTCGCCGCCTTCAAGCCCGAAATGGGGAGAATTCCTCCCGATCGCGAAGAGAGGCGTATCGGCTGCGGAGGGGCGCGCTCCTGGGGTATATTCAACGCGAACCTACTTTCGAGACACGGTAAGGCGGTGCCCACATGCACGAGTTCGACAGCTTCGACCCCAGCCTCCTTTCCGCTCTGGCCATGGCGGCGGGCGAGGACAACGTGGTGATGAGCGAGCCCATGCGGGCGCACACCACCTTCAAGATCGGCGGTCCCGCCGACGTGCTCGTGACTCCGGAGACCCCCGAGGCGCTCGTGCGCGTCCTCGACGTCTGCGCGATGGGGCGGGTTCCCGTCCTGGTGGTCGGCAACGGTAGCGACCTGCTCGTGGGCGACCGCGGCGTGCGCGGCGTCGTCGTCCTGCTGCGCGAGAACCTCGCCGCCATCGAGGTCGAGGGTCCCCGCGTGCGCGCGCAGGCGGGTGCGCTGCTCCGCGACGTGGCCATCGCGGCGGCTGACGCCGGCCTGTCCGGCATGGAGCCGCTTTGGGGCATCCCCGCCACGGTCGGCGGCGCGTGCTTCATGAACGCCGGCGCATACGGCGGCTCGACCTCCGACGTCCTTGAGTCCATCGAGGCCTACGTCCCCGGTCCCGAGCTGCCCGACGGGCCGCGCGCCTCGGGGCGCGTCCGCACGTTCGCCCGCGACGAGCTCGCCATGGGCTACCGGAAGAGCCGCGTGCACGACGAGGGCCTGATCGTCCTTTCCGCTACGTTCTCGCTGGCCCCGGACGCGCCCGAGCAGATCCGTTCGGCGATGGACGATTTCCAGTGTCGGCGCGAGGAGAAGCAGCCGCTCGAGATGCCGAGCGCGGGCTCGACGTTCAAGCGCCCGGAAGGGTACTTCGCCGGGAAGCTCATCATGGATGCCGGCTTGCGCGGCGCACGGGTCGGTGGCGCCCAGGTGTCGGAGAAGCACTGCGGGTTCGTGGTCAACGCCGACGGCGCGACGGCTGCGGACGTCAACGGCCTCATCGAGCATATCCAGGCCGAGGTCAAGCGGCAGTTCGGTGTCGATTTGGAGACCGAGGTCCGTCGCGTCGGGGAGTTCTAGGCGCACGCGCGCCCGAGCGCGACGGTCAGCTCGTTGGCCGTATGAGCGCATGGCGGACACGGAAGGACGAACGCTCCCCGGGCACACGGTTGCTCGGGGAGCGTTCGCGTTTCGAGCCGCCGGGACCATGCCGGGGCGCCGGCGCCCCGGCGCATGGCGGCTGCGGGCGGTTCCGTCCTGCGGGCGCGGCGGGATATGCGCGCCGCGCCCGCTCTTGGGCCTCGGGCGGCTGTGCGCGCTGCGCGCACCCATGCTGCACCCCCTTCGACGAACAGCTCGGAATCTCCATGGAGTTCAATTCAAAGTGTGCTAGACTGCCAAAAATTGAACTCTGAACCTTTTGAGCAGGGATAGTAGTTCAATATCTTACAGAAATTGAACTTCTGGAGGTGGAGCGCCATGGCCGACGATACCTTTGCAGGGCGCCTAGTGGATGCGATGGCAGAGGCGGGCTTCAAGCAGGCCGATGTCATACGCGTCGCGGGCGAGCTGGGTGGAAGGCTCGGAAAGAGCCAGGTCAGCCAGTATGTGAGCGGCAAGACCCTGCCCCGAGCCGACGTGATGGCGCTGCTCGCCCGCGTCCTCGACGTGCGCGAGCGCTGGCTCGCGGCGGGCGAGGGGCCGATGCGCGACCGGTGCGATGAGAGCCCTGGCCACCTGGGCGTGCCAGCCGCCGGGCGCCTCCGTCCCCTCGAGGAGCGAGCTGCGGGGCGGCCCGCCGCCGCCATCTCTGCGGCGTCGTCGCCCGACGGCTCCGAAGACGTCCTTACTGCCCGCGAAACGCAAAGGAGTGCCCCCATGCGCGAGTTCAAGAAGTCATCCAAGCTCGATAACGTCCTCTACGATGTCCGCGGTCCCGTCGTCGACGAGGCGAGCCGCATGGAGGAGGACGGCGCCCGCATCCTCAAACTCAACATCGGCAATCCGGCTCCCTTCGGCTTCCGCGCGCCCGACGAGGTCGTCTTCGACATGCGCCAGCAGCTCACCGAGTGCGAGGGCTACTCGGACTCCCGCGGCCTGTTCGCCGCCCGCAAGGCGATCATGCAGTACGCGCAGCTGCGCAACATCCCCGGCGTGGACATGAAGCACATCTACACCGGCAACGGCGTGTCCGAGCTCATCCAGCTCGCCATGCACGCGCTTATCGAGGACGGCGACGAGATCCTCATCCCCAGCCCGGACTACCCGTTGTGGACCGCCTGCGTCACGCTCGCGGGCGGCAACCCCGTCCACTACATCTGCGACGAGCAGAACGAGTGGAACCCCGATCTGGATGACATCGAGAAGAAGGTCACGAGCCGCACCAAGGCCATCGTCATCATCAACCCCAACAACCCCACCGGCGCGGTCTACAGCAAGGAGATCCTGGAGGGCATCGTCGAGATCGCCCGCAAGCACCAGCTCATGATCTTCTCCGACGAGATCTACGACCGCCTCATCATGGACGGATACCAGCACATCTCGATCGCGAGCCTCGCGCCCGACCTGCCGTGCGTCACGTTCTCGGGCCTGTCTAAGAGCCACATGATCTGCGGCTATCGCGTTGGCTGGATGATCCTGTCCGGCAACAAGCGCTGCATGCGCGACTTCATCTTGGGCATCAACATGCTCTCCAACATGCGCCTGTGCTCCAACGTGCCCGCGCAATCCATCGTGCAGACGGCGCTGGGCGGTTACCAGAGCGTCAACGAGTACATCCGCCCCGGCGGGCGCGTGTACGAGCAGCGCAACTACGTCTACGAGGCGCTCAACGCCATCGACGGCATCACCGCCGTCAAGCCCAAGGCGGCGTTCTACATCTTCCCCAAGATGGACGTCAAGAAGTTCAACATCACCGACGACGAGCAGTTCGCGCTCGACTTGCTGCACGAGAAGAAGATTCTGATCACCCGCGGCGGCGGCTTCAACTGGGGCGAGCCGGACCATTTCCGTATCGTGTACCTGCCTCGCATGGGCGTGCTGCAGGAGTCGATGGAGGACCTGGCGGACTTCTTCGCCCATTACCGCCAGTCGTAGGAGCCGGTGAGCCCCGGATCGGCGCGGGATGCTCGACGGCAGAGTGCGCATCGTCGGCCTCCGCCGTCGGCCCTCGTTGGCGCACGTTTTATGGAGGCACGGTTTCTGCACGTCGGCAGGGATGCCCGACCCTAAACTAACTGTCCGGCCGGAAGGCCCGATTATGTGAGATGCGGCGCGTGAACGTGTGAGGGCGCCGCCGAAAGAGCGCCGCGGGCGCAGGAGGAACGCATGTTTGAGAACAGCGAGATCGAAGAGACCATGACCGAGACCGAGACCATCGAGAACGTTACCGAGACCGAGACCGCCGAGGTCGTCGAGGCGGGCGAGATCGTCGCCTCCGCCGAGACCGAGGCCGAGAAGAAGGACGAGGCCCCCATGGACCTCGACGACCAGCTGTTCGACAAGGTGAATCGTGCCGCCCGCCTGCTGCGCAACCGCCGTGCCCAGCTCGCCAAGGAGGCCGAGGCCGAGGCCGAGCGCACTGCCATCCTCATCCGCGCCCTCAAGCTCCTTGAGCTCAAGCCCAAGATGGAGCAGAAGGAGATGTCCGATCTCATGGGCATGCGCCTGCGCGAGCTCAACGAGATCCTGAAGGAAGCCGAGAAGAGCGACATCGTCGGTCGCATCGAGCCCGAGGACGAGGACATGCGCAAGGTCGTCGTCCTCGCGAGCGAGAATGCCGTCGAGATGGCTGAGGCTCAGGGCAACAAGCGCAAGAAGCTCGTCGCCCAGCTCTCCGCCGAGACCGCCCAGCAGCTCCTCGATGAGCTCGACCAGGTCATCGACCCACTCGTCGCCCTGGGCCTCGACGAGGATCGCGGCCCGCGTGGCGGCCGTGACGACCGCGGCGGCCGTGGCGGCTTCGACCGCGGCGGTCGAGGCGGAGACCGCGGCGGACGCGGTGGCGACCGTGGGGGCCGCGGCGGCTTCGACCGCGGCGGTGACCGCGGTGGTCGTGGCGGCTTCGACCGCGGCGGTGACCGCGGCGGCCGTGGCGGTTTCGATCGCGGCGGCCGTGGTGGCTTCGACCGCGGCGGCGATCGCAGCCATGGCTCCTACGGCGCTCCGCGCTCTGGCTTCGGCGGGCGCGGCGGCGACCGCGATCGCCGTGGTGGCTTCGGCGGTCGTGACGACCGCGGCGGCCGCGGCGGCTTCAGCGGCAACCGCAACCGCTACTAATCCGCCTAAGGACGTGCCGGTCTATCGCGCCGGCTAGTTCCAAGCATGCGCGCAGGCCTCGGAGCTTATGCTCTGGGGCCTGTTTTTTGCGATATGTCATCGAGGTACTGCAGATCGGTGCTGCGACGGGTGGAGACGGGCTTCGATTCGATTGGCATTGGCGGCGA
Source organism: Collinsella sp. (assembly GCA_048318985.1). GTDB lineage: Bacteria > Actinomycetota > Coriobacteriia > Coriobacteriales > Coriobacteriaceae > Collinsella. The sequence goes on from DBFEBE010000082.1 coordinate 74,968, forward strand.
ATATCGACGGCACTTCCGCTTCGGCGAGATCTACGGTGCCTGGATTCCCAGCTCATGGTCAAATAGAGCGGATATCGCGCCGCTGCGCGCGCGGAGGCTTGGGTTCAACGCGTCGCGCTCCTCCCATCGTATGCATGTTGGGCGACAGATGTTCAATTTTCGAAGCTGCATGTCGTGCCAGACCTGCTGGGCGACGACAGAGTGCGCTGAATCTAATGAATAGCGACGCGATATCAGGGTAAATTGACCAAACCCTGAAACATGAACTGAAACCGAGACATTATGAGGGTCTGCATTTGCGATAGGTCTGCATTGGAGCTCCTGCGTTCGAGCGGACGCCTGCTTCCCAAGCTTCTGGAGTGTCCGCGTACGGGTAGCCTGTCCGGCTGCGGTTTGACGCCTCTGCCGTTTTTCGACGACGTCTTGCTCCATTCTGGCGTGAAGCGGAGGCCCGTGCATGTGATGCTGGCGAACGCTGCGGGCGGTCGGCATCGAAGCGATGTCATCGTGCATCGGAGGTCGGGGAGGAATCCCCGTCGATCGTTTATCGTGGTGAATGACGACCTGCTCGTCACGGGGCCCGAGTTTCTGTTCTGCGACCTTGCCGCCCGGCGCGACCTTGATGTGGTCGACCTGGCGGTGATCGGTTACGAGCTGTGCGGGACCTACGTCCTGGATGACTCGTGGGACGGCCTGACCAATACAGCCGAGAGCATGACGTCAGTTGCGAAGATCGAACGCATGGTGGCAAGCCGAGCAGGCTGTGCCGGAATAGGGAAGGCCCGTGAGGCCCTCTCGCTCGTGCGGGATGGGTCAAACTCCCCGATGGAGACCGTCTTGTGCGCGTTGCTTACCTTTCCCAGGCGCTTCGGCGGCTACGGCCTCGGCCCGGTGTCGCTCAACCATCGAGTGGCGACCGCTGACGGGGCGCGCTATGTCGATGTGGCATTTCCCGAGGCGGGCCTGGGCCTTGAATACAAGGGTCGCGCATTCCATTCCCTGGAGCAGGTCGGTCGGGATGACCGAAGGCAGAACAAGGTCGTAGGAACGGGCATGACTATCATCAACGTGTGGTACGAAGATCTCGTTCAAGAGCACCTGTTCAAGCAGCTCGTGGTCGACGTCTCGCATGCGATGGGCCTGCGCCTCAGGATCCGCAGCAAGTCGTTCGACGCGCGCCAGCGCATACTCCGCCTGAAGCTGCTCCAAACCGTGCGCGGCATCGAGGGCGAGGAGCGCCCGGCGGGGTAGGGGGATGCTGCCATCGGGGCTCTATCGGTGTGGAGGCGGTCGTCCTTGATCGGGAGGCGGCGAACGCCCGTCGGTCGGTATAGCGGAGCCGCGGACCTGCGGCCTGCGGATGGATTTCGGGCATTGCATGCGAGGGTTTGCAGGAGGCGTCGATGCGCCTGCGCGTGGGACTACGACCTGCGAGGACGTGGAGAGCGGCGCCTTCTGCGTTTCGGGGCAATAGAAACGGGAGGCCCGCATGGTGCGGACCTCCCGTTTGCATAACCAGGGGTTTGCGGGCGCGTGCTCGGGGTTTAGCCGAAGTAGCGCTGCAGCAGGCCGGCGAAGGCCTTGCCGTGACGGGCCTCGTCGCGGGCCATCTCGTGCACGGTATCGTGGATGGCGTCGAGGCCGGCGGCCTTGGCGCGCTTGGCGAGGTCGAACTTGCCGGCGGTGGCGCCGTTCTCGGCCTCAACGCGCATCTCGAGGTTCTTCTTGGTGGAGGTGGTCACGACCTCGCCCAGGAGCTCGGCGAACTTGGAAGCGTGCTCGGCCTCCTCGTACGCGGCCTTCTCCCAGTACAGGCCGATCTCGGGGTAGCCCTCGCGGTGAGCAACGCGGGCCATGGCCAGGTACATACCGACCTCGGTGCACTCGCCCTCGAAGTTGGCGCGCAGGTCCATGATGATGTCCTCGGAGACGCCCTCCTCGTGAGCAACGCCCACGATGTGCTCGGCGGCCCAGCTCATCTCACCCTCGACGACCTTGGTGAAGCGGTCGCCAGAGACGCCGCACTGGGGGCACTTGTAATCGGCGGGCAGCTCCTCGCCGTCGAACTCCTCAACGTAACCGCAAACGGGGCAAACGAACTTCATGTTGATCCTCCGATCATATGGCATTTGGCGCGTAGCAGTTTAAGAGATGCATCCGCGTTGTGACAACCTCATTATGCTCAAATGAATCCGGTTAAGAAGCATATTGGGAATGATTCCTAAAAGTTCAAATATCCTTCACAGTAAGTAAGGCTAACCTAACTTGGAGACGGGGCGCGCCGCCTTGGGCTCATCTGCGCGGTGCTTGCGAAGAGCCGACCGCGGGTCTCGCTGCACATACGTTTCGCCGCGCTCTGGCCCCGGCTAGAGTAAAAAAGCCCGGGATCCGCGAGGGATACCCGGGCTTGAGCGGTCGATGGTGCCCCCAACGGGATTCGAACCCGTGATATCCACCTTGAAAGGGTGGCGTCCTAGGCCGCTAGACGATGGGGACAGCGCGTGAAAGTATAGCAGATAACCAGCGCCTTCCTATATCACTCATCAGCTTGAAGCAAAAAAAGATGGCTCCGCTGGCGTTCCCTTGCTTTTCTGGTCCAGTGATGTGGCCACCGGGTCCAGGGAGACGCATGCGGGGCGGACGCACCGAGCTTCGGATGGGCCTCCGCGGGCGCGTTCCCGCTTCGTGCTGGGGTGCAACAG
>DBFEBE010000083.1:0-2681 GCA_048318985.1 Collinsella sp.
CTGTGGGCCTCGGGGAAGCCGTCCGTCCCGATCCGGACCGTGGCGTCGACGAAGACCAGGGTCCCGTCCTCGTCCACCGCCACGAGGTCGATCCCGCCGATGCCCTCGGGTCCCTGCCAGGCCTCGTCGACGATCTCGTAGCCCTTGCGCTCGAGGAAGGCCTTGACCGCGCCCATCGCCTTTTCCTTCATGTCGTTCATGTCTTGCTCCTTAGACTCTGAGGCCCGCCCCTGTGGCGTGCCTTGCGCCGCGTGAGTCGCATGCAGCGCGGGCGTGCCTGCAAGGGAGGAAGCGAAGTCGGGCATGGAAATAGAAGTCTCCCGACGGCAGTTTTTCGCGTTGTTCGCGCGCGGAGCGCATGGGGCGAAGAACCCGAAAAAGTGTCGCGGCCCTTGCTGGCCGCCTGCCGGCGTGCGACCCTGCGCGTCCAAGGAGCGCCGGGGCGGGTATTCGGATCAAAGGGGCGCAGGCGTGCGGCATGGAATCCGGCGTGGGCGCCGAGACCCTCCGGGCATGGGATGCGGCCCATCGGCGGTTGCTGGGCTCCCGCGGGGATTGACGACGACGTCGTGGCGGGGACGGAGGCGGGTTCCCGAGTCGCGGCGCCGCGGCATGAGTCGGGACGGACGGCTTTCCCGTGCCGCTTGCGGCCGATATGCGCACGGGACCGCGGGCGGCGAGATGGTTCTCCGCATGGAACGGCTACGGTGCTGCGCGACACGTCCGTTGAGAGAAGGAGGCGAGCTGATGTTGAGCCACGAAGAGAAGTTGGAGCGCATCGAGCTCATCGATGCCGTGTGCGATGCCGGGAGGCTGGCGAGGGGCCTGGACCAGCTGCTCGAGTCCCTGGCGCATGCCGACCAGCTGGACCCGCTCGACGTCGAGGGGATTCTGGCCCTGAAGTCGATAAGTGAGAGGTGCGCCGAGCGCATCGGCGACGCCGCGCGAATCTTGGAGGCTCAGAACGAGGTTCTCTACGCCGAGGAATGGGCAAACGCCAAACCTCGCGAAAACGAGAGATGAGGACCCGAACGAAAGCGGCCATCCAAGCCCGATCAGGGCGTCCATCGCCGTCCGCGCTCATATAAAGCCTGGACATCGGCTGTCCTCGCATTCCCAGTGCCGCCGCGTGCCGTCGCGTTATAATGCTGCAAACGCATTTGTATTGCATTTCGAGCGATGGGAGCGCAGATGCCCGACAGCTACAAGGAGCTCATCAAGAGCAATCCCGACGAGACCGAGATCAGAAGCTTCCTGGTGGACGGCGACCAGGTCTCCGTGACCCTGCGCATCCCCGACACCCTGCGCGACGCGGCGAAGGAGGAGGCGGCCCTGCGGGGCATGAGCTTCTCCGCCTTCGTGCGCACCTGCATGATCGAAGAGCTCGCGAAAAAGGGGGCATAGAGGCGTGAAGTCGCTAAGCAACGTCGGCGCGGAGCGCCTGGGAGACGCCCTCGGCGAATCCATCGACGACGGCGCGAAGTTGTCGATAATCAGCTCGTATTTCACCGTGTTCGCCTACGGGGAGCTCAAAGAGGAGCTCTCCAAGGTCGACGAGGTGCGCTTCCTGTTCAGCGAGCCCACCTTCATCAAGCGCATGGCCGACTCGAAGGAGCCGCGCGAGTTCGAGGTAGCCCGCCGCGCGCGCGAGGTCGGCGTCGGCGGCTCGGGGCTCGAGCTCACGCTGCGCAACAACCTAAACCAACGCGCGCTCGCCCGCGAATGCGCCGAGTGGATCCGCGAGAAGGGCGTCTTCAAGTCCGCCAAGACGTCCGGCGCCATTCAGCCGGGCGGCACCTACGTGGTGGAGAACCCATCCGGCGACGACCACGCCTTCATGGGCGCCGCCGCGAACTTCACGCAGGAGGGCCTCGGCTACGAGCGCCGTCCGGGAACCGTGACCTGCGTGAGCCATTTCGAGAACGCGACCGAGGCCGTCGGCCTCAAGATGATGTTCGAGTCGGTCTGGGACAACCCTGCCATGGTCGAGGAGGTCACCGCGCAGGTGGCCGCCCAGGTCGAGACGCTCTACCGCGAGAACCCGCCCGAGTTCATCTATTTCCTGACCCTGTACCACCTGTTCCGCGACTTCATGGAGGACGACGAGGACAACGGCATCCGCCCCGGCCTCAAGTTCGAGGAGTCCGTGGTCTGGAGCAAGCTCTACGACTTCCAGAAGGACGCCGTCGTGGGCGCCATCCGCAAGCTGGAGAAGTACAAGGGCTGCATCATCGCCGACTCGGTGGGCCTGGGCAAGACCTACGAGGCGCTCGCCGTCATGAAGTACTACCAGGAGCGCAACGACCGCATCCTCGTGCTGTGCCCGAAGCGCCTGCGGGACAACTGGACCCTGTGGACGCAGGACAACGACGACCGCAACCCGCTGGCCGACGACCGCTTCAGCTACACGGTGCTCAACCACACCGACCTGTCGCGCTACCACGGCATGAGCGGCGAGGTGGACCTCGAGCACCTGCGCTGGGGCCACTTCGACCTCCTCGTCATCGACGAGAGCCACAACTTCAGGAACAAGAGCACCGACGCGGACAAGACCGACCGCTACACGCGCCTCATCGAGGACGTCATCAAGTCGGGCCAGCGCACGAAGGTGCTCATGCTCTCTGCCACCCCGGTGAACAACCGCCTGCTCGACCTGCGAAACCAGATCGAGCTCATCACCG
>DBFEBE010000084.1:0-9802 GCA_048318985.1 Collinsella sp.
ATACATCACAGCGCCACGCGCCTTCGCGTGCAAAGCGAAACGGGCGCTGCCGCCCGCCCATCTGGACGAACCGCAGCGCCCGCGCGCTCGATATGGGTGGTGGGAGGTTGCTTCGCCTCAACATGAAGCGGGCGCGCCATGCCAAAAGGGTACGTCCCCTTTGGCACGCCCGCCCTCGTTCATGGCCGACGAGCGGCAAGCTCCTCAATCCCGGCGCATCGGCAACCGCCCGACATGAGAGGGCGCTTTCCCCAGCGAAAGCTGCAATCTCCGCCAAGATGCCCCATGCCACACCATGGGAAACACCCCGATCCCAGGAGCACGAGCCCAGCCACCCGCACAGCATGGGCGCTCGCGCAGGTCAAACCGCATTACAAGACAGGTGCGCTCAGGCAGCAAGTAAAACGCCAGCACAACCGAAAAGCACGCTTGGCAGAGCGCGAATACAAGCCGGCAGCACAAAAAACGGCATCCCATCTATCACGCCCTAGCCAGAAGCGAGCTTTCGAACGGCGCCCGTTAATCAGATCAGCAGCCCCAAAGACATCGCTTGACGGATGCACCGCCTACAAGTCCAGCATGTAGCGCGACCCTATGAAATACTGACGACCGATATAGATGGGTTCATCGTTTTGGTCGAGCGCGTAGGTCGTTATGTAGAGCATCGGCTCTCCCGCCGAGATCTGCAAGCGCATCGCCCGCGTGCTCGATGCCCCCACGGACTCCACGAGCACGCGCGCGTTCTTGACCGGCCGCCTTCCATATAGGCCGTCCATAAGCCCGTAGATCGATTCCTCTCCCAGCTCAAGCGTCGCGAGCTCCTTGTTGGAGGAATAAGACAGATACATGTTCTCCTCAAACACTGGCTGCCCGTCAGCAGTGCGGACGCGCTGGATGTGCAGAACCAGGTCGTCCTCGCCCAGCCCGAAAAACTGCTTCTCATCTGAACGCGGAACCACGATCTCACGATCAATCAACTTGGCACCGGGGACGCGCCCGCTCTTCTCGCAAATATGGGTGAAACTTTCGGGAAGGCCCCCCTGTAACAACTTGCGACGCATGCGCGGTGCGCACACGAAGGTCCCCAACCCACGTCGCTTAATCAGTATGCCGGCGGTGCTCAGATCCTCGATAGCGCGACGGACCGTGATACGGCTGACCGAGTATCGCTCCGCAAGTTCGACCTCCGTGGGGATCTTGCTTCCCGGCGCATACTCCCCCTCGTCGACGGAGCGCTTGATATCATCGTATATCCGCTGGTACAAAGGGGTTTCCATCAGTCTCACATCCACCCTCGAACAACAGGCCAAAACGAAAGCACGATAGGGCGGCAAGAGCTTTTTGAGACGCCCCCCCCCCGATATCCCTTATCTGGGAGTCTACCACTCGTTTCCCCATCACACAGTACGCCGCTGGGATGGTCGATGGCATGCCCGCACGTGACATTATTTGGTCTATAACCTCATACATTGCGTCACATAAGAAAAGGTGCCGCACAGCCGCAGCCATACGGCACCCCACCGCAACGGCGAACGGAAGCGTCCTTACGCCACCGCCTCGGTGATCTCCAGTCGCTCAAGCTCCGCATCAAGCGTCGCGATATCTTCATCGGAAAGCTGCCAGTCGAAGGCGGCGCAGTTCTCAACCGCCTCTTCGACCTTGCGAACGCCGGTGAGTGCCGTGGTCACGAAACTCTTCTGCGTGCTCCAATTAATAGCAATCTGTGCAAGGGGCTTCCCATACTTCTCGCTGAGCGCGTCCATAGTCTTCAGGAACTCCTGAATCTTGGAGAACATCGGCTCGCGATAGAAGGGATAGAAGGTCGCGCGGAAGTCCTTCTCGTCGAAAACGGGCTTTTCGCGGACAGATCCGGTGAGAATGCCGGCGCCGAGCGAGCCCCAGGTCATGACATCGATGTCATGCTCCTCGCACCACTTGAGATCAGCGATAGCCGACTGATTCACCATGGAAAAAGGAAGCTGGACGATGTCGAGGTCCGCCACAGCGGAGGCACGCTCGATGAGGGCACGATCGGAGTTGCACAGTCCGAGCATCTTTACGGATCCCTGCTCTTTAAGCTTATTGACGCACGCCATGGTGTCCTCGATGGGCGTACCCAGGTCGTCCGGCCAATGCATGAGATACATATCTACGTAATCGGTGCCCAGACGACGCAGAGAGTCGTCAAACTCGCGCAGCACCGAATCGGGACGGCTGCAGTGGACGCCCTTGCCATCCTCAATGTAGGAACCGTACTTCGTGGCAATGAGCACCTGATCTCGGATTCCCTCGACCGCTCGGCCAACAACTTCCTCGGAGTGGCCCTCGCCGTAAATAGGGGCGGTATCGATAAGGTTCACGCCGCCTGCGATCATGGCACGAATCGCCTCAACGGACTGGTCGTCATCGATCTCGCCGTAACCGCCCCCCATGCTGTTCTTGCCGCCAATGGCCCATGTACCGACCGTGATCTCGGAAACCTTCTGGCCGGATTTCTTCATAGTCTTGTAACGCATAATCGATTACGCCTCCTGGCACTGGACGCTGATACGGAACATACCGGGCTCGCACGCGCGCTCGAACGCATGCTGAATCTGAGAGAGCGGGAGCTTCTCCTCAACAAGCTCGGAGAAATCGGCCACGCCCATGTTGATCATGGCCGCCGCCTCGCGGAAATCCTGGGCGTCGGCGCCGTAGCTACCCACGATGACCATACGGCGATAGTGGATGGTGTTGGGGTCGAGACTCCACGTGGGCGCAGGGTAGCCCGCCGCGAAGATAAGCAGATGGGCGCGCTTCTCCTTGGCCATCTCGAGCGCCTGGGCGTATGCGCCGGAGGCACCCACCGCGATGATGACGCCGTCGGCGCCCTTGCCGCCGGTGAGCTCCTTGACCTTCTCGACCGGGTCGCAGGCGGAGACGTCGATGGCCTCGAGGCCCAGGCGGCGGGCCGCCTCAAGCTTCTTGGGCATCATCTCAGTGATGAGCACGCGGCAACCATGCGCCTTGGCAACAAGTGCGTTCAAGATGCCCATGGTGCCAGCGCCGATAACCACGACGGTATCGCCATAGCTTACGCCGAAGCGGCGGAAGCCGGCGCAGCAGGTGCCCAGAGGCTCCAGCAGGGCCGCCACGGAAGGATCGATGCCCTCGTCGATCTTGTAGCAGGCGACCTCCTTGGCGACCGCGTAGTTCGCGCAGCCGGCGTTGCCAAAATACCCGTCCGGGTTGGGATGGTCAGCGCTCTGGAGCTTGGTGCACTCACTCGTGCGGCCCTCGCGGCTGGGCTCGGAATACGGGTCGTACTGGTAGCCGCTCGCAACGTAATCGCCCACCTTCACGCTCTCGACCTGGGCGCCGACCTCCATGACGGTTCCGGCCCACTCGTGACCGAACGTCAGGGGAAGCGGGCGCTTGCGGGCCCCGTTGAAGGCTCCGTACTCGGAAGTGCAGATGTTGTTCGCATCCACCTTGACGAGCACGTCGTGGTCGCCGAGCTCGGGAAGCTCGCGATCGATGACCTCGGCCTGCTCAACTGCCGTCAGGACGGCTGTCTTTGCTTTCATAGGTTCCTCATTCCAATCCAAAAGGTTTATCTACGTGCTATATCTGCATACTGCTTGACAACGAGATCGAGCAGAATCCAGTCGTCATCGGTAAGGCCGCACACCTCTTTGGCGAATGCACAGACGGCGGCGTCTTCGAGCTCCACATCGCGCTCGCGTGCAAGGCACGCGAGACCGTATGCGATACCGCGCGCCAGGTAAAACGGCACGATTCTGTGGTCCAGGCACATGAGCGCCGGCCCGACGAAACGGTTCTCGCGGGAGAGCTTCTCGTCCATCTTCGCGATGACGCGCTCCACCGGGTCGCGAACGTCGGCGTCGAGCTTTGCCGTGATGAAGTCCACCCACTCGGCGTCCTCGTCGGCGTCGTAGTCGTACTCCTGCAGTACCGCCGCGTGCGCCTCCTCGAAGGCACCCACGATGTTCGTGCGAATCCACGGGTCGCGATGGCAGTCGCAGATGTACTCGAGGCCCGCCATGCGGCCCATGAAGCCGGCCATCGCGTGGCGCATGTTGCCGCAGTAGACCTTGCGATAGATGAGCCCTTGCGCGCCGGTCGCGTACACGACGCCGTCAACCGCAAGCCGCTCCCCCTTCCAGGCATCGGCGTCGATCTCGAGACCGGGATTCGCCGATACCACGACCTGCCACGGGTTCGCTCCCGCCTCGCTGGGGATGCCAGCGGCGAGCACCATGACCTGGCACACGCCCACATGGGCATCGAAGTACGCGGCACCGGCCTCGCCGAGCTCTGAGAGGATAAGATCCGACACCTTGGCCGGCGCGCCGAGAGCGTTCACGCACAAAAGCACGTTGAGGTCGCGCTCGCAGCCACTCGCCACGCGAGCCTCGATGGCCCGGGCGACGACATGGGCGATGCTCGCAAACGCCCCCTCGTACACACAGCACGCCGCGATGTCGACGTCCTGGAGCAGCTCGACGATCTCGTCGTCTTCCGAGCTGTCAACGATAGAGAAGCCATCGATGCGGTAGCGCTCGTCGACGTCGTGGCCGTCGGTCACGCGCGCTTCGTAGTAGCCCTGTGCCTCAAGCTGCCTCATGCCCTCCATGTACATGTCATACAGGTACAGGCGGTATCCCGCGCGGGAGAAGAGGAGTCCCACGACCCCTCTTCCGATCTTTCCCGCACCGAGGATCGCGACCCGCTTCTCCGAACGATTCATATCCATAGTCCGATCCTCCTCGCAAACCTTAGGCGATAATGCCGAGCATGCTGAGGGCGACGCCCACGATCAGCAGACCGAGCAGCAGCGGAACGACGTTGACCTTCTTCTTGCCGATCAGCCAGTAGCACAAAAGGACCAGGCAGAGCGGCAGGATCTTGGGGCAAACGGTGTCGAAGAGAGCCTGAACCATAGTGGGGTCGCCACCGGCGGCGTTGGGAATGGTGAGCGCGGTCGTGAGGTTCACGTTGAACGCGGTCATGGCGCCGATGGCGGCGAGTCCGATCACGGAGGCGGCATAGGAGATCTTCTCCATGATGCCGGAGGACTCCGCCTGCTCGAGCAGCTTGGTGCCCATCCGATAGCCGCTCTTGAGGGTCACCCAGCGGGTGATAAACTGGGGGATGTTGAAGATCAGCATGAACAGGATGGGGCCGGCGATGTTGCCCGCGGACGCCATGGAGATGACCACGGCGGTGGCGATGACGCGCAGCGTGGCATGGAACACCGTGTCGCCGATGGCGGAGAGCGGTCCCATGAGGGCGGTCTTGATGCCCGTGATGGTCGAGGTGTCGAAGTCGGGATCCTGGGCGTTCTGCTCCTCCATGGCGAGGACGACGCCGAGCGGCAGGCCGCCCACGTACGGGGTCACGTTGAAGTACTCGCTCATGTGGCGGGTATAGGCCTCGACGCGTTTCTCCTTGTTGTCGGCGTAGATCTTCTTGAGGGCGGGGATCATCGCGTAGGTGAAGCCCGCGTGCATCTGGCCGGGATAATCGTTCATGCCGTTGAGGTGGACATAGCGGCCGTAGATCTGACGAAGGTCGGCATCGGTGAGCTTGCCGGTCGTGGTCTCGTTAGAACTCATTGTCATCACCCATATCCACAGTCGAAGCGGCAGAAGTCTTCTCATCGCGGGCAAAGATGATGAGCGCGACGGCGAAGGTCGCCAGAAGCGTTACCGCGATGACGGGGAGCTGCAGGTAGGCAGCAAGAATGAAGCCGATGAAGAACCAGGGGGCAAGCTTCTTGTCCATGATCATCGTGAGCAGGAGCGCGAAGCCTACGGCGGGAAGCAGGTTGCCGCCGGAAGCGAGGCCGTTGATGACCTGCGTGGGGATGGCGGCGACGGCCGCCTCGAGCGCGGAGCTGCCGAAGAAGACGCCCAGAAAGCCGATGAGGAAGTACAGGCCGAAAGTTCCGATCCAGCTGCCGGCCCAGAAGAGCGCACGGGCGGCCTTGTCGTTATCCTTCGCGAGCTGCGCCTTCATGGCCTCGGCGAAAGCGTTGTTGATGAACTTGCAAAGCACGAACGCGAAGCCGCCCAGGAGCGCCAGCGGCACGGCGAACGCGGTGCCCACGGCCGCGCCGGCACCGGTGATGATGGCGAACGCAGTCGAAACGCCCGCAGCGGTACCGCCATCGGGCGAGACGGCCGCCCCGACGGGGAACGAACCCAAAAAGACGATCTCCAGCGTGGCTCCGATGATCGTACCCGTCACGGGATCGCCTAGGACAAGGCCCATGAGGGCGCCTTCGACGATCGGTCGATTGAGCATGTTGTAGCCGAAGAAGTAATCCATCTTCGAGATTCCGACCACGAGGCCGGCAAGCAGAGCTTGAATCAGCATCAACATTCACATCCTCTCAAGGTTGTCAGTGCGCGCGAGAGCACGTCCCGCGGCCTTTCGAAATATGAGGGCTTGGTCATTTCCAGCGCCGCGTCCCCCGTGTAGCCGGCGCATGCAAACCGGCGCAACAGGTCTTGCGGGTCCAGACCGCCCAGCCGGTCCCCCCAGGCCAGATGGGCAAATATGTCGCGGTTGAGGTTCGTGAGGTGCACGTACCCCAACTCGCTACCGAAACGGGACAGGTACGCGTCGATGTCCTCGCCGTTGCGGACGACGGTACCCGTGTCGATGGTTGCGCCAAGATTCGGCTCGCCCACATCCGAAAGCGCGGCACCCAGTGATTCCAAGCTCGTGACCAGGCGGTACGGCTTGTCCACCAGGGTTTCCAAGGCGACGGTCAATCCCTCTTCCGCCGCCGCGCGGCAAATCTTGCCGAGCATGGAGACCATGGCGTCCCACGCGCGATCCCGATCGGCATCGAAGGGAAACCAGCCCGCGTTGAGCGAGATGCGCTCCGCCCCGAGCGTTGCCGCCAGGCGCACGATCTGCCGGTAGTAGCAAAGCGTGAGACGCCGGATCTCCCCGTCTTGAGACGCCACGTTGTAGGCTTTCGGATTGCCCTGCTCGGGCGTGAGCGTCACGGCACGCAGCCCGTGCCGGCGCATGCCCCGCGCAACCTCATCGGCGTTGTACGCCCCGTGGGCGTCGATGTTCACGTGGTTGTTGCACAGCCACAGGTCGACATCGCGCACCCCCAGAGCGCTCACGTCCTCGAGGAACGCCTCGAAGCTCCAGTAGCGCCAAATCTGGTTGGTCGGGAGCATGCGCATGGGAATCGAGCCCCTAGGCCTTGTCGACGCAGCCGAACACGTTCATGTAGTGCATGAGCGCGCTCTTGTAGGCCTCGGCACCGAAGAGGTCGTACTGCCAGGAGCTGATCTTCTTCTTGTCCGGGTCGACGTCCGGTGCGTAATCGGCCTCGATCTGGTCCTTGACGGCCATGTTGGAGGCCTGCGAGAGATCGGTCCAAAGGTTCACCTTCTGGATGCCGCACTCGATGGCATGTGCGATGAGATCGTCGCCGGTGCCGGAGCCGCCATGCAGGACCAGCGGGACGTCGACGCTCTCGGCGATGGTCTTGAGCAGGTCGAACTCCAGGTGCGGGGTCCCCTTGTAGGCGCCATGGCTGGTGCCCACGGCGACCGCCAGGCAATCCACGCCGGTGGCCTCGACGAACGCCGCGGCCTCCTCGGGATGGGTGAGACCGGCATCACGGGTCTCGGCGTACTCGTTGCCCTGACCCACATGCCCAAGCTCGGCCTCGACGGACATGCCCACAGCATGCGCGATCTTGGCGACTTCGCAGGACTCCTCGACGTTCTGCTCGTACGGCAGCGTGGAGCGATCGACCATGACCGAGGAGAAGCCGGAACGGACGGCACGGATAATATGCTCGAAAGGACCACCGTGATCGAGGTTCAGGGCAAAGGGAACCTGAGGGTAACGGCGCTCATAGAAGCGGGCAAGTTCGCCCATCTCCTCTATGCCGAACACGCCGGGAACTCCCAGGATAACTGGCGAATTGAGCTCTGCGGCCGCCTGAAGGCACGCTTCCATGGTGAAACGGCTGTACACGTTGGGGGCGGGAATGCCGTATCCGCCCTTCTTGGCCTCCTGCAAAAGCTCATGCATCGGCTGTAACATAATGAATACCCTCTTCCTGTTATGACGCCCTCGCGTCGCTTATCGGTACAGTTCCTTCTTCTCGGTGGGAACCTGACGAATCTCGAGTTCGATTCCGCGTCCGGCCAGCTCGTGCAGCATTTCCTCTTCCTCGGGAAGCAGGAAGATCGCCTGAGCGACCTGGCGGGACCCTTCGCGGTTCTTGATGCCGCCAAGGTTGACGCTCTCGATCTGCGGGCATGCATCGCAAATACGCTTGGCATCGGCAACGCTGCCGGTGACGATGAACAGTTTGTATTTATCGGTGACACCGCTGTTGAGCGCCTTGATGCTGTCGTCGATCGTCTTGATGACGAGCTTCACGCCCTGGGGCTTTGCCAGACGCAGCGTCGTCATCTTGAGGCTGTTCGTGGCGGCATCGTCGTCGGCGACCAGAATGCAGTCCGCGCCGATCGTCTTCGTCCACGAGAAGGCGACCTGACCATGCAGCAAGCGATGGTCGATACGTACGAGCTCGATCACTTTCCGGCTCCTTTCGTTTGCTTAAAACTCTTCCGCTTCGTCCTGCGCCGCACCGTTCGCCAAATCGGTGCAAAGGACGATGTGCTCCTTGGCGCGCTCCACGATGCGGGGAAGCTCTGCCGCCAGGCTCTCAGCCGGGCATGCAGCGACCTCGATTAGAAGAGCGAGATTGAGGCCAGTCACCAAGTGAAAGCTGTACGTGTCCAGCAGGCCCATGAACTCGTTGTTCACCGAGCCACCGAGAACGTCCGTCATAACGACCAGCTCGGAGTTCTCATAATCGTGTTCAGCGACGATCCTCTTGAACTCCTCGGAGTAATCCATCGACGGATCCACGTACGCCGTCACATATTCCACGGGCACCGCATCGCCGAAAATCATGTTGAGCGATGTCTTGATGCCCTTGGAAAACTCGCCATGCGTGGCAATCACAATCCGTTTGTCCAACCTGTTCACCTCCTCAACTGCTCGCCGTCCCCGCGTGGGCAGCCTCGGCTGCTCACGTTTTATCTGTAACGTAATATACGTCTATTACGTCCTAGATGTTTTGTGGTTGTATGCTACGCCGCGAACGGTTGCATCGACTCGCCGAACGGTTCACGACAACTCGCTGGGCTCATTGCGGCGGCATTCGCAAAAGCGCCCGACGGTGAAAACGCGCACAGACAAGATGCCGATGCCCCCGTAAAGGAGGTAACTTCGCTCGAAGCAGTTAACAGAGAGCTCTACTGACACGTCGTCATATGGCGCGATTAACATGGATCCGCATGTGATGCAAAACGGGTGCCGCGGCCCGACCTCGAAGATCGCCCGCGGCACCCGTCTTGCTCAAACATCTAGGGGCGCACATGTGTCATTCGTCTCTGCGCGCCAGAAGAGGCAGCGCTTTAGCACGCATCGATGCAAATCTCGTTTACCAAACGCGGCCTACAGCATGCAGCCCTGCAAACTCTTTGACATGCGGACACGTTTTCTATCTGCAAGCCGATTCGACGGCAATTGGCCTAACCACAGGTTCAGGCCAGTCGAGGTAATCGACAGGATCCAGAATCGGTTCTAAATATCGTCAGGGCCACACGGATGCATCGCGATGCAAAGCGGGTCTTTCGCTTGAGGGGATGCGGCAAAATCCTGAAGCGCGCCGTGCCAAAAGGGTACGTCCCCTTTGGCACGGACCTGTCCCCTTTGGCGCGCTCGTAGGCCCGAGACGCTACAG
>DBFEBE010000085.1:0-2962 GCA_048318985.1 Collinsella sp.
AAGCATCGGCTCTCAGAGCTGGGGATATTCTTCCATGTATTCCTATTACGGCCCGTTCGCCGGGATCTCCATGTTCTTGGGCATGCTGCCCGCGCTGCTTCTGATGTGGGTGCCGCTGCTGTTCGCGCTGTTCTTCTGCGGTGTCGCCGCCGAGCTCGTCTCCATGCGCGCGCTCGGGTATTGGATGCAGGACTTCCAGCCCGCTTCCTGGCCTGAGTACCAGCAGAACGCGTACTATCAGGCGAGCAAGACGCTCTAACCGTATCCTGATGAGACGGCCCGGCTGCGAGAGAGCGCTGCCGGGCCTTTTTGCCCCGTGCCGGCGGGCCGCCGCCCCCGCGGGGCGCATGGTTCGACAGAAAGGACGAAATCGAGATGTTCTGCGAGGAATGCGGCGCGAAGTTGCCGGAAGACGCGCGGTTCTGCGAGGCGTGCGGCCATCCCGTCGCCCCGTTCGTTCCCGAGCCCGCTTTTGACGGCGCGCCCGACGCCTCCGCGGGCGATGATGCCTGCGCGGCGCGGCCCGAGCCCGATGGCGCGGATCGCGCCGAGGTCGAGGGTGCGGCGGAGTCCGCGGTCGAACCCTCCCCATCCGATGCCCCGGCGGAAGGCGGATGCCCCGCGACCCCCTCGGTGGACGGTCCCGCGTCGTTTCCGGATGAGGTTTCCGCGCCCGATCCCCTTTCCTGCGCCCAGACCACCCCGCTTCCGTCTGCGTCCCCGGCGCCGGAGCCCGATGCCGCCTCTGGCACCTCGACCGCCCCGTCCCCTTCGCCCGCCCGGCGCCGTGGGATCGCCATCGCTGTCGCAGCCGGCGTCGTCGTGCTTGCCGTCATCGCCGTGTTCCTGGTTCGCGGGATGCTGGGCAAGCGCCCGTCGGACATCCATTACGGGTCCGATGCGGTCGTGACGGTCTCGCGCGTGGCGCTGATCGTTCCGACCGATGACGAGGGCGAGCCGCTCGACCGCTACACCGTCAGCATCGCATTCGCGACGGACGCCTTCGACGACTCCATCGACCTGGCCGACGCGCCGACGTTCACCGTGAGCGGTTCGTCCGGGTTCACCATGGATTCCCTGCTGGGCGAGGACCTTCCCGACGGCACGTACTGGTTCGAGGTCGAAGACGAGGACGGCGTCGTGCGCCCGCTGCCGCCGATCGAGGTGACCGACGACGGGCCGGACGACACGGTCCAGATCATCCCTGCGCCCGAGGGCGGGCAGGCGAACGATGACATCGCCCCCTCCGTCGACTCCCTCTACCTGGCAAAGCTCGAGGAGCTCGTCGACGAGCACGGTGTCCCGGAGCTTTCCTGCCGGGGCCTCGATGGTGTCCCGATGCCCCTCTGGCAGGCTCGTGCCGACGGCCTCGCTTACGCGGAGCTCATCGACTTCGGCGACGGCCTCGAGCGGCTGGTCGTCGCCTATATCGTCGAGGACGGCATGGCCGACATGATGAGCTCGAACGGGGGCGCGACGTACGCGCTCGAGGTATGGGAGTACGACGAGGAGTCTTCCGAGATCGTGCGCTCCTGCGATCCGATCGAATTCGTCAACCAAGAGGACGATGACCTCTTAAGCGACCGCCGGCTCTCGATCGCAGAGGCCGAGGACGGCGCGCGCTACCTCGTATTCGAGAGCTACGTGGGCAACGGCGGCATGTTCGACGAAGTCCAGGTCTACGGCCTCGGTGAGGACGGGGAGTTCCGCGATCTCTGTACCGTCTCGTTCGATCTGGCGGGGCACGTCGGTGCGCCGGAGTTCGAGGGCGAGATGGATTCCGACGCGTTTTCGTCTCTGTTCCGTCTCGACGGCGCAGATGCCCCCGGCTCACCGTATCGCACGTTCTGGTGGTCGATGACCGGCGAGTCGGAGGGGGAGGCCGAGGCGCTTTCGAGCGACGACGGCGCATACGATTCCGAGAACGTGGAGGTCGTGTGCCCCGCCGAGATCATCGCCATTGCGAACGACACGCTGAACGAGCTCGAGGAGCGCTGCGCGTCGGAGGATGCTCCCCAGGGCGAGGCGGTTGACTTCACCGCCGAGCCGGTAGAGATTCCCGTCACGTACGATACGTATTACTCGGGCCTCGAGACGCCGGACGGCAGCGCCGATAGCATCTGGACGTATCTCTCGGTTGAGTCTGACGATGCCAACAGCGCCGCGGCCGATCTGACCGAGGAGTTCAAGAGCCGTGCGGAGGGTCTGCGGGATGCGACCGAATCCTGGACCCCGGATTCCGATGACGTCGAGGTGACCATCTCGTACGACCAGGCGTGCACGTATGCGCGCGACGGCGTTTTGGGCGTGGCGACCCAGCAGGCCGTCACGGGTTGGGGAGCTCATGACATGGTGTCGTATACGGGCGAGATCTACGACGTCGCGACGGGTGACGAGCTCGATGCGTGGGACGTCGCCGGCATGTCTGAAGACGAGCTGTTCGAGCTGGCGTACAACGCGGTTATCGAGCGCGAGCAGTCCATGCCGTCACCCGTCTCCGTGCCGACGGATGAGGAGCTGCGTTCCGAGATCTCCGACATCATCGACGATGGCGGGTATATCCTGACCGAAGAGGGCATCGAGCTGTCGATTCCCCATTACGCTTTCGGCCATTCTTATGCAGACGGCCGCGGGATGGTTACGGTGCTCTCGTTCGAAGCGTGATCTCCACGTGAATCGATAGCACGCGATCCGTTCGCGTGAGCAGGGCCTCTGCGCGCGTCTCGATGCGCGCAGAGGCCCGTTTTCTTGCCGGTCCGACCGTAGAGGGGTCAGTGAAATGCGTATTTATGTTAACCCCCTGATAATCTGGACAAATCTGCCAGATAATGACGACGGCCTGCCCGCCCTTCTGCCCGTCTCGCTCCTGGGAAGCGAAGTACGGCATCGTTTGTACGTTATATCGCGCCGATAGCGGGCAGAGTTCGTCGATTCGAGTCGGAGAGACAACGCACCATAAAAT
>DBFEBE010000086.1:0-8568 GCA_048318985.1 Collinsella sp.
GAGGCCGCAGTGTGGGAGAGCCAGTTCAAGAGCCTTAACGGCGGGGCCATGGACATGACGTTCTCCGAGTTCGTCGAGGTGTACGCCTCAGAGGTGAAGCCGCGCATACGCGAGCACACGTGGATCACCAAGGAGTACATCATCAGCGACAAGCTCGTGCCGTTCTTCGGGGACATGCGCATGTGCGACGTGAGGCCGATCGACGTCATCAGGTGGCAAAACGAGCTCACCGAGCACCGGGACGCCGACGGGAAGCCCTGGGCGCCGACGTACCTGCGCACGGTAAACAACCAGCTCAACGCCATCTTCAACCACGCCGAGCGCTACTACGGCCTCACCGACAACCCGGTGCGCAGGGTCGACAAGATAGGCTCTAAGAAGGGCGGCGAGATGCAGTTCTGGACCAAGGACGAGTACCTGATGTTCAGCGAGGCGGTCATGGACAAGCCGCTGTCGTTCCACGCCTTCGAGCTGCTCTACTGGACGGGCATACGCTGCGGCGAGCTCCTGGCGCTCACGCCGTCCGACTTCATGCTGGATAGCTCGCGGCTGCGCATCAACAAGTCGTACCAGAGCCTCCGCGGCGTGGACACCGTGACCGACCCCAAGACGCCCAAGTCCGTGCGAACGATCGTCATGCCCGCCTTCCTTCGCGACGAGATGGCGGACTTCATCGAGATGCGCGACGACGTCGCCCCCGACGAGCGCCTGTTCGCCGTGACCAAGCACTTCCTGGCGCACGAGATGGAGCGCGGGTGCAAGGCGTCGGGCGTGAAGCGCATCCGAATACACGACATACGCCACAGCCATGTGAGCCTGCTGATCGAGATGGGCTTCTCCGCGCTGGCCATCGCCGAGCGCATGGGCCACGAGGCGGTGGACATCACCTACCGATACGCGCACCTGTTCCCCACGAAGCAGGACGAGATGGCCGCCGCGCTCGACGGGGCGAGGGGGTAAGAAGGATGCCGTGCGAGAACAGCGCCCGCAAGCGCAGCAAGACGATGGCGTTCCGCTGCACGCCCGAGGAGCGCAAGCTCATATGCGAGATGGCTGCCTGGAGCGGCATGAGCAGGCAGGACTACATCATCGCCAAGCTCACAGATACCCAGGTTGAGGTGAGGCCCTCCGTGAGCGTTCAGAAGGCGCTGAAGGACTCGATGGCGGAATTGGCCAAGGAAGTACGGCTGGCGGCCTCCTACGGCGAGCTGAGCGAGTCCCTGCAGCAGAGGGTCGAGCTCGTGATGAGGTTCTTCCTGGCGCTCGGCGAGTCTGTTGACGTGCCGGCGGTTGAGGCATCACAACATGCCGCACCCTTGAAGGAGCCGACGGCAACCGTCATGGACGCAGGCTCCGACACCGCAAGCATCTTCGAGATGGGACGCAGGTAGGGCCTAGCGCCAGACCTCCAACGCCTTGTCCGCAAGCCATTCGGCGCGATCGGCGATATCGCCCTCGTCCCAAGACTCTTTCTCCAAGGCGCCGGCCATCGTCGCAAGGCCGGCGGCGCAGAGGGCAAGGCCGTCCTTGTAGCCCTTTCCCTGCTTCTTGGTGGTCCAATCGGCATCGCGGATGGAGGCGTTGAGCGAATGCGTGATGATGGCGAGGTTGCCGAGCGTGAGGAGCTTCCTGTCCCTTCGCGCCGCGGCCTCCCCATTTGTTGCGCCACTTCTTGGGCATCATGTGCTCGAGGGTGTACTGGTTGAACCCGAGCAGGGCCGTGCTGCTCATGCCCGGGCGAATGGCGCTTTCCAGCAGATAGAGGACGCCCTTGGACTGGAGGTTGTACAGACTCGATTCCCCGAACGCCGCTCGAACCTCGGCGTCGCCGGGCATGTATGTCGTCGCCTCGTCATTGGCTTCGAGAGCCTTCCTCAGCGCCTCCGCGTCCTTCACCTCGTTCAGGATCAGCGAGGTGAACAGCCTGTTGTAGTTCTTCGTGGTCGCCTGAACCAGCGTTCGGCGGACGATGTAGCTCTCAAGCAGAGCGTAGACCTCGGACTCCTCGCCCGTAGGCTCTGCGTTCTTGCGAACGTAGAGCACGTACGGGATGAGCGTCGAGTTCTTGAGGCCGAATATCAGCACGTTCAGGCGCTCGACGCCGGGAGCGGAGGGAATGTCCGCGTCGCAGTAGCCGGGGTCGAACGTGGACTCGAACACCTCGGCATACGCCTTCATGCTGTCGAGGATCTCGTCCTTGTCTCCGTTGCAGTACCTGCCGATGAAATCCTTGTAGGACTGGAAGAGGTTGGACGTGCGCGAATAGAAGAGCTTGTCCTCGGTCGTGACGCCGCGCCTCTTATCCTGAACCAGAATCTGGAGGAACGCGTCGAAGAACAGGTCGACGAGCGTGCGCTTGATCCGCCCGGTAACGACCTCCTGCTCCCAATACTCCCTCTTCTCCGCCGTGGGTTCGAAAACGTCTTCCCAGCACTCCTTGAACGCATGCTCGTTCTCGCGGTTGAAGAAGTAGTTCTTGAGGAGCTCCGCCGTCGTCAGGCGCACCCCGAGCGAGTTGATGGTGTCGAATATCTGCTGCTCGTCCTCACCCTCGGTGAGGTCGATGCAGACGAACTGGACGTTCGACTTGATTGTGTTCCTGTCGACCTTCTCCGGGTCGATGTTCTTGAGAAAGTAGTTGTAGGCAAGGACGATGGACGAGGAGCCCTCAACGGGCTCGCAGCCCGTGGCGCTGACGACCTTCTCGAAATCCTGCCGGTCGTACTTGCCATGTCTCAAGGCGACTTCGCCGGTCTCCAGGACGAAATCTCGTTCGAACAGTCTGTCGGCGTCGATTCTCGCGCAAAGCGCCTTGAAGAAGATGACCATGGTCGTGAGGCGTTGCTGCCCGTCGATGACGGTGCGAACCTCGGACACCTCAGACCAGGTGTTGCCGGAGGAGGCCTGCTTCAGGATGATAGAGCCAAGGAAATAGGGCCGCTTCGAGGCTGTGACGAACTCCATGTCGCCGAGGAAGCGCTCCCATTGCTCCTCTCCCCAAACGTACGCGCGCTGGTAGAAGGGTATTTCAAGCAGGCGCGATCCGTTGAACACGCCGCTTATCGTAGACTTTCCTGCATCCATCCTTAAAGACCTTTCTATCCTTTGCGATTATTGCTGGCGGGGTCAATTTATCAATACGCTGCTTGACCCTTTAATACTCCAGGTCCTTGCCGTCTTCTCCTTAGAAGGTGCTCGAAGATGATGCGCAGGTCCTCGTCATCAAGGCAGTCGCCCTCGAGGCAGCCACGGTCGATGGCGTCGATCATCGTCTGCCCCTTCTTCTTCGAGCGGTCGTAGGTCACTGCGTCGAGGGATAGCTCCCTGCCGTCGCGCGTGAACATCTCGTGCATGAATTCGGCACTGTTCGCTTGACTCCAATCGCGTACCACGTGCTCGAGCGGGCCGCTTCCCCTCGATATGGCGACATCCCAATGCTCGCAGTTAAGCAGAAGAAGTCGGTTCATGAACTCGACGCCCGAAAAACCGAGTCTCGCAAACGGCGGAAATAGAGGGTCATCCGAAAAGACCGCAGCATACTCACTGCTCAACGGCATATACGCGAGATGAAAATCATACGAGTCGTCCTCGGGCCCGATGATGAACATGGGCATCGACGTCGTAACGAACCCTGAGCCGACGGGTGCCCTAAGGATGGAGAAGCTCTTCTCAAAAAAAGCCTTTCGAATACGGTTAACTGGCACAATATCATCGTTGGAGAAGAGCATGGTTGCGGCGGCGGCAAGCTCGACCACCGCTTGGGAATCCCCGCGCCAATCCGACCAATCGAGCAAGCCGAGCTCATAGGGTGTCAGATGAACGTTTCTGAGCAGCTCTTCGGCAGTCTCGCGTGACCATTTCTTGTCGACGCGCATGCTGATAGGGTGCCGGACGATGATATTTGCTGCCAGCTCGCAAACGGCGGCTTTCCCATCAGAATACCCTTCGCCTTCGCACTGGTCTTCTTTCTGGCGTTCCAAAAAGCGATTGTAAAACGGCGCAATACGGCTCTCGAACTCAGATAGCTTAACCTCGATGAGATTCTGCGCATAGAATCTGTCTGTCGCATCGCCTGTTGCATCGGCATGCTCGACTTCATAAAGATCGCGCATGCTGCAAAGGTTCTCGCAATTCGTGCGGAAGAAGGAGCCCTTCTGTCTGCTGTAGGCATGGAGCTGCCCGGAGGAGTCCGCGAAATGGCGCAGGTAGAACCGCGGCACCCAGTGCTGCTTTCGCGTCATCTTTCCGGGCAGCTTCGACATCCTAAGCCTTCACCGCCTCATACTGGTACGTCGTGCGCACGTTGTAGTGGAAGTCGTTTCCGAGATTCAGCACCTCGAAGTGCTTCTTGGCGCAGCCGATCTTGATTCTCTCCGCGTCGCGCAAGGCGGGCTCGCCGTTCTTGCCGCCCTTGGTCTCGGTCACGAAGTACACGCGGCGCTCGCCGCCGGCCTCCTCGACATACGCCCAGTCGGGGTTGTAACTGCCGAGCGGCGTGTCGATCTTGAACGCCGAGGGCAATTTCGCGAACACGAGAACCTCCTCCTGCTTGTCGAGAGCCTCGGCAAAGGAGCGCTCGACCCCCGCCGAGTCGTAGACCACGTAGTTGTACAGGCTCTTGCTCGTCATGTCCGGCTTCCACGCGTTCTGCCCAAGGTAGGCCGTGTAGTCGTCAAGCTCGAGGTCGCGCATGGTGTACCACTCGTCCTCGGGAAGGCGCACGTACTTGATGCCCTGGGCGATGAGGTCGTTCTTCACGCGGTTGATCTTGTCGCCGACCTGCGCGAGGAAGGTCGCGGGGTCGATCTCGAACTCGTCGAGGCGGCTGCAGCCCTCGAGGATCGCCTTGATGGTGCCGCGGGTGAGCCCGACGGCGTCCTGCAGCTCTGCGATCGGGTCGGGAAGGTCGTATTTCACCTTTCCCGAAACGGACACCACGGAGGTGCCCGTGCCCTCGGCGCTCACGCCCGCGTCGTCGATGCCCAGCGAGGCACGCTCGCTCGTCACCTGGGGCGGGCGCACGGCGAGCATGCCGTCGACAGCTTCGATGGCATGTTCGATGAGCTTGCCGGAGTCGACCTCGACCTGGAAGCGCGTGCGCTGGCGGATGCGGTCCCACAGGGCCTGGAACGCAGGGTCGAGCGTGACGTCCTTCTGCAGCTCGACCGAGACCTCCTTGGCCTTGTCACGGATCTGGACCCTCTGGGACTTGTGGATGATGATCGCCTCGACCTGCTCCTTGGCAGGCTCGAGCTCGGCGGGGAGCTCGACCTTGCCCTCCTCGGCGGCCGCCTTCAGCTCGGGCGTCACCGCGCCCTTGCCGTCGACCATGCCGGTCGCGACGAGGTGGTCGTAGACCTGCTTGGACTTCTCGTAGCCCAGGCGCTCCTCGACGCCATCATCGCCCTTGACCGTGACCTTCGTGAAGCTCTCCGGAGTGATGACGCCGAACTTGAAGTCCTCAGCCTCAAGCTCCTTCTGCAGGCCGTTGGCGAAGTCGTCGTAGCTCTCGTTCGCGATGACGGTGAGCACGTTCGCCTCTGGGTCGTACAGGCGCTCGCCATCCTGGTTCACGCACAGGCGCAGACCGCGGCCGATCTTCTGGCGCTTGGTCAGGTTGTCCTTTGTCTCGACGAGCGTGCAGATCTGGAACACGTTGGGGTTGTCCCAGCCCTCCTTGAGCGCGGAGTGGCTGAAGACGAAAGAGACGTCCTTGTCCGCGTCCTTGCCGTCCGGGAAGGAGATGAGCGTCTCCTTCTTCTGCATGATGAGCTCGAAGGCCCCGGCGTCGTCGGCGGTGCCGGCGGCTCCCTTGGAGTCCTTGAACTTGCCCTTCTTGTCCTTGGCGAAGTATCCCTGGTGCACGGCGTGGGGGTCGCGCACCAGCGGGGCGCCGACGGCTTCGTAGCACTCGAGCCACGTGCCCTTGCCGATCCCCGCCGCCTTTGCGATGCGACGAGGCGCCTTCGAGTTCAGGGCACCTGCGTACTCCTCCTCAAACATCAGGGCGTACAGGCCGCCGTGGACTTCGGGCTCGTAGACGCGGTATCGGTCGACGCGGTCGATGAAGAAGAGCGAGAGCACCTTCACGCCGCGCGGCCACAGCTCGAACTGGCGGGCCAGGTGGTCCTCGATGGTGCGGCGGATCTGCGCGCGCTTGACGACCTCCTCGTTGACGTCGCCCAGCGCCTCGCCGAGCTCGAGCACCTCGCCGTTCTGGAACTCTATGAACTCGTCGCCCACTGCGGCGCCGATGTTGTTGACCACCCAGCCGCTCTCGTAGTCGCTGTTCTCGCCGCTCTTCTGGTAGAGGTCGGCGCCGGTCTTCACCGTGACGGCCTTGCGCTTCTGCGTGCCGTCGGCCTGGCGCACGTCGATGGACACCTTGGCGGAGAACGGGTCGGACTTGACGGACTCGAGCCTCACGTACGCGCCGTTGAGGTTCGCCTCGGCCTTGATCGAGTCCACGCAGATGCCCTTCACCAGGTGGCGCTCGAAGGCGTCGACCGGCGTGAGGCGGTAGATCATGTTGTAGGCCTGCTTGTGCGTGGCCGAGTAGCGCAGCACGAACAGCGGGTTCAGGCTCTTGATGGCGGCCTTGGCCTGCTTGGTGTTGTCGACGCTCTGGGGCTCGTCGATGATGACGACGGGCTTGCAGGCGCTCACGAGCTCGCGAGGGCTGAAGCCGCCGGTGAGCTTCTCGCTGGGACGGTGGAAGAGGTTGCCCTCCTTCGCGGTGCCATCCTTCTCGAGGCCCTTGTTGAACGCGTCGATGTTGATGACCATGACCTGGATGGAGCTCGACGTGGCGAAGTTACCCACCGGCCCCATGTCCTTCGAGTCGTACACGAAGTAGTCGAGCGGCGTGCGGTCGTAGAGCGTCTCGAAGTGCCTGCGGGTGGTCTGGAGGCTCTTGAGGACGCCCTCGCGGATGGCCACGCTCGGCACGACGATAACGAACTTGGTGATGCCGTAGCGGCGGTTTAGCTCGTAGATGGAGCGGATGTAGACGTAGGTCTTGCCGGTGCCGGTCTCCATCTCGACGGTGAAGTCTCGCAGGCGCCCATCGGTGAGGACGTCGGTTGCCGGGAGGCAGCCCTCCTCCTGCACGGCGTGCAGGTTGTCGAGGAGCTGGCCCGGCGCCACGCGAAGCTCGTTGCCGTGGCCGACCATGAGCTCGCCGATTGCCGTCTGGCCTTTGCGGCCGGAATCGGCGGAGAATACGCTGCCAATAAATTGTTGTCCGCGGAACAGGTCGCAGGTTGCTTCGATGGCCTCCAGCTGGTGCTGCTGGTCGGATGAGAACTTGAACTCGAGCGCCGCCATGCTAGACCGTCCTCAATTCGATCTCACAGCCCATGCGCTCGCCGGCGTGCTTGAAGATCTGCACGGCGTTGAGCTTGAGGGTGTCGTCGAGGACGGAATCGAGGATGAGAACGCGCCTGGGCTCCATGTCGGCGATGGCCTCGAGCGCCTCAATGGTGAGGCCTCGGGACATGCAGCAGACGAGCTCGTCGCAAGCGACGGACCAGATGGGATAGCCCGCGGCTTCAGACTTCTCGACGGGCAGCGTGAGCTCGAGGCCCCATTTGAGCATCATCTCGAAGACGATATCCATATCGGAGCGATCGGGCTTGACCACGTCGAAGAGGAGCTGACCGGGCTCGGGCTTCTCAATGCCGGACTCATCGAGCTCGAACACACGGAAGCCGATGTCGGGAAGCTGCTTGGGTCCCTCGCCAAGCTTGAGTTGACGGTTGGATTCCTCGAGCTCGGTTTTGATTTTGTCGCCTGCGCGGCGAATGCGTCCTTCGCCTATGTCGCAGAGAGTCTCATACCCGTCCTTGTAGGCGTCGCGTTTCGGGTCACAAGGCTCTGGAAGCTGGACAAGGATAAACTGATAGCGATCATCTTTTCCGAGCTCCTGCAGGAACATGGCATGGGCGGTCGATGCTGAGCCTGAGAAAAAATCAAGCACAATATCACCCGTGCTTAAATGCTCATGTACGGTAAAGAAGCAAGCAACCGAAAACAATAGATAGACCGCCAGCACTACACTATTCCGAACCAAAGACCAAAAGATAAGCATTTTGAGAAAATCTAAACTTTTGGATTTTCCTACAATGCCGACTACGGCGGAATCCCTCCCACTCCTTATATATTTCTTTCTGTATACATTGAATTTGTATTTAGTAAAATGCAGACAACACCACGGATCGGCTTTTGGCTGGACAATTCCAACCAAACACCGCAGCAGACAGTAGAAACCATTCTGAACGTTAGGAAGCCGGTATGATTGTTACATATAAGGGGAAGAAAAATTTCTTTTAGATACTTGTTTTCCTAAAACTGATGTGATATAATAATTCAAGTCTAGAAAAGGAGTAAAAAATATGCGGCAAGGTATTCTTAAATAAAACTATAATCAAATAGTGGGAACAAAGGATTATGATAGTCCCTTTTGTAGGGGCTTAGTTTTTTGTACCCAATTTAAGAATACTTTTGCCTTATCAATTTTGACATATCCCCAAAAACAGCACTCACAAACAGGTGTATGCTGTATATGTG
>DBFEBE010000087.1:0-8885 GCA_048318985.1 Collinsella sp.
ACGGCCAGCCCAAGGACGAGGCGCGCCCCTCCGATGCCGTCGAGATCCTGGGTCTCAACTCCGTGCCCGCCGCCGGTGACGAGTTCCGCGTCTTCGAGGACGAGCGCGATGCGCGCAACCTCGCCGACGAGCGCGCCCTCAAGGCCCGCATCGAGGAGCAGAACAAGGTCAAGCACGTCACCCTCGAGACGCTGTTCGACGAGATGAGCAAAAACGAGCTCAAGGAGCTCAACCTCGTGGTCAAGGCCGACACGCAGGGCACCATCGAGGCCCTCGCGGACTCCATCGGCAAGATGGACCAGTCCGAGGTCCGCATCAACATCATCCACTCCGCCGTCGGCGCCATCTCCGAGACGGACGTCTCGCTGGCAGCCGCGTCCAACGCCATCATCATCGGCTTCGGCGTTCGCCCGCAGGGCAAGGCCCGCGACGCCGCGGAGAAGGAGAGCGTGCAGATCAAGACCTACTCGATCATCTACAAGGCGATCGAGGACATCGATGCCGCGCGCATCGGCATGCTCGCTCCCACCGAGGAAGAGGTCCAGACCGGTATCGCCGAGGTCCGCGACACCTTCCGCGTGCCCAAGGCGGGCGTCATCGCCGGCTGCATGGTCATCGAGGGTGAGATCAGCCGCGACGACAACGTCCGCGTCGTGCGCGACGGCGTCGTCATCTTCGACGGCCACTTCGGGTCCATGCGCCGCTTCAAGGATGACGTCAAGACCGTCAAGAACGGTTACGAATGCGGCCTCGGCATCGAGAAGTACCAGGACATCAAGGTTGGCGACCAGCTCGAGGCCTACAAGGTCGTCGAGGTCGCCCGCACCGAGTAGGGAAGGGGGCACGTCGTGAAGCAGACCGCTGCGACACGCCGCACCGCCGAGCAGCTTCGCGAGAAGCTCGGCTACATCCTTCTGTTCGAGATCGCCGATCCGCGCCTCGACCTCGTCACCCTCACCGGGTGCGAGGTCAGCGTGGACCGCGCGTACGCCCGCGTGTTCGTGAGCTGCGAGCCCGAGCGCTACGACGAGGTCCTCGAGGCCCTCTCGAGCGCCCGCGGCCGCATCCGCACGCTGCTCTCGCGCGCCCTCGATTGGCGCATCGTTCCCGAACTCGATTTCCGCATCGATCGCTCGACCGACGAGGCCGAGCGCATCGCGCGCGCCCTCGAGAACGCCCCCGAGACGCTTGCCGTCGAGAAGGACGAGGAGGGCTACCCCCTCGTCCCGGAGGAGCCCGTCGATGACGGGCCCGACGACGGGGACGACGCTGCCGACGAAGAAGGCGGTCGATGAGTACCACCTCGTGTTGCTCGGTGCGCTCGACGACGCCCGACATGTGGGAGTCCGTCATCGAGTGCATCGTCGGCTCCCAGACGATCGCCATATCGGGGCATACCAGCCCCGATGGCGACGCCTTGGGTTCCGTCCTGGGTCTCGGCCAGGCGCTGATCGGTGCGTTTCCGTCGAAGCGCATCGTTCTGCTGCTGGCCGACGACGCCCCGGTTCCCCGCATCTACCGGTTCCTTCCCGGCGTGGAGCGGCTGGTTCCCGCGCGATCCTACCTCGAGGCGCCCGACCTGTTCATCTCGGTCGACGTTCCGGTCATGGAGCGGCTCGCCGATTCCGCGTCGGTCGCCAAGCGCGCCCGCGCGCGCGTGGTGATCGATCACCATCCCGTGCGCGAGGAGTTTGCCGACGCTGCCGTCCGCGTCACGTCGGCGGCGGCGACGGCCGTCTTGGTCGAGGAGCTCCTGCAGGCCGGAGGCTGGACGCTGACGCCGCAGATCGCCGACTGCCTCCTCACCGGCCTCGTCACCGACACCGGTCGGTTCCAGTACCAGAACGCCGACCCGTCGGCGTTCGCGTGCGCCTCCCGCCTCGTCGATGCCGGCGCGCAGCCCGCGCGCATCGCCCTCGAGGTGTACCAGAGCCAGCGCATCGAGTACCTCAAGCTCGAGTCCATCGTGATGAGCCGCATCCGGACCGTCGCCCACGGCCGCGTCGCCTACAGCTACGCCTACGCGTCGGACCTCACGCAGTGCGGGGTCTCCGCGGACGAGTGCGACGGGCTCGTGGACGTGGTCCGGTCCGTGCTGGGCGTGGAGGTCTGCCTCTTCCTCAAGGAGACGGATTCGGTCCGCGCGGTGCGCGGGAACCTGCGCTCCAAGGGCAGACTCGATGTGAGCGGGGTCGCGAACCGCTTCGGCGGCGGCGGCCATTCCGCCGCGGCCGGTTTCACCTACGAGGGGTCGATCGTCGAGACGCTGCGCGCCGCGCTGCCGATGCTCGCCGAACTGGTCGGTGACGACCCGGAGGACGTGGCCGTCGAGCTCTGATGCCCGCACGGCAAACCGATTTCGCCCGGATGGGATCCGGGCGCTGTACCTGAAACGGAGGGTGACGTCGTATCGCGTCCCCTCCCTTCTGCATGAAAGGCGGGCTATGGCAAAGCGTCAACCTTCAGCGCTGAATCTCCTGTTTGCCGTCGACAAGCCGGTGGGGTGCACCTCCCACGACGTCGTGGGCATGTGCCGCCGCGCTCTGGGCGAGCGTCGCATCGGCCACGCCGGGACGCTCGATCCGCTCGCCTCGGGCGTCATGGTGCTCGGCGTCGGCCAGGCGACGCGCCTGCTCGGCCTCATCACGCAGGACACCAAGAGCTACATCGCCGATATCGCCTTCGGTTCCGAGACCGACACCGACGACGCCGAGGGGCGGATCGTGCGCACGGCCCCCGTCGATGGGCGCGTGCTCGACATGGAGTTCGCGCGCGACTCCCTTGCCCGTACCCGCGGGAAGCAGATGCAGGTTCCGCCTTCGTACTCCGCGATCAGCGTGGATGGCGTCCGCTCGTACAAGCGTGCCCGGCAGGGCGATGCGGTCGACCTTCCCGCGCGTCCCGTCGACGTGCTCGCCGCCGACCTCATCGCCGTGCGCCCCGACGGGGAGGGTGCGGTATGGACCGTTGCCTACACGGTGAGCAAGGGGACGTATATCCGCGCGCTCGCCCGCGACCTCGGGCGTTCCGTGGGGTCCGCCGCGCACCTCGTCTCGCTGCGCCGCACGGCGTCGGGCTGCGTCACCGTCGGCGCCTGCAGCGAAGTCGATTCGCTCGACGCCGCGACGGTGCGCTCCCGTGCGCTCGACCCGGTGCGCGTGCTCGGGCTCCCCGCCGTGCCGGTGGGCGCACGCGATCTCGAGGCGATCTCCTGCGGCCGCCCGCTGCCGGCCTCGCTGGCGGAGGGACGGTGCCCCGACCTTTCCGAGGGCGCAAGGCTCTGCCTGGTCGCGGGGGGCAGGCTCGTCGCCCTTGGGCGCATGGACTCCTGCCGCATCGCGATGACCGATGTGTTTCCGCAGCCGATCGACGGTGCCTGCCTATGAGGGAGGAACTCGAGCGCCTGCGCGACGACTTCCTGCTGCGGGACGGCGCCCCCGTCGTCGGGCTGGACGATGTGCCCGGACGCGGGCTCGGCGCCTGCAGCATAGCGATCGGCGCCTTCGACGGATTCCATATCGGGCACGCCCGGCTCATAGCCGAAGCCGTCGATGACGCCAGGTCCCGAGGCGTCTCCTGCGTCGCGGTGACCTTCGACCCCGACCCCGACTGCGTCGTGGGCCCGGGGCCGTCCCTCAAGCTGCTCGGTTCGTCCGGGCGCCTGCGGGCGCTTGCCGCTTCTGGGGTCGATGCGGTGCTCGTCGTTCCCTTCACGGCTGAACTCGCCGCGCTCGACCACGCTGCGTTCTTCGAGCGCGTGCTCGCTGCGGCCATGAACGTCGTCTCGGTCCATGTCGGAAGCGATTTCCGGCTCGGGCGCGGAGGGGCCTCCACCGTCGACGTCATGGCCGCCTGGGGCGCCGCACACGGGGTCGACATCGTCGGGCACGATCTCGTGCTCGACGGCGGCAGGTGCGTGTGCGCCACGCGCATCCGCGCCGCGCTGTCCGAGGGGCGCCTCGATGAAGCCCGCCGCGAGCTCGGCCGTCGGCCGATGATCGAGGGGGTCGTGGGTCCCGGGCGCGGGCAGGGCGCGGGCATGGGCTTCCCCACGGCGAACGTCGCCGTGCCGTCCGGCATGCAGATGCCGGCCGACGGGGTCTACTCCGCGTACGCGCTCGTCGACGGCGCGGCTTGGCCCGCTGCGGTCAACGTCGGCATCCCGCCCATGTTCGCCTCCTCCTCCGCTTCCGCGCGCCTCGAGGCGAACCTGCTCGGGTTCACGGGCGACCTCTACGGGAAGCGCATGGCTATCGCGTTCGACTGCTTTTTACGGCCCTCGGTCCGCTTCGCGTCCACCGAGGAGCTCATCGAGACGGTCCTTGCGGACATCTCGCATGTCGCCGGGTCGCTTGTCCCGGGTCCTATCCGGCTTCAGCCGGAAGCGTAGGTTATCGGTTCTGGGAGGTGCCGGCACACATGATCAGCGATGAGGACAGGGACCGCGTCCGCGCGGCGACCGACCTGGTCCAGCTCGTCCAGGAGACGGTCGAGCTCAAGCCGCGCGGCCAGGAGTTCTGGGGATGCTGCCCCTTTCACGGGGAGAAGACGCCCTCATTCCATATCATCCCGTCGACCCAGGTGTGGCATTGCTTCGGCTGCGGCGAGGGAGGAGACGCCTTCACCTATGTGATGCGCCGAGAGAACCTCTCCTTTCCCGAGTCCATCCGGTACCTCGCCGACCGCGCGGGCATCGAGCTCGCGGATGACCGGCGGGCCGCCCGCTCGGGCACCAAGCGCACGCGTCTCGTCGACGTCTGCGAGGCTACCTGCGACTTCTACCACACCATGCTCATGCGCGGCAAGGACGGCCGCGGGCGCGACTACTGCAAGCAGCGGGGTCTGGATGCCGCCGTCTGCCGGCGGTACCGCATAGGCTACGCGCCGGGGCGCGGCGCGCTCACAGCCCATCTCGGTTCGCTCGGGTTCACCCCGCGCGAGATGGTCGACGCCAACGTCGCCTTCAAGCGCGGCGGCGGCGGCCTCGTCGACCGCTTCTTCGAGCGCGTCATGTTTCCCATTTTCGACGAGCGGGGCAAGTGCATAGCCTTCGGCGGGCGCATCATGGGTGCCGGGGAGCCCAAGTACCTCAATACGGCCGAGACCGCGCTGTTCCACAAGAAGCGCAACCTCTACGGGTTCAACTGGGCCAAGGAGCATATCGTCGCGCGCGACGAGGCCGTCGTCGTCGAGGGCTACACCGACGCGATCGCCTGCTGGGAGGCGGGTATCGGCAACGTCGTCGCCACGCTGGGCACCGCGCTCACCGAGCACCATGTGAAGACGTTGACGCGCTTCGCCAAGCGCATCGTCTACCTGTTCGACGGCGACGCCGCGGGCCAGAAGGCGGCCGAGCGCGCGCTCCAGTTCGTCGAGACGGGTTCCGTCGACCTGCGGTGCGTCACCCTTCCCGACGACATGGATCCCAACGACTACATCGCCGCCCATGGGGGCGAGCCGCTGCGCAAGCTCCTGGACGAGGCCGAACCGTTGATGGACTTCGTCTTCCGCAAGCTGGAGGGGAGAAGCGACGTCTCCACGCCCGCCGGCCGCGCCCGTGCGCTGGAGGATGCGCTGAAGCTCATCTACCCGCTGCGTGCAAGCTATATGATCGACAGCTACTTCGTCCAGATCGCTGACCGGCTCGGCGTCGACGCGGAGATGGTCCGTGCTTCGTCGACGGGCGTCTTCCGCGAGGTCGCTCGCGCCGAGGAACAGGCCCGCAACCGCGAGCGCATGCGCGACCAGGCGACGCGGCGCGAGCCGGCCGCCCCCTCTGAATCCTCCCGCCAGGCCCCGGCGCCGCCGCTCATGCCCTCGTACGCCGACGAATGGGTGGAGGACGCGCCCTACGACTACGTGCCGGTCGACGCCGACGTCCCCGCGTCCGCTCCCGCCGCCGCGCCGTTCAGCATGTCCCAGCTCACCGAGCTCGAGCGCCGGTCGCTGGCCGGGGAGCGCGAGCTGCTGTGCCTGCTGTCGAGCCATCCCGACGCGTTTCGTCCCCATGCCGAGAGGATATGCTCGATAGATTGGGTAGACCCCCGCGGCGAGTCGATCGCCTGGGCGATTCTCGCGACGCCGGAGGGCACGCCTCCGGCCGAGGCGCTCGCCGCCGCCCGCGCGGTCTGCTCCGAGGCCGCCGAGCTCGTCGCCGCCGGGACCATAGCGAGCACGTCCTCGCACCCGACGGAGACCAACATCGCGTTTCTCCTCGACACGCTCGAGCTCACGACGATCAGAAGGCGCATGCGGTCCGTCCAGGCCCGTCTGAGAAGCGACCGCGCGCTCACCGCCGAAGAGCGCCGTGAGCTCGCGGTCTCGGCGACGCGGGACGCCGCCCGCGCGCGCGAGCTCGCCGATGCGGTCGAAGGCGTAGCCGATCCGTTCCGGTCCGAATCCTGAGCCCACGTCGCGCTCACATGGGAATTTAGGTACTTCGGTTGCAATTTTCCCAATAGGGTATAGAAGTGTGTGGTAGAGTAATGAGTCCTGTGGTTTATGAAGGGAGAGTCTGTGCCTAAGAAGAGCGAGAGCACGGAAACCGAACTCTATTCGTACCTCGAGAAGCTGCTCGACAAGGGTTCGAGGAACGGCTCGATCACCGAGGATGAGATCCAGGTCGCCCTAAAGGACGTCGAGGTCTCCGATTCGCAGCTCACGACGCTTTACAGCGCCCTGCGCAACCGCGGGGTGGAGATCGTCTCCCAAGGCGACGAGGACGCCCTCGACGTGGACTCCGACGACTTCGGCGACGATGACGACCTCGACGGCGATTCCAGCGAGGATCACGACATCAAGGTAGCCAAGAACGCGGACGCCGAGATGGCCTCCACGAAGTCCAAGAAGAAGTCCCGCGCCCGCACCACCCGTTCGCGCAACCGCGCCCGCGGCATCGACGCCTCCACGGTCATGCTCACGGGCGACCCGGTCCGCATGTACCTTAAGGAGATCGGCAAAGTCGACCTCCTCACGGCGGCCGACGAGGTCGACCTCGCCATGAAGATCGAGGCCGGCCTGGAGGCGGGCAACAAGCTCGAGGCCGCCGAGAACGGCGAGATCGAGCTCACCCGCGCCGAGATGCGCCGCCTCTCCCGCGTCGAGCAGGTCGGTCTCGAGGCGAAGCAGGCCCTCATCTCCGCCAACCTCCGACTCGTCGTCTCCATCGCCAAGCGCTATGTCGGACGCGGCATGCTCTTCCTCGATCTTATTCAGGAAGGCAACCTCGGCCTCATCCGCGCGGTCGAGAAGTTCGACTACGAGAAGGGCTTCAAGTTCTCCACGTACGCCACCTGGTGGATCCGCCAGGCGATCACGCGCGCCATCGCCGACCAGGCCCGCACGATCCGCATCCCGGTCCATATGGTCGAGACGATCAACAAGCTCGTCCGCGTCCAGAGACAGCTGCTCCAGGACCTCGGCCGCGACCCGACTCCCGAGGAGATCGGTGCCGAGATGGATATGAGCGCCGAGCGCGTCCGCGAGATCCAGAAGATCTCCCAGGAGCCCGTCTCCCTCGAGACCCCTATCGGCGAGGAAGAGGACTCCCAGCTCGGAGACTTCATCGAGGATTCCCAGGCGGTCGTTCCGCCCGATGCCGCGAGCTTCTCGATGTTGCAGGAGCAGCTCACCCAGGTGCTCGACGGCCTCGCCGACCGCGAGCGCAAGGTTATCGAGCTCCGATTCGGTCTCGTCGACGGGCACCCGCGCACGCTTGAGGAGGTCGGGCGCGAGTTCGGCGTCACGCGTGAGCGCATCCGCCAGATCGAGTCCAAGACCCTGGCCAAGCTCCGCCATCCGAGCCGTTCCAGCAAGCTCAAGGACTATATCGAGAGCTAATCGTCTCTTTGATGCAAATCGGCCCGAGGATTATCCTCGGGCCGATTTGTTATGCGAGCCTCGATTTCCTTGGAGAGATGCGATCGTTACCAGGGGTAACGTTCCTCAAAAAATTTCTTCCAACTTTTTTCGAATTCTCGCTTGCATATCTTTTTCGAGTCCCTATACTATTCCTTGTTGCTTAGCCGCAACCGAATTCCTCGATAGCTCAATGGTAGAGCCCGCGGCTGTTAACCGCGTTGTTGTAGGTTCGAGTCCTACTCGAGGAGCCAAAATCTAATGCCCCGTCGGTGCAAGCACCGACGGGGTTTTTCATTATATGCCTTCGTAAAGGAGCCCCATGTCCACCACGTTTGATTCAGACCTTCGGTTCGCGATTCTCATCGACGCCGACAACATATCCGAGAAGTATATCAAGGTCGTGCTGCAGGAGGTCGCTAACGCCGGCACGGCGACGTACAAGCGCATCTACGGCGATTGGACGAGCCCGCGGCTGGCGAGCTGGAAAAGCTGCCTGCTCGACAACTCGATCATCCCCATGCAGCAGTACAGCTACACCTACGGCAAGAATGCGACCGACTCGGCCATGATCATCGATGCGATGGACATCCTGTATTCGGGCACCGTCGACGGTTTCGCGATCGTGAGCTCGGATTCCGATTTCACGCGCCTGGTCGCCCGGTTGCGCGAGAGCGGCATGACCGTGATCGGTATGGGCGAGCAGAAGACCCCGCAGCCCTTCATCTCGGCCTGTAACCAGTTCAAGTATCTCGACCTGCTGTACGCTGCCCAAAAGGCCGAGGAGGATGCCGCGCAGGATGAAGAGGGCGATGACGAGCAGGGTTCTTCCGACCAGCAGGGAAGGGCACGCCGACGCCGGGGTGGCCGCGGCAGGCGCAAGTCCGCCGAACAGGCCCCGGAGTCCTCTGCTCCCGAGCAGGGCGCATCGGGTCCCGATGCGGAGCTTGAGTCCGATTCCGGTCCTGTCGCTGACGAAACCGAGGATACTCCCCGTGCGTTCCGCCGCCGACCGGGCGACGCCGGCG
>DBFEBE010000088.1:0-4700 GCA_048318985.1 Collinsella sp.
GTGCGCTCCCTCGCAGTATCCGGTTCTCAAGGTGCCCGCCGCGGCCCGCCCTCGGGGCGCCGCGCGGCAAGGAGATATATTGCCAGAGCCGGGCGGCGCGCGGGGCGGGGATCCGGTCCTCCACGGGATGCACACAAGTCGTGGATCCATTGGCTGCGACGCGTCCTATCTCCCTCTATATAAGTACGGACTCGAGCAGGTACCCGGCTCGAACGCACAGCATTCCATCGCGCTCATAGATTCATACAGGTTGCGGGCGCATGATGCCAACCGGACGCGCCCCTGGACATGCACCGAACCGACGGCAGCACGGTGGGCGTCGCACGCCGTCGCTCGGGCAAAGTACCCATCGGGCGCACGGCCCGCAATCCGGACGCCTCCGTAACATCTCGAGGCACATCGATGAACGCTTCGTCGATCAGGGACAGCCAGCTCGTCCTTTCAACCATTCCCCTATCAGCGCGCCCACGACACAGCGGATCCCGTGATGGAACGCTTCCGTTCCATCACGGGCCCGCATGATCGCGTGCACCAGGCAGCACGCGGACGGAAGTTGCTGCCCCCGCACCCATCTGGTACATACAAAAAAGGGGTGCCGGATGGCACCCCTTTTTCTTTGCGACGTTATGCGCGTAGAGCTTACGCCTCGAGCGCCTTCTTGGCGATGGCGGCGAGCTCGTTGAAGGACTCGATGTCCTCGTAAGCCATCTCGGCGAGAACCTTGCGGTCAAGCTCGATGCCGGCGACCTTCAGGCCGTGCATGAACTGGGAGTAGGAGATGTCGTTCAGGCGAGCAGCGGCATTGATACGGGTGATCCAGAGGCTGCGGATCTCGCGCTTCTTGTTGCGACGATCGCGGTACTGGTACTGCAGGGAGTGCTGAACCTGCTCTTTAGCATGCTTGTACGTACGCGAAGCGGCACCGTAGTAGCCCTTCGCGCGATTCATGACGGTACGGCGCTTCTTCTTTGCGTTCACAGCGCGCTTAACACGTGCCATAGCTAATCAACTCCTAGTAAAAACGAAATGGAACGAGCGAGGCCTAATTAGCGGCCGGCGAGACGAGCGTTGACGACCTTGACGTCGGCAGCGGCGATCTCGGTCTCCTGGCGGAAGTTGCGCTTGCGCTTGGTGCTCTTCTTGGTGAGGATGTGGCTCTTGAAGGCCTTGGCACGCATGAGCTTGCCGGTACCGGTGCGGCGGAAACGCTTCTTGGTGCCGCTGTGGGACTTCATCTTAGGCATGAACTTCTCCTTAATCGGTTGCTACTGACTACTTCTCGGGCGCTGCCTCTTCGCCTTCGACCTTGTCGAAGGCCCCCTTGATCGGGGCGAGGACCATGAGCATGTTGCGTCCCTCGAGCTTGGGTGCGGAGTCGACCGTGGCGTACGGCTTCAGGTCCTCGGCCAGACGGTCCAGCACGTTCAGGCCCTGCTCGGGATGGGCCATCTCGCGGCCACGGAACATGATAGTGACCTTGACGCGCGCGCCCTTCTTGAGGAAGCGGAGCACGTGACCCTTCTTGGTCTCGTAATCGCCCTTGTCGATCTTAGGCCGGAACTTCATCTCCTTGACCTCGACACGGGACTGATTCTTACGAGCCTGCTTGGCCTTGATGGCCTGCTGGTACTTGAACTTGCCGTAATCCATGACCCTGCACACCGGCGGTTCCGCGTTAGGCGCGATCTCCACCAGGTCAAGGCCCTGCTCGTCGGCAACGCGCTGAGCGTCGCGAATGCCGAACAGGCCGAGCTGCGAACCATCTACGCCGATAAGACGGCACGTGGTCGCGGTAATGTCCCCGTTGATGCGGGTGTCATCAGACCTAGCTATTGTCCCAACCTCCTTCTTGCGAGACAAAACAAAACCCAGATGCCAACAAGCAGCATCTGGGCACAACGTTGAGAACGGCGTGAAGCCGGTACATCTTCGTTTGTAGAACCAGACAGCTACCCATGTGGCGCCGAAAGGTGGGGGCCTTGCCCCTCTTTCACATAGAGCTGCTAGAAGCAGCACCGTTGAATATTAGCACACCGGACAGCGACTTCACACTTTCATCACGAGCGGTTTGCTCGCCGGCCATCACCGCGCCCCGATGCGCCCGACGCCGGAATCCGCGACGCGACCTCACTCCCCTCGTGCCTCTCCCCGCTCGCGGGAAGCGGAGTCCTCGCGGCGAGGCAGCCTCCCGGCCCGCTTGAGGGCGTCTCGCAAGATCCACTCGACTTGGCCGTTGGCGCTGCGCATCTCGTCGTCCGCCCAGCGCTGGACCGCTTCCCATACGGCAGGGTCTATGCGGAGGGGGTATTGCTTGCGTGCCATGGCGTGCTTTCTTATCGGGATGGGCCTCGGGTGGTGGGCCATCTTCCAGCGTATCAAATACGGCGAGCGGGCGGTGTCGACTGGAGCGCCAGTGCGGAGAGTCTGCGCCCAGCAACGCAGGACCTCGATTTAGGGACCGTCCCTACATCGAGATGGGCTAGTAGAGGGAGCCGGCGTTGACGATGGGGTGCGCCTCGGACTCGCCGCACAGGACCACCATCAGGTTGCTGGCCATGCTTGCCTTGCGCTCGTCGTCCAGCTCGATGGTTCCGCCGGCAGCCATCTCCTTCACGGCCATATCGACCATGGAGACCGCGCCCTCGACGATCTTCTTGCGAGCGGCGATGACGGCCTCAGCCTGCTGGCGGCGCAACATCGCCTGGGCGATCTCGGGGGAGTAGGCGAGGTGGGTGAGGCGGGCGTCGTCCACCTCGACGCCGGCGGGCGCGAGGCGCGCAGCCAGTTCGCGGCGCAGGGCCTCGGAGACCTCCTCGACGTTGGCGCGCAGCGTGATTGCGCCGGAGGCGTCGGACTCGTCCTCCAGATGGTCGTAGGCGTAGACACTCGCCACGTGGCGCAGCGCCGTCTCGGCCTGCATGGCCACGTAGCTCTGGTAGTCATCCACGTCGAACAGGGCCTTGGCGGTGTCGGCCACGTGCCACACCACGACAGTCGCGATCTCGATGGGGTTGCCCATCTTGTCGTTGACCTTCAGGCGCTCGCCGTTCAGGGTGCGCACGCGGGTGGAGATGGTGCAGG
Organism: Collinsella sp.; assembly: GCA_048318985.1. Taxonomy (GTDB): domain Bacteria; phylum Actinomycetota; class Coriobacteriia; order Coriobacteriales; family Coriobacteriaceae; genus Collinsella. The sequence continues at coordinate 3,082 of DBFEBE010000088.1, forward strand.
GGTTGCCCTTTGCGGCCTTCTGGGCGGCGGCCTTGGCGGCCTTGGAGTCGCTCATCTCGAGCTCGAGCATCTCGCCGATGCCGGCGGAGCCGCCCATGCTCTTGCTGTAGAACGGGTTCGCCCAGAAGAAGCCCTCGTCGCGCACGGTGCCCACGTACTTGCCGAAGAGGATGCACACGCGCGCCTGGCCGGGCTGCAGCGAGAAGAAGCCGTTCAGCGGCAGGAACCAGAAGCAGAACGCCGCGATGCTGAGCCCGAGGCCCCAGCCGCAGGCGGCCGGCGCGTCGACGCCGTCGGGCGTGCCGGCGATGCCGGCAACGCTCCATATGAAGAGGCCGACGATGGCGACGAGCGCCACGATGACGACGGCGAGCATGCCGTAGCCCGATTTGGCCTTGAGTTGCTTTTCCACGCTCATGTGAGTTCCTTTCACGACTGCGCCGGCGTTTGCGTGACGGCCCCGGCGCCGCCCCTCGGATTGCGATGGGGAGGGGGCGAATCCCCGAGCAGTCCGTGCGGCTGCTGATTGCATTGTGATATCACATTGAGACCATGTCAAGGGAATTGGCGTTCCGAGGCCGAACGACAGCAGACGGGGCATGTATGCGGGCAGGCATGAGAGGGCGGACAGGCAGACCGGTCGTGCCTCGATTTCGGAAGCGTGCTCCGCCGCTGCCGCCCGAACGCCTCGATTGGAAAACGGGCACCGGATTGAGATGGATGCGCGAAACGAAGCCCCGTCGAGCGATCGGGGCCCCGCTCAATTTGGCGCCCGTCCCCGATTTAGGCGTTTGGCCAGGGACGCGGAGGCCGTAAACGAAAAAGGACCCCTGACGGGGTCCTCTCGCATGCATATGGTGCCCGAGGCGAGGGTCGAACTCGCACGATGTCGCCATCGGCGGATTTTGAGTCCGCTGCGTCTGCCAATTCCGCCACTCGGGCACGCGTTTGCACATGGTACCACAACCGAGGAGGTGCGCACCCGATCAGACTTCCGCCATCTCGAGCAGCTCCACCGTGCGAATCATCTCGCAGGCATCGAGTCCGCGACCGTCGACGGTGGCCTCCCCCATCTGGTTGTCGTAGGGGTCCGAGCGCACCTCATCGAACGAGGGGGCGAGATCCGCTTGAAAGCGGCTGTTCGCCACCATGCGCCAGGGATCGAGGTTGCCGAAATGGTGCTTGCGGCGCACCTCGTCGCCTGCGCGACGCGCCGACGACCCGAACGAGCAGTCCGCCCAAAGCCAGCCGTATTCCTCGGTGTAAAACATCGCCCAGTCGTGGGGCCCGATGTAGTCGCATGCGACATAGAGGCCGCTTTGCCAGCGCGCGGGAACTCCCGCGATGCGGCACATGGTGATGAAGAGCAGCGCCATGACGCCGCAATCGCCCCGCAGCGACTTGGCGCACGCGTCCGCGATCGCATCGAGCTGCGCATATTCGGGCTGGTAGCGGTAATCCACGTTGCGCGTCACGTAATCGTAGATCGCGCGAGCGCGGTCCACGGGGCGCTCGATGCCGCCCACGACCCGGGCGGTCAGGGCGCGCAGGTAGGGCGTGAACAGGATATGGGGCCGCTCCTCAGCGAGGTCAGCCGGCGACACCGCGCCGTCCGCGAC
>DBFEBE010000089.1:0-5708 GCA_048318985.1 Collinsella sp.
GTGCGCTCCCTCGCAGTATCCGGTTCTCAAGGTGCCCGCCGCGGCCCGCCCTCGGGGCGCCGCGCGGCAAGGAGATATATTGCCAGAGCCGGGCGGCGCGCGGGGCGGGGATCCGGTCCTCCACGGGATGCACACAAGTCGGGCTATTTCAGCCTTATTCCTAAGCTGATTCCCGCGACTGGCTTCTTCCGAGGCGCAATGTGTGCGATACAGTGCGGGACCCGCCTCGGCAAAGCCGAAGCGGGTCCCGACCGGGAGCGCCGCCGTCCCGCAACGCCGCTATCTATATAGGATACGGTTGCGCTCTCGACTCGACGGATCGAGTGGCGCGCACCCGCCTGCCTTTTCTAGAACTCGACGTTGCCGAATTCCGACAGCTCGAGCTCCTTATTGTGGTCGATCGCCCAGTCGATGTTCCACGGGCTCGTGAAGAGCAGGAGCTTGCCTCCGCGCATATCCTCGACGCGCAGCGTGTCGCGGGTGAGCGACAGGCCGGGAATGTCAATGGTGTCCGGATCGTTCTTGATCCAGCGGATATCCGTGTAAGGCAGCGCCTGGCGGCGCACCTCGACGTGGTACTCGCTCTTGAGGCGCTGCTCGAGCACCTCGAACTGAAGCGTGCCGACCACACCCACGATCACGGACTCCATGCCGGCGCCCAGCTCGCGGAAGATCTGGATGGCGCCTTCCTGCGCGAGCTGCTCCATGCCCTTGACGAACTGCTTGCGCTTCAAGGTGTCGACCTGCGTCACGCGCGCGAAGAGCTCGGGGGCGAATGTCGGGATGCCCGCGAACTGGACATGCTTCTTGCCGGTGCAGATGGTGTCACCGATGCTGAAGATGCCCGGGTCGAACAGCCCTACGATGTCGCCCGCATACGCCTCATCGACGATCGCTCGGTCATCGGCCATCATCGTCGTGCCGGTCGCCAGCTTGAGCTTGCGCCCGCCCTGCACGTGAAACGCCTCCATCCCGCGCTCGAACTTGCCCGAGCAGATACGCACGAACGCGATGCGGTCCCTATGGTTCTTGTCCATGTTCGCCTGGATCTTGAAGACGAAGCCCGAGAACTCGTCCCGCGCGGGCTCGACCGGCTCGCCGGTGAACGCGTCGACGTGTGCAGAGGGCGCGGGCGCCAAGCGGAGAAAGTCCTTGAGGAAGGGCTCCACGCCGAAGTTGGTGAGGGCGCTTCCGAAGAACACGGGGGACAGCTTGCCGGACAGCACCGCATCGAGATCGAACTCGGAGTCGGCGCCATCGAGCAGCTCGATGTCGTCCATCAGGTTCTTATGGTTGTCCTCGCCGATGAGGTCGTTCAGCGCTTCGTCACCCAGCGTGGCCTCGATCTCGTCGACCTTCTTGGTGCCGTTGGCGCGACCGTCGCCCTCGAACGCCAGCACGTGGCGGCTGGCGCGGTCGAACACGCCGCGAAAGGTACGGCCGTTGCCGATAGGCCAGTTCATAGGGTACGTGCGGATACCCAGGACGTTCTCGACCTCCTCCATGAGGTCGAACGGGTCGCGCGTCTCGCGGTCCATCTTGTTCACGAAGGTGAAGATGGGAATGCCGCGCAGGGCGCAGACGCGGAACAGCTTCTTGGTCTGGGCCTCGACGCCCTTGGCGCCGTCGATCACCATGACCGCGGCGTCGGCGGCCATGAGGGTGCGGTACGTGTCCTCAGAGAAGTCCTGGTGGCCGGGGGTGTCGAGGATGTTGACGCAGCAGCCTCCATAGGTGAACTGCAGCACCGATGAGGTGACGGAGATGCCGCGCTGCTTCTCGATGTCCATCCAGTCGGACACGGCGTGGCGGGAGTTCTGCTTGCCCTTGACCGAGCCGGCGCTCTGGAGCTGGCCAGTATAGAGCAGGAGCTTCTCGGTCAGGGTGGTCTTGCCGGCGTCGGGGTGCGAGATGATCGCGAATGTGCGGCGCGCGGAGATCTGATCGGAGAGGGAGGGCATGGGGTCCTTTCTGTTCGATGCGAAGGCGGCCTAGCGGTTGCGGGCCTTGAGCGCGCGGTCGATGTCGCGCTGGATGTCGCGCTTGGCCATGTCCTCGCGCTTGTCGTAGAGTTTCTTGCCCCGGCCCAGGCCGAGCGTGAGCTTTACGCGGCCGTCCTCGTTGAAGTAGAGCTCGAGGGGGACGAGCGCGTAGCCGCGGTCGTGGAGCTTGCGGTCGAGGTAGTCGATCTCCTTTCGATGGAGAAGCAACTTGCGGCGGCGGTCGGGATCGCGGTTGAAGATGGTCCCATGGCTGTACGGATGGATGTGCACGCCCACGAGCCAGCACTCGCGCCCACGGATGAGCGCGAACGTGTCGCTGATCTGGCACGCCCGCTCGCGAAGGCTGCGCACCTCGGTGCCCGCGAGCTCGATGCCGCACTCATACGTCTCCTCGATGAAGTACTCATGGCGGGCGGAACGGTTCTTGGCGATGGTCTTGCGCTCTTTACGGCTGGACATGACCGCCTCACGCGCCTTCGGGAGCGTCGGCGGGACCGGACTCGGAATCCGACTCGCGGATCAGCTTCGTGAGGGCGCGGCAGGCCTCTTCCCCCACCAGGCTGTTCGCGCGTACCGTGAGCTTGGTCGCCAGCTCGGCGTCGCCGGCATCGGCGGCGTCGGAGGCGCACATGAGCAGGCAGACGGCGATATCCGCAGACGGGCTCGTGGGGATGCCCTGCGCCGCGAGCTCGGCCACGGCTTTGCCGTCGGGCTCTTCGGCGACCTCGGGGTGCTCCTTGGTGAGGCGCGCGATGAGCTTCTCGGTGCGCGGGTCGTTCGGAGCGAGGCGGAGCGCCAGGCGCGCGCAGCCCGAGGCCGCGAGCGGGACGTCCGCATCGCAGAAGAACTGGCCGAGGTTGGCGTAGGCGCGGGCGGCGGCGCGTCCGTCCGAGGCGCGCTCGAGCACGGAGTTGCTGAGGGCCGCCCACTCCTGCGTATCGTCGAGCGCCCGGAACAGCTCCGCCAGGTCGAGCCGATAGTTGCAGTTCATGGGATTCCACCGCACCGCCTGGGACAGGGCGTTGCGGGCGCTCACGTAGTCGCGCTGGCTGATGTAGGCGAACGCCATATCGGAGTACAGGCGGTCGAAGGGGACCTCGACCTGCACGAGCCGACGGGGGTCGCGCTCGACGCGCCGGTACGCCAGACGCTCGAAGGGATCGGCGAAGCTGAAATACTGCACGTCCTCCCCCGCCTGACACGAAGCGGAGATGTAGTCCTCGGCGAGCTCGACCAGGTGCTCGAGCAAAGGGGTCGCAGTCGCCAGGTCGCCGGACGCGAGGAAATTCTCGGCGTAGGCGATATCTTGTTCGGTTATAGGAATATCCACGGTACCTCCCGGGTCAATGACTAATGGTTCAGTGTAGCGCAGGAGCTGCGTGAATGAGCTTGAAATCGAGGTGGCCCCGCATCGGGTCGGAAGCGGCGACCTCGACCACGACGCGCGTCCCGAGACGGATCTCCCTGCCGGAGGCCGAGCTCACGAGCACGAGCCGCGCTTCGTCCAGGTCCCACCACTCATCGCCCAACGCGGCCATGCGCACCAGGCCCTCGGCGCCCGTCTCGTCGAGCCGCACGAACGCGCCCATCGAATCGATCCAGGACACGGCGCCCGCCGCCCGCTCGCCGACGCGGCCGACGTAGTATCGGCAGACCATGGCCTTCTGGGACGCATGGGCGGCGGCGTCCGCGATGCGCTCGGAGTCGCTCGCCTGCCGGCATATCGGAGCCAAGGTCGCAGGAAGCGACTCGGGCCCCCGCCCGATCAGGGCGGCGGTCGACTCCGGGCCCCGCGACGCATCGGCGGCGGCGCGGCGGCCCAGGCGCTCCTCAGCCAGGCGCTGCTTGACGACACGGTGGACGACCAAGTCCGGATACCGCCTGATCGGGCTCGTGAAGTGGCAGTACGCAGGGGCCGCCAGCGCGTAGTGACCGAGATTGCACGGGCGGTACACGGCCCGCTGCTGAGCGCGCAGGAGCAACGCGTTGACGAGCGGGGCGGCAGGCGTGCCGTGCGCGGCATCGACCGCGCCCTGCAGGGCGGCGGGCTCGGCGGCCTCCAGGCCGAGGGCACATGACGCGTCGATAGCCCCCGCGTCCAGCAGGACGCGGGCCGCCGCGGCGAGCTCGTCGGGGGACGGCTCGGCATGGACGCGGAAGGCGGCCTCGAGCCCGCGGTCGACAAGCCAGCGGGCGACGCATTCGTTCGCGAGCAGCATCGCCTCCTCGACCAGCGAGGTCGCCGCCGAACGCGCACGGGTGACGATGCGCTCCGGCGCACCGTCTTGATCCAACAGGACATGCACCTCGGAGGTCTCGAAGTCCACCGCGCCGCGGCGGGCGCGCAGCGCGCGGCGGGCGCGTGCCAGCCCGTCGGCGTCGGCAAGGAAAGCGGCAAGGTCGACGCCCTCCCGCGCGGCGCGCTCCGCCGCGACGACGGCGCGGCCGCGGGCCGCCTCGCGCGCTCCGTCGAGACCTCGCCCGGCATCCCGGTCTTCACCCGGATGCACGGAAAGCAGCTCCTCGACTGCTTCGTAATCGGTTCGCACACGCGACCTGATCGCACTCGTATACGGCTTGAACCCCTTGACGCGACCGCGGGCGTCGAGCTCGATATCGACGGTGACCGCCAAGCGGTCCTCGTCGGGGACGAGCGAGCACACGTCGCATGACAGCTCCTCCGGAACCATCGGCAGCACGCGGTCGGCAAGATACACCGACGTCCCCCGCCGGCGCGCCTCGAGATCGACGTGTCCGCCCCACGGCACGTAATGGGAGACGTCGGCGATATGCACCCCCAGGAGCCAGCCGCCCGACGCCGTGCGCTCGATCGAGATGGCGTCGTCGAAGTCGCGTGCATCGACCGGGTCGATGGTGAGCGCGAAGCGCTCCCGGATGTCGATGCGCAGCGGGTCCGCCAGCGCCCCCTCGACATCCGCGCGGCGGGCGCGCGCCTCCTCGAGCGCGACCGCGGGGTATCCGTCCTCCAAGTCGTACCTGGCCATCACGCACCGTATGGGCAGATCGGGGGCATCCGGCCCGCCCAGGCGCTCCTCGATCCGGACCACGCCTGACTCATGGCGCGTCGGGTACCCGACGATCCGGGCGCGCACCACGTCGCCCTCGCCTGCGCCGGCGCGCGCGGGGGAATCGTCCGTGGGAAGCACGAAGAAATCCAGCTTGACGCGCGTGTCGAGCGGGCGCACCACGCCCAAGGGCCCCGCGGACCCATAGGTTCCCACCAAGACGTCGGTCGCCCGCTCGATGGTGCTCTCCACCTGGGCGCGCAGCTGTCCGCGCTCACCGCAGCGCAAGCTCACCGAAACGATGTCCCCGCCCATGGCGCCCCGCAACCCGCGCTCGGTGAAGCGGAACCGCCCTTCCGGCGTGTCGACGAACGCCCCCGACCCCGTGAGCACGACCGTGCCCGTGAGCTCAGGCGCCCGCCTGCGTCCCGAAGACGCGCCGCCCTGTGACCTTCCGCGGCCTCTTCCCACTTGGACCTCCTGTCCTCCCCGCGCCGCCGCGCGGCACGCCGTTCCATACGAATCTCTTATGCCCTCGCCGCCGCACCCTATGCGCGCCCTGCGCACCCATTGTGTGCCGCGGGCGAAACCGCCGGCGTCGCACAGGGCCGCATGTATACTCGAGGACGAACGACCCTGCGTAGAAAGAGCCGACGTGAGCACACCCGCATCCGCGCCC
>DBFEBE010000090.1:0-2910 GCA_048318985.1 Collinsella sp.
GAGCTACCTCGAGAACCCGCGTCCGAGCAAGCGCGGAAGCCGGGAGAGCGTGAAGACGAGTTCCTACAGACAGGTCATCTCCACATGGAAGGTCCATGTCTCTCCGCGTTGGGCTGAGGTCCCGGCAAACGGCGTGCGTTATGGAGATGTGCAGGAATGGCTCGACGGGCTTACCGAGCAGACGGCCAAGCGCGCGCTGTCACAGCTGTCACAAATCCTAAACAAGTGCCTCATAAACGACTGCGTCACGAAGAACGTCGCGTCATACGGCTACCGCATGCCGACAAAATCCGAAAAGCACGACGATGGCGGGGTGTGGAGCATCGAGGAGATCCACGCCAAGATGCTCCCGGCCGTAAAGGGAGGAGCCTGCGAGGCCGCCGTGCTGCTGTCTGCGATCGGAGGGTGCCGCACCGGCGAAGCGCTCGCGCCGATGCTGTCGGAGGTCTACCCGTTAGACGTCGGGGGCGTCGTGTTCGCCTGCGCCGACATACCACGTCAGGTCACGCAGGAGGGCAAGATATCGTCAGAGAACGACCTAAAGAACAAGTGGAGTCCGCGAACCGTCGTCCTGCCCCCACCGTGGAGCCACCGCCTTCTTGAGCTTAAGGCGGAACTTGAGGCGAAGGGGCTGACATGGCTGAGCGACAGAGGCACCTGCGAGCCGATAAGCCAGAAGACCGCCCGGAACGACTTCAGGAAGCGGCTGAAAATGACCGGGCTTGAGGAGCGTCAATTCAGGGCGCTGCGCCGCTCGTGGCGCACGTGGATTTCGTCAAGAGGAATCAACGACAGAATCTTGGAAAAAATGATGGGGCACTCGGACGGAACCACGACGGGCCGCTATTACCTCAAAGCCGATGCGAAAATCATCGCCGAAGAGATGGCGCGAGCATGCGACTGGGAGGCTTTGGCGGCCCGTTTGGAAGAGCTTAGGGACAAATAGGGACACACGAGCTTTATGCACGCGTTCTACCAGCGGAAATGCTGATATGACTAGATCTCCATGACCTCTGCTTCCTTGGCCTTCAGCAGCTCATCGATCTTCGCGACGTATGCGTCGGTATGCTTCTGGACGCGAGCTTGCTCGCGGCGGACGTCGTCCTCGGTGAGCTCCTCGTCGCGCTCGAGCTTGTTGTTCGCATCGCGGCGAACGTTGCGGATGGCGACCTTGGCGTGCTCGGCGAGCTCACGGCACTCCTTGACGAGCTCGCGGCGGCGCTCCTCGGTGGGAGCGGGGAACGGAAGGCGGATGACCATGCCGTCGCTGCTGGGGGTGATGCCGAGATCGGAGGCGGAGATCGCCTTGACGATGGCGTTGACGAGGGCCTTGTCCCAGGGCTCGACGACCAGCATGTGCGCCTCGGGCGCCTTGACGGCAGCGACCTGCGTGATGGGGGTCGCCACGCCGTAGTAGTCGACGGTGATGTCGGACAAGATGTTGGCGTTGGCGCGTCCGGTACGGATCTTACCGAAGTTGTGCTTGAGGCTCTCGATGGCCTTGTCCATATGGGCGGTGATGTCAGACATGCTAGTCCTCCTGTACGACGACGGTGCCGACGGGCTCTCCGCAAAGAGCGCGCTTGATATTGTCATCACCCTCGATATTGAGGACGATGATGGGCATGCGGTTGTCCTGGCAGAGCGCGGCGGCCGTGGAATCCATGACCTGCAGGCCGCGCACGAGGACCTCGTGGTGCGTGATCGTGTCGAAGCGAACGGCGTCGTCGTTCTTGACGGGGTCCTTGTCGTAGATACCGTCGACCTTGGTGGCCTTCAGCAGGCATTCGGCGCCGATCTCGCACGCGCGAAGCGCGGCGGCGGTGTCGGTGGTGAAATAGGGGTTGCCCGAACCAGCGGCGAAGATGACGATGTTGCCCTTCTCAAGATGGTGGATGGCGCGGCGGCGGATATACGGCTCGCAGACCTCGTTCATCTGGATGGCGCTCATGACGCGACAGGGCGCGCCAACGTGCTCGAAGGCATCCTGAAGCGCGAGCGCGTTCATGATCGTCGCGAGCATGCCCATGTAATCGGCCTGGGCGCGGTCCATGCCCTTGGCGGAACCGGCGAGGCCGCGAAAGATGTTTCCTCCGCCGACGACGATACCGACCTGGACGCCTTCATCGTGAAGGGTCTTGATCTGGGTGGCGAGGCGGGCCGTGACGGACGGGTCGATGCCGTAGCCGCCCTCCCCCATCAGGGCTTCACCGGAAAGCTTCAAGAGCACGCGGTTATAGAGGTAGTCGGACACAATTCCTCCTTTGATGCAGACTTCATCCATTCTAGCAGCAGTGCGGGGCGTTCTCATACAAAAGCGGGCTACGGGAATAAACCCATAGCCCGCTTGCAGCGCATGCGATGATACCGCTACTCGCCGCAGACCAGACGATCGAACGCGACGACCTTGACGGTGTCGCCGACCTCCTTGGAAACCTGCTCGGCGTACGCCTTGATGGTGAGGCTGGAATCCTTGATGAACTCCTGCTCGTTCAGGACGAAGCCCTTGAAGAACTTCTCGAGACGGCCGTGAGCCATCTTCTCCTGGATGGCCTCGGGCTTGCCGGACTCGGCAGCCTGGGCCTTGTAGATCTCGATCTCGTGATCGATGACGTCCTGAGCGACGTCCTCGCGGACAGCAGCGATCGGAGCGGTTGCGGCGACCTGCATGGCGACGTCGTGGGCGAAGGTCTTGAAGGCCTCGGCAGAAGCGGTCTCGGGCTTCTCGAAGGAGAACTCGACGAGAACGCCGATCTTGCCGCCCATGTGGATGTAGCTGGAGACGGCGCCGGCGGCGGGCTTGCGGACCGCGAAACGGGCGATCTTCATGTTTTCGCCGATGACATGGATCAGCTCGGTGAGGCCGGCGTCGACCGTCTCGCCGTCGATCTCGAGCGCCTTGAGGGCCTC
>DBFEBE010000091.1:0-17155 GCA_048318985.1 Collinsella sp.
CTTCGGAGGGAACGCAGCCCGCCACCGGGGAATCGGCTTCCGGGGCGGACGCCGGGGACGCGCTCGACGATGCGGGCGCGTTCGCATGCGCCGCCGCCCCATCTGCAGCTGCCGGGGACGAGGCGGCGGTGAGCTCGGGAATGGAGGAGGGGCCGCATGAAGCAGCCGTTACCGATACGGACTGGGCGTTGCCTCGCGCGGGGGCGTCCGGCTCGTTCTCATTCCGGCCGCATGCGTCAGCGGCAGGCGACCCCGCCGCTTCCGCAGCTCCCTGCGTGTCCGCCACGGCGCCCTTGCATGCACCGGTTTCGCCGGTTGCGACATTCGCTTCTGCAGGGATGCTGCCCGTCTCGTCCGCAGCGCGGGAGGCCCCGGGCGTGGATTCGAGCGTCGTGACGCCTCCGTTGGCGTTCTCGGGATCATAGATGACGGTGAGGGAGATGGAGGGCTGGGGGGCCTCCGGCTCATGGTCGGCGGCCTGGCTCGTCGTCTCTTCCGGTCGGTCGGCGGTCTCCGCCGTCATCTGTTCTGCGGGCGCGGAGTCGTCCTCGCCGCCAGCCGCCTTGGCGTCGGCGGGTTCCTCGGCGGCTTCGGCGGAGCCGGCGGGCTCGGCGCCGTCTGCGGGCTCGGCGGGCGTCGACGGCGAGGGGTCCGCGCCCTCGGGTACAGATGCCGCGTCGGGCGCCTCGGCCGCATCGGGCTCGACGGGCGCCGCCGGCGCCTCATCGACCGTTGCCGGCTCCGCGGTGGGCTGCTCGCGCTTCACGCGCTTGGGCTTCACGGGCTTGAGGGACTTGTCGGCCTTCTTGCGCTTCCACGATTTCGCGCTTCCGCCCGTGGGCTGCTTGGCCGGCGCGGCGAGCGCTTCGTCCCATGCGGGCTGGGCGATCACCGTGGCGTAGATGCGCCCGCCCTTGAACACGGTGAGCTTGATGAAGTCGTCGAGCGCCTCCAGCAGGTCGCGCGTGCTCTCGAAGCCCAGGTCCCGGGCTCCGAGCTGCTCGGCCTCGAGGACCTCCTCGACGTTCGGCATGAGGGTCTGCTTGCCGGCGCCGATGGCGTCGCGGAGCAGGCGGTACAGGTAGATGTGGTTGCCGGGGGAGAGCTTCGGTTGGCTGATCTTGTTCATGGTGCCTCGATTCTCGGTGTGTTTCTCGTATGCCATAGTACCATCGCCCGCGGAGGGCTCGGTTGTCTCCGGGCGCCTGGCGGGGCGGACGCGATCGGGATGTTCCTTCGGCGCGCGGGCCAATGCGTACCAATCTGCTCCGGCTGCAGTGCCCGCTGCGAGCCTCGTCGCCGCCCATACTGCATCCGTCCCCAGAAGCATCGCACGCGAGCGGCATCTTTCTTCGGCTTGTCCGCTGCCGCTCCCTGCCGCCGGGACCTAAAAAGAGGGTAGGCGCCTTTTGAGGGTTGAGGCCGCGGACATTTTCCTGTGCCTGTCGCCGCCTCGTCGCAGCCCGGTGCTGTCATGCCGATGCGGTCGGTCGACTCTCGGAAACGTGACTGTCCTTAAAATTGAGGTGCTGCAGGTCAAGGCGGCATGACAACCAGCTTTGACACCGTTTGCGGTATGCGTGGTCCCGCGAGCGGGCATACGGGGATTGCGTAGCCTATGATGAGGCAAACCTTCGAGGGATGGAGGCCGACATGAGCATCGCGCAGGCCGTGGGCGCACGCATCCGTGCATGCCGTGAACGGGCGGGCATGACGCAAGCCGAGCTCGCCGCCGCCGCGTTCGTCACGCGGCAGTCGGTCGGCAACTGGGAGGGTGGAAAGACGCTTCCCGACGTTCAGAGCCTGCAGCTGGTCGCCCAGGCGCTGGGCACCACCGTCGACGGGCTTTTGGGCGACGAGGTTCCCGCCATCGCGCGCGAGACAACCGAGGCCCGCCGCCAGCTCACGCGGTGCCTCGCTGTGCTCGCCGTCCTGTTCGTTCTCTATCTCGTCGTGAGCGTTATCGATGTGTCGTTCCTGCGTGGCGAGCCGAACTATACGGCGCGACTTGCGTGCAACGGCATCCGGATCACCCTGGCTGCGTTCTCGATTCCTGTCGCGAGGCGCATGCGCGAGATCGCACGTGGGCGCGAGCTGGGCGATGCCGTGGAGATCATGATGTTCGTCGAGGGCTATCCAGCGGACCAGGAGCCGCCGAACAACGTCTTCCACCGCACGATCCTCACCAACATCCCCGCGCTGTACACGTTGTTCCTCGTGGCGCTCGCGGCGGTCTACATCGCCATCGTCTACGCCTAAACCCCAGATTGGCGACCGCCTCAAAAAGGGGACAGGCACTTTTCTGAGAACGGGCGCTCGCCTCAGATTGGCGGCAGGTGCTCGTTGGAGGCCCCAATATAAGCCTCCATGTGAAACCTTGGAGCGATCCCCCAGCTCGGGGGCATGGCAAAGACATTCGCCATGCCCCTATTGCGACGTTCGAGCGCGGCGATGGTCTCTATGGGGTATAACTTCGCGAAAAGCTATGCCCGGCGCGCGCTTTAGGGGGGTGCCGATCATGCAGAACATGAGCGTGGGTCCGCGAATACGAGAGCAACGCGAAAAGGCGGATCTGACTCAGGCGCAGCTTGCCGAGGCTGTTTTCGCCACGCGGCAAACGGTGGGTAATTGGGAGCGCGGCGTGACGTTGCCGGACATTCATAGCCTGCAGTTGCTGGCGGACGTCTTCGGCACGACGGTAGATGAGCTGCTCGGTGGCGATGCCGTGGAGCTGGCACGTGCTGCAGCAGACGATAGACGGTCGCTGCTGCGTTCCTTCATCATCGACGTTGCCTGCGTGGCGGCGCTCATCGCGCTCGCCTTGGTCCGCGTGGGACTGCGCGATCGAGTGGGAACCGAGGCGTCCTATCAGGGATGCAACCTGGTGCTCCTCGTTATCCAGTTTGTCGCCCTGGCGTACATGTGGAAGGCGACGTTCAGCAGGGATCGGGTCTTGAGGGCGCGCAACCTCATGGCGGCGACGGACGTGGTGGCGTTTCTGGAGGGGCGCGCGTCGTCGGATGAGCTGCCGCGCGACTGGTTCTATCGCTGGGTTCTCGTTAAGTGGGACTGGTGGCGCTACGGGGTCGCCGCCGCGTTAGCCATCGCGGCGGTGGTGATGGTGGCGAGCGCAACGATCGCGAGCGCCTGATCCCGCCGGGTCCGCGCGCTTTGCTCCGCGGCGGCGCTGCCGTAGCAGGCCGCCGCATGACAACGGGCCCCTCGAGGTGAGGGGCCCGTCGCATGGGGGTGTTTCGATTGCCGTGCGTGTGCGTTACGGCATGATGCTGTTGGCGCCGTCCACGATGACGCTCTGGCCGGAGAAGTAGCAGGAGTCCGGGCCGGCGAGGAAGGCGATGACCGGGGCGATGTCGCCCTCGGGGTCGCCGAAGCGCTTCATCGGGTTGAGGTTGACCTGCTTGGCGTACTCCTCCGGGAACTTCTCGGCCCACGCCTTGGCGGCGGGGGACTCGGCGCCGGGCAGGACGATGTTCACGCAGATGCCGTACTGGCCCCACTCCTTGGCGGCGATCTTGGTCAGGCCGCGCAGGGCCTCCTTGTTGGAGCCGTAGGCGAGCTGGCCGGCGATGCCGAACATGCCGGTGGCGGAGGCGAAGTTGATGATGCGGCCCTCGTGCTGCTCCTTCATGTAGGGGAAGGCAGCCTGCATGTAGTTGAGGGAGCCGATCACGCCGGACTGCCACGCCTTGAGCATGTTGTCGTACTCGGTGTCCTCTACGGGCTGGGAGGGGACGATGGCCTGGCCGTTGTTGACGATGACGTCGATGGAGCCGTAGGTCTCGACGGCCTTCTCGACGACCTCGAAGACGCGCTCGCGGTCGGCGGAGTCGCAGGTCATGGCGAAGCCCTCGCCGCCGAGCTCGCGGATCTCGGCGATGGTGGCCTCGATGGGCTCGAGGCGACGGCCGGTGGCGATGACCTTGACGCCGCGCTTGGCGAGGCACAGCGCGATGCCCTTGCCGATGCCCTGGCCGGCGCCGGTGACGACGGCGACCTTCTCGTTCAGTTGCTTCATGGCGGATCCTCTCTCTTGGGAACGCTCATACAGGACCCTCAGGTCCCGCATATGCACAACAGTGAATCAGTTTACGTGCGGCTCAGGGCGGCGCTTTGTGTCATCCGGCGTTGTGGCAGGCGGACGGCGTGACGTATTTCTGCCATCGGTTTGTCAAGGGCGGGCGGTGATTTCAAAGGGGACCTCAAAAAGGCGGCAGGCGTCAAATTGAGGCTGGGACGGGGTTTCGGACGGCGCGTCGTCAGGGGCTCCCGGCGAGGCTATCGGCGCAGCGCCGTGAGGCTCGCGTCGCCCTCCGCGCGTGTCAAAAAGCGCCTGTCTCTTTAGAACGCAGTCCAGCATATGGGGCTGTAAAAGGATTTGGACACCCGAGATTACGCTGCGGTGCGCCCGATGCAGGGGGAGGGCGGGTATAGTGGCCGTATCGCAGGCGTCCGGGAGCCGATCGGAGGGCGATTATGGGGAAGGTGGATCCGATGCAGAGGGAATCTCGGCAGGTTGTTGAGCGCTCGGCGGATTCGACGGTCGGCGCACGCATCCGATCCCTGCGCGAGGACGCGGGCATGACCCAAGGCGAGCTCGCTACGCGCGTGTTCGTATCGCGCCAGACGGTCATCAACTGGGAGAAGGGCAAGACGTTGCCGGACGTCGAGAGCGCGAAGCTGCTCTCGACGGTGTTCGGCATCTCACTCGACGCGCTGCTCGACGATCGCTCCGAGGAGTATCTCGAGCAGACCGCTCGGCAGCGCAGGGCGATCGTGCTCGCGTTTGCGCTGAATGCGGCGCTTCTCGTCGAGGTGCTTATCGGCCTCATCGTGACGACGCTGGCGTATGAGTTTCTCCCGTGGGATCAGGCGTATACGATCAGCCGGGTCGAGAATCTGGTGCGGTTCGCCGTCCTCATTCCGGCATCGGTGTTCGCGATGAAGATGGGCCGCATCAAGCGGGAGCACGGGCTTTCCAGCATGCTCGAGATAGCAGAGTTCCTTGAGGGGTATCGGCCGGGCGCGAAGCCTCCGCAGACCTTTATCTGGCGCCACCTGCTGCCCCATTGGTCGTTGTTCATAGTCGTTACCTGGGGCTTTGTTATGGCGGCGACGCTCATTCCGCTCGTTGTTCTGCGCATGGCGTCGTAGCCGATGAGGTAGCATGACGACGCGGCCGGGCAATTGTGCTTAGGCAATTGTGCTCGAGCGACTTCGATTAGGAGATTGCGGCCGGGTGGCTTTGGCCGGGCCGCTTGACGCCTGGCGGACAGAGGGGCTTCGCCGGGCGGATTGAGCGCGCCGCAAAGCTGCCGACAAGGCAATCCTGAACGCGGAGATTCCGATCGGCCCTACATCGCACGGTCTCTTGGTGTTGTTTGCCGCCGCCCGAAGCGATTGGCTGCGCACGGGGCGCGTTTTTCGTACGGGTCCAGAGAAGGCGAAAGTATACCGCTGGAATCGCAAATTCCTACCTGGGGTTTTATGGGTGGGCAATTCGGTCTATTTAGGGATTTCTAGAAGCAATACGAAAAACGTGGTGCATCGGTGCTCCTAGAGGCGCTCAAGGCATGGTGATCGAGCAGATGGCAGAGGTTTCGCCGTGCGTCCAGTCGTCTGGGCGCGGTAATCGCGCCGTGCGGACGAAGAAGCGTTTCGGTGCACGTGATGCTGGCTGTTTCGACGGTTTCCCGTTCGCGCCCGCGCATCGCCGGGCATTGGATGGGGGTGTGCCGAGATGTTGAGCCGGGAAGGCAGGCCTGGATTATCAAGCAGAGGATCGGCCTGAAGCCTCAACCACGCGCGCTAAACCGGGGTTTTCCGCAATCCTTCGCCGTCGTCCTTCAATCGGGGGGGGCGGCTGCCGGCGTCATCTCCGTCGGGATCAAGGGCGCGTGCGCGGCATCTCCGCGTGGTGGTACCCTGTATAGGCTGAAAGCAGGTACCAAGGAGGCGCGTGTGACGGAGCAGCAGAGTTTGTTCGGTGATCTGGCGGAAAACGATCGGGCGCAGGCGCAGCGGGCGTCTGCGCCTGCGCCCGCGCAGCAAGATGCCCGTGCCCAGGCGGCTGAGCGCGCGGCGGAGCTTCGCCATCTGCTCGATTACCACGCCTACCGCTACTATGCGCTGGACGCGCCGGAGATCACGGACGCGGCCTTCGACAAGCTCCTGGTCGAGCTCCAGCAGATCGAGGCAGCCTATCCCGACCTGGTGACGCCCGCCTCCTATACGCAGCGCGTGGGCGGCTTCGTGGACGCGGAGCAGTTCACGCCCGTCACCCACATGGCGCGCATGTACTCCATGGATGACGCCATGAATCTGGAAGAGCTGGACGAGTGGCTCGATCGCACGGAGTCCGCGCTGGGCGCGGGCAAGGTGGCCTATACCTGCGAGCTCAAGATCGACGGCTTGGGCGTGGCGATTACCTACCAGGACGGCGCCTTCGTGCGCGCGGCGACGCGCGGCGACGGCACGACGGGCGAGGACGTCTCGCTGAACGTCCGCACCATCCACGACGTGCCCATGCACCTGTCCGAGGCGGCGCTCGCCCACATGGGCGCGGATCGTTCCGCCCCCATCGAGGTGCGCGGCGAGGTCTACATGCCCAAGGACAGTTTCATGCGCCTTAACGACGAGGCCGACGCCGAGGGCCGCGACCCCTTCGCCAACCCGCGCAACGCAGCCGCCGGCAGCTTGCGCCAAAAGGATCCCAAGGTCACGGCCAAGCGCGACCTTGCGACCTTCATCTACGCCATCGCGGACACCGCGCCTTTGCACGTGGACTCTCAGCACGAGTTCCTCGACTGGCTGCGCAGCGCCGGCTTCTCCGTCAACCCCAACGTCGCCCGCTGCACCTCGCCGGCGGAGGTTCACGCTTTCTGCGCCGACGCCCTGGCGCATCGCAGCGACCTGGACTACGACATCGATGGCGTGGTGGTCAAGGTCGACAGCTTCACCCAGCAGGGCGACCTGGGCTTCACCGCCCGCGCGCCGCGCTGGGCCATCGCGTTCAAGTTCCCGCCGGAGGAGAAGACCACCGTGCTGCGCGACATCCGCATCCAGGTGGGCCGCACCGGCGTGCTCACCCCGGTGGCGGAGTTCGACCCGGTGACTGTCGCCGGCTCCACGATCGCCCGCGCCACGCTGCACAACATCGACGAGATCCGCCGCAAGGACGTGCGCGTGGGCGACACCATCATCGTGCACAAGGCGGGCGACGTGATCCCCGAGGTCGTGGGCCCCGTGCTGGATAAGCGCTGGCCGGATTCGGTCGAGTGGGACATGCCCGCGACCTGCCCCGCCTGCGGCAGCCCCGTGGTGCACGAGGATGGCGAGGTGGCGTACCGCTGCGTGTCGCTCGACTGCCCCGCGCAGCTCAAGGAGCGCCTCATCCACTGGGTGAGCCGCGGTTGCATGGACGTCGACGGCGTGGGGGAGGAGCTTGTGGACAAGCTCGTCGAAGCCGGGCTGGTGCATGACGTCGCGGACTTCTACCAGCTCGATGTCGACACGCTCGCGGCGCTCGACACCGGCCGCACCTACGCGGCCTCAAATGTCAAGAAGGGCGTGCGCGCAGGTGATCCCATCCCCGTGGGTCCCACGATCGCGGCCAAGGCGATCGACCAGCTGAACCGCTCCAAGAGCCAGCCGCTCGGTCGCGTGCTGTTCGCCCTCGGCATCCGCCATGTGGGCAAGACGGTGGGCGAAGTGCTCGCGCAGCGCTTCCTTACCATCGACGCGCTCGTGCAGGCAAGCGAGGAGGATATCGCGGGCTGCGAGGGCATCGGCCCCAAGATCGCGGCGAGCGTGAAGCAGTTCCTCTCCGTGCCCGAGAACCTCGAGGTGCTGCAACGCCTGCGCGATGCCGGGCTCGCGCTCGAGGAGGATCTGGGCGCCGCCGCGGCGCGCGCCGCCGAGACGACGGGCGTCGATGCCCAGCTCGCCGAGTCCCAGCCGCTCGCGGGGCTCACGTTCGTCCTTACCGGCACGCTGGTCAACCGCACGCGCGACGAAGCCGGCGCTGCGCTCAAGGCGCTGGGCGCCAAGGTGACGGGCTCGGTATCCAAGAAGACGAGCTACCTGGTGGCCGGCCCGAAGGCGGGCTCGAAGCTCACCAAGGCCGAGAGCCTGGGGGTGCCCGTGCTGGACGAGGAGCAGATGGAGCGGATCTTGGCGACCGGCGAGGTTCCGGCGGGAGAGTAGCGTCGAGCCGCCGGCCACGCCGCGCCCAGCGGGCCCTGTGGAGCCGGCGAGGCTCGATATCGGGGTCGGCGGATGCGCGCCCTCGTCGCGCCCGCCCATCTCCCCGGTGCTTCCTCCCTGTTCATCCTTATTCGTCCCCGCGGCCGCCCCGGGCGCAATCCGGTACAATCGCTGAGGCTTATCGACGACAACGGAGGTGCCCATGGCCCACGACCCCAAGACGACCCACGCCGTACCCGCTCACCATCTGGTCCCCGACGCGCTCACGCCCGAGCAGATCGAGTCGAAGGCCGAGCACGTCGCCATCGGCAAGGCGAACATGCCGCTCGTGAAGCTCTTCGTGCTCGCCATGTTCGCCGGAGCGTTCGTCGCCTTGGGCGCGGCGTTCTTCACCGTCGTCATGGGCGATGCGGAGATGGGGTTCGCGGTGCAGCGCGCACTCGGCGGCCTCTGCTTCTGCCTGGGCCTGGAGCTCGTTCTGCTATGCGGTGCCGAGCTTTTCACCGGCAACGCGCTCATGGTGCTCGGCAAGGTGTCGGGCAAGATCTCCGGCCGCGGCCTGGTGCGCAACTGGACGATCGTGTGGTGCGGCAACTTCGTGGGCGCCGTCGCGATCGCCGCGCTCATCTTCGGCTCGAACCTGCAAGCGCTTAACGGCGGCGCGGTGGGCGACGCGATGGTGTCGCTCGCGGTGGGCAAGGTGACGCCCGCCTGGCATACCCTGTTCTTCAAGGGCGTGCTGTGCAACCTGCTGGTGTGCCTGGCGGTGTGGATCGGCTTCGGCGCGCGCACCACGGCCGACAAGGTGCTCGGCATCATCCTGCCCGTCGCGGCGTTCGTGGTGATGGGCTTCGAGCACTGTGTCGCGAACATGTTCTTCCTACCCATGGGGCTTGCCGCGAAGGCCGCGGGATTCGGCGCGGCGGTCGCCGGCGCCGACGCGCTCACCCCGGGCTCGCTGCTGTACAACCTCTCCGCCGCCACGCTCGGCAACATCGCGGGCGGCATCCTCATCGTGGGCGTGGGTTACTGGATCGCCTACGGCCGCGAGGCCCACAAGCACGAGGTCGAGGTCGAGGAGCTGGCGGAGTAGCCGCTCAGCGCGCCCCTCAAAAAGGGGACAGGCACTAAATTGAGGCCCGTTCGCCCGGTTGGGGCCCGCCCGCTCGATCGGGGCCCGCGCGATCGAGGCCCGTCCGGTTGAGGTGCGTCCGAGGGTCAACGCGAAGGCTGCCCTCGGTGTCGAGAGGATGCGTTCGTTTTCGATTCGCGTGCCCAAGATGCGGGAGCAGAGTGTTCTGAAAAAGCAGCCGCTTCTCAATCGAGCGCTTGATGCTCAGAAAAGTGCCTGTCCCTAATCTGAGCGCTTATAAGGGAGGGCGCCGTCGCTCGTGGTGAGCGACGGCGCCCTCCTGCATGCGAATCCGCACCTAGCGCTCGATGCGCCGCACCTTCACCGCGGTGCCGCTCGCGCAGGTCATGATCATCTCCGCGAATGTCTCGTAGCCGATGGACGCGCCCACCACGGCGTGGGCGCCCATGGCCTCTGCACGTTCGGACATCTCGCGCAGCACCTCCTCGCGCGCCTGCTTCATCTCGTCCTCGTAGCCGGCGGAGCGCCCGCCGAAGACGTTGCGCAGCCCGGCGCCGATGTCGCGGAACATGTTGATGCCGCTCACGGCCTCGCCCGTGACGATTCCGAGGTACTCGGTGATCTCGTAGCCGTCGAGGTTGTTGGTGGTGGTGATGGTGAGCATGGCGGTTTCCTCCTAGAGCCAAGGCGCCCTTCTCGCGCAGCGGCCGCGTCCGGGGCGCAGTTCGATCGGCGTCTGCTTCTAACGCGAGGGGCGGGCCGGAGCCCGTCGTCCTTGGTGCGGCGCCGCGCCCGTCTTCCGGGCGCTTTCCTGAGCTTATACCCCGTTGCTTGTGGGTGCAGCGCCTGTCGTGCGGCGATTCCGTGCTCCCATATCCGACATTCATTCCAATTGGCGGGTTGCGGCGCCTGTCGCGACCTGGCGTCTCCTAAAATGTGACGAGTTTTATGCGCGTAGTGCCCAGGCGAAAAGGAGACGGGTATGTTCAAGAGCCTGACGAACAGGGCGGCGGTTGCCGCGGGGCTCACGCTGGTGCTAGCCGCCGGGCCGTTCGCGCTCACCGGATGCGCCGGCGCGCCGGCCGCGACCTCGACCGAGGCGTCGTGGACGCTCAGCCTCTACCTGTGCGGATCGGACTTGGAGAGCCGCCATGCCGAGGCGACGCGTACGTTGAGGGAGCTGCTCAAGGCGGATATCCCCTCCGATGTGCGGGTGCTCGTCCAGACCGGCGGCGCTGCCTCCTGGCGCACCGACGGCGTCGATGCCGATGTCGTCCAGCGCTTCGAGGTGCGCGACGGGAAGCTCGAGCTGCTCGAGACGCTCGACGCGGCTTCGATGGGGTCGGGCGACACGCTCGAGGACTTCCTGGCGTTCAGCGCGAAGGAGGCGCCGAGCGAGCGCGCGGCGGTGGTGCTGTGGAATCACGGCGGCGGGCCGGTGGGCGGCGTGTGCTACGACGAGAACGAGGGCTACGATTCACTCGGCCTCGACGAGCTCGAGGGCGCGTTCGCCGCGGGCGCGGACGCCCGCGGGGGCGCGGCGTACGACATCGTGGGCATGGACGCCTGCCTTATGGGCTCGGCCGAGGTGGCGGCGACGCTCGCGGGGGAGGCGAGCTACCTGGTCGCCTCCGAGGAACTTGAGCCAGGCGAGGGCTGGGACTACGGAGCGCTCGTCGACGCGCTCGCTGCGGGCGATGAGCTCGAGACGGTGGACGTCGCCGCATCCATCTGCGATGCGTACTGGGAGCGCTGCGAGCGGTTCGAGACGGAGGCCTCCGCGACGCTCGCCGCGATCGACCTTACCGCTATGGATGCGGTCGGCAAAGCGCTGGACGTCGCCCTCGACGTGTGCGCGGACACCGACGAGCCGAAACGTGCCCTGTCGGCGCTTGCCGACGGCGCTCGGGCGGCCGAGGCCTTCGGCGCCGACGAAGAGGAGGGCTCCGCCCCGATGAACCTTGTCGACCTGATCGGGTTCGCCCGGGCGAACGCGGGCGATGCCGGCGCGGCGGGGGAGGCGTTCTCCGCGCTCGCCGAAGCCGCCGACAACGCCGTGGTGCACCGCGTGGCGGGGCCCGCTACAGCGGACGCCTTCGGTCTGTCGTTCTACTACCCGGTCTCCTTCGATGCCGATGAGCTTGGGACCTATACCGCGCTCACACCCTTCGAGGGGTACGCCTCCGGGCTCTCCCGCATGTACGCGGGCGGATCGGCCTATGTCGAGCTCGCGGACGCGGGGTCCATCGAGGACGGCGTGTTCTATGCCGGGGTCGACCAGGCGTCCCGCTACGACCTGTACGACCTCTCCCTGGTGGTGCGCCGCGCCGACGGCACGGCGTTCATGAGCGAGGACATCGACATCATCGACGATTGGGACGGACTTCGCTTCGGCGCGGAGCTGCCACGCGCTTGCGTGACGCTCGGCGGCATGCCGCTCGATTCGTACGTCGAGCCGGGCTACAACGGCGACTACATCGTCTACACGGCTCCCATAACCGTCAACGGCGAGGCCGCGAACCTGCGGTACGCCTGGATATGGGACGAGGCGGGCCTCGAGCCGGGCGATGAGGGGTCGGGCCATCTGGAGATCATCGGCATCTGGAACGGCGTCGACCGCGTGACGGGGCTGTCCGCCCGCTACCTGGGGACCTTCGAGGAGGGCGACGTGGTGTGCGCCCTGTCCAGCGAGACCGGCGAGGAGCGCGGGCAGATCACCGTGGGCTCAAGCCAGCCGGCGCTTGCCGAGGAAGGCCTCGAGCCGGGTTCCTACGAGTGCTGGTTCGAGTTCACCGACGTCTACGGCGGCGTCACCACCTCGGCGAAGGCCACGTACACGATCGGATAGGGGCCTCAGAAAGGGGACAGGCACCTTTCTGAGGCGGTCCGGGGCCGAGATGGGCTTTCGGCTTCCCGGCGTGCCCTGGCTTCGGGCAGCTTGGGCCCCAGAAGCACGGGATGCGCCCGTTCCCTCCAGAGTCCCTCAGCTCGGAAGCGCGCCTCAGAAACGTGCCTGTCCCCTTTCTGAGGATTCCGTTCGGATGCCGGGGTGTCGATCGGTGCGCTGCGCGGGCGCGGCCGGAGGGTCATGGGGTGCGCGTCCCCTCTCCGCGTTCACCCCGTCTTTCTCGTCCACAGGCGGTGTTGCCGGGGCGCGTCGCGCCCACCGCGCGCTACGATGCGTCTCGATGACCCAAGGGGCGAGAAGCCGGTCCGCATTGGTTCCGGCCGCCCGCGAAACGAGAGGAGCGCAGATGGATCTTACGGCGCTGTTCAAGATGAGTTACGGCCTGTACGTGGTGTGCGCGGACGACGGCGCGCAGCGCGCCGGCTGCATCGTCAACACGGCCACGCAGGTCACCGCCGACCCCGTGCAGATCATGGTCGCGGTGCACAAGGACAACGTGACGACGGGCGTGATCGAGCGCGCCGGGGCCTTCTCGGTGACGGTGGTCGACCGTACCGCCGACATGCCGTACATCGGCAACTTCGGGTTCCGCTCGAGCGCCACGTACGACAAGTTCGAGAAATACGAGACGCGCGTCTCGGAGGTGGGGGCGCCGTACTGCCCCGAGCACGCCTGCGCACTCGTCGCCTGCCGCCTGGTCAAGACGGTGGACGTGGGCACGCACATGCTGTTCATCGGCGAGGCCGAGCAGGCCGAGCGCCTGGCCGACACCGAGCCGCTCACCTATGCCGCCTACCATAGCGAGCTCAAGGGCAAGACTCCGCCAAAGGCGTCTTCCTACCAGGGGTAATAGCGCTTCCGTAGCCTACGGACGGTCTGCTCAATTTAGGGACGGTCCCTAAATTGAGCCGGGAAAAGGACGGGGCGCAGCATCGATCACGCGCTGCGCCCCGCCCCTCGTCCGCGCGCGGCGTACGTCCCGCCGCCTCCCCGCTGCGGTTGCACCTCAACTTAGGGACCGTCCCTCATTCGAGAGGTATCCCGAACTCGAGGTCTTCCGTTTTGTACAGGACGGCTGTGTTCCCGGCTGTAGACTACGGTGAGGTCTCGACTACGGTGAGGCCTCGGGTTCCATGCGGCTTGGGAAGGGGCGCTCCGATGGGGAAGCAGCCGGATCATATCGTCGTGCGCGGAGCGCGCGTGCACAGCCTGAAGGACGTCGATGTCGACATTCCGCTCGGCGAGCTCGTGGGCATCGCCGGCGTCTCCGGGTCGGGCAAGAGCTCGCTCGCCCTGGGCACGCTCTACGCGGAAGGCTCGCGCCGCTACCTCGAGGCGCTGTCCACCTACACGCGCCGCCGCCTCACGCAGGCGAGCCGCGCCTCCGTCGACGAGGTGCTGTACGTCCCCGCCGCCCTCGCGCTGCACCAGCGCCCGGCCGTCCCCGGCGTGCGCTCCACGTTCGGCACGATGTCGGAGCTCAACGCCAGCCTGCGCTTGATGTTCTCGCGGCTTGCGTCGCATGCCTGCCCGGCGTGCGGTGCCTATGCGGCGCCTGCGCTCAACGTCGCGGCCGGCAGGCCCATCCGCTGCGCGGCATGCGGGCGCGAGTTCTGGGCGCCTTCCGCCGAGGACCTCTCCTTCAACGGGGGCGGCGCCTGCCCCACGTGCTCGGGCACGGGCATCGTGCGCACGGTGGACGAGGCGTCGCTCGTCCCCGACGAGTCGATCTCCATCGCGGACGGCGCCGTCCTCCCGTGGGGATCGCTCATGTTCGACCTCATGAAGAACGTGTGCGAGGCCATGGGCGTGCGCATCGACGTGCCGTTTTGCGAGCTCACGCCCGCCGAGCGCGAGATCGTGTTCCACGGGCCCATGGAGAGCAGGCACATTCTCTACAAAGCCAAGAAGGGCACGGATTTCGCCGAGCTCGACTTCAACTACTACAACGCCGTGTTCACGGTGGAGAACGCGCTGGCCAAGGTGAAGGACGAGAAGGGGCTCGCCCGCGTGGCGAAGTTCCTGCGCGAGGAGCCCTGCGCCGACTGCGGTGCCTCGCGCCTTTCCGCCGCCGCCCGCGCCCCGCGCATCCGCGGCATCGGCCTTGCGGACGCCTGCGCGATGGCGCTCGACGATGCGGTGGCGTGGGTCGCAGGCGTGCCTTCCGCTCTGCCGGGGGAGATGCGCGCCATGGCGACCGATATCTGCGACGCGTTCGGTGATGCGGCCCGGCGCCTGCTCGACCTGGGGCTCGGCTACCTTTCGCTCGACCGCGCGGGCTCCACGCTCTCCACGGGGGAGCGCCAGCGCGTCCAGCTCGCCCGCGCGGTGCGCAACCGCACCACGGGCGTGCTCTACGTGCTCGACGAGCCGTCGATCGGCCTGCATGCCGCCAACGTCGACGGACTCATCGGCGTGATGCGCGACCTGGTGGCCGACGGCAACTCGGTCGTGGTGGTCGACCACGACATGCGGGTGCTCGAGGCGTGCGACCACTTGGTGGAGATGGGGCCGGGCGCGGGCGCGGACGGGGGCCGCGTGATCGCGCAGGGCGCCGTGGGGGAGGTTGCCGGCAGCGCGGCGAGCCGTATCGCGCCCTTCCTGCATGCGGCGCCGGCGCGGGTTCGCCCCCAGGTCGACCCGGAAGAGCTGTTCGACCGGGGGCGCATAGCGCTTTCCACGAACCGTCTGCACACCGTGGCTCCCCTCGAGGTCCAGATCCCTCGCGGCAGGCTCGTCGCGGTGACGGGGGTGTCCGGTTCGGGCAAGACGACGCTCGTGCTCGAGGAGCTGCTGCCGGCGCTTGCCGCCGCGTCCGCGGGCGCGCCCCTGCCCGCGTGCGTGCGAGGCGTCGACGCGGAAGGGATCGTCCGGGCGAGCCTCATCGACGCGACGCCCATCGGCGCCAACGTGCGATCCACCGTCGCCACCTACGCAGGCGTCCACGACGACCTGCGCCGCGCGTTCGCACGCACAGAGGAGGCGGTGGCGGCGGGGCTCAAGCCGGGCGACTTCTCCTACAACACGGGCAGCCTGCGCTGCCCGGTCTGCGACGGCACGGGCTCCATCTCGCTCGACGTGCAGTTCCTGCCCGACGTCGAGGTGGCGTGCCCGGAGTGCCGCGGCACCCGCTACGCGCCCGCGGCCGACCGCATCCACCGCGCGTGCGCCGACGGCTCCCTCATCACCCTGCCGCAGCTCATGGCCATGAGCGCGGACGAGGCCCTCGACGCCTGCTGCGGACTCAAGAAGGTCGTGCGCAGGCTCGAGACCCTCTCCGATCTGGGCTTGGGCTATCTTTCGCTTGGCGAACCCACGCCCGCGCTCTCGGGCGGCGAGGCGCAGCGCCTCAAGCTGGCGAGCGAGATGGGGCGCGCGCAGAGCGACGCGGTGTTCGTGTTCGACGAGCCCACGATCGGGCTGCATCCGCTCGACGTGCGCACGCTGCTTTCGGTGTTCGACCGCCTGGTCGCCTCCGGTGCCACCGTCGTGGTGATCGAGCACGACCTCGACATGATCCGCAACGCCGACTACGTGATCGACATGGGACCGGGAGGTGGCGAGGACGGCGGCCGCGTGGTGTTTTCCGGCACGCCGTCCGATCTCGCGTGCTGCGGGGCGAGCGTCACGGGCCGATACCTGTAGCGAGGCCAATCGGGTCGATGCTCCCGATCGCTTTTTTCCGCGGGCGCCCATGCCTCAATTTGGTGCCTGTCCCCAAATTGAGGTTTCCGGGTCCGGTGCGCCCCCGCTATGTTTCGAAACAGATTGTTTTGAGCCCGGAAACAAGCGGGCCCCATACTGTATGCACTCACTCCATCACAGTAAAGAGGTTGACATGCGGGGCATACGGGACTGGGCGCCGGAATTCGACGAATACCGGCATGACGAATCGAGAACCATGGGCGAGGCCTCGTCCATATCGTTTCCGGCCGACGAGGGGGAGCTTCGCGCCGTCCTGGCCGAGCTCGAACGCACCGCGCCGGATGCGCCCATCACGGTCCAGGGGGCCCGCACGGGCCTGGCCGCCGGCGCCGTGCCGCACGGCGGTCATGTGCTCAACCTTTCGCGGATGAACCGCTACCTCGGTCTTCGGCGTGACGAAGAAGGCGCGTTCCACCTGCGCGTCCAACCGGGCGTGGTGCTCGCCGAGCTGCGTCGCCTGCTCGCCGCCAAGGCGCTGCCGCAGGCCGGTTGGGACGCGGCGTCCCTCGCGGCGCTCGATGCTCTCTACGGCGGCCCTGCGCAGTTCTTCCCGACCGATCCTACCGAGACGTCCGCCTGCGTGGGCGGCATGGCGGCTTGCAACGCCTCGGGCGCGCGCAGCTATCGGTACGGTCCCATGCGCCCGCACGTGAGCGCCCTGCGCGTGGTGCTTGCCGACGGCGACGTGCTCGGCCTGCGCCGCGGGGAGCACCGGGCTCACGGGCGCACCCTCGAGCTCGTCACGGAGGGCGGGCGCGCGCTTGCGCTCGATGTGCCCGGCTACACCATGCCGCGCACCAAAAACGCCTCGGGCTACTACGTCGAGGACGACATGGACGCCGTAGATCTCTTCATCGGGTCGGACGGCACGCTCGGCATCATCAGCGAGCTGGAGCTGGTGCTCAGCCCGGAGCCGTGCGTCACCTGGGGCATCAACTGCTTCTTCGCGAGCGAGGCCGCCGCGCTCGACTTCGTGTCAGCCGCCCGCCCCCAGCTCTCGTGCGCCGCGGCGCTCGAGTACTTCGACGGCAGCGCCTTGGGGATCCTGCGCTCCGCACGCTCGGGCGGCGCCGCGTTCGCCTCGCTCCCGGCGGTGCCCGAACCCTTCGCCGCCTGCGTGTTCGTGGAGCTCGAGTGCGATGACGAGGGGCGGGCGCATGACGAGCTGGGGCGCACGGGCGAGCTCATGCGCTCGGTGGGCGGCAGCGAAAAGGACTCCTGGGTGG
>DBFEBE010000092.1:0-3852 GCA_048318985.1 Collinsella sp.
CTCGCGCGGACGCTGGTCGACCGCGGCGCGTCCCGGCCCGATTTCAGCGTGGGGCTCACCGACGTCCGGGCGGTGGGCGCCGTCGCGGGCGTGCAGGCCTGCGGCCTCGCGGTCCCCGGCGACATCGCCGTCTCGGGATGCGACGGAAACCCGCTCGCCTGGGGCGGCACGGTCCCGCTCACCAGCTGCGCCCCGACCGGATACGAGATGGGGCGACGCGGCGTGAAGCTCCTCATCGAGCAGATCGCGCTCGCGCGCGGCGACGCGGCCGCGCTCGCCCGGGAGCTCGCCGAGAACCATCAGGCGCTTGTCCGGCCCTTCATGCTGATGCGGGCGAGCACCCTCGGAGCGGACGCACCGGTCAGCACGATGGATATATCCAGCCTCAACCTGGGCGCCTATCTATAACCGCCGCCGACGCCCCCCCACGGCCGACCGGCAGGCCCGCGCCCCGCCTCTCGCCGTGGGGGAGACGGGGCGCGGCACATGGATCTGGAACGCGATCGGCGGGCACGCACGGGCAGCTCCCGCGACCAGAAGCCTACATCAGCGTCATCGTGAACGTTCGCTCGCAGGTCTCGCCGGGCTGCAGAATGATGACGTCGCGCTTGTGCTCGAACACGTCGTCCTCCGTCGTGAGCGTGGCATGGCCGGTCCAAGGCTCCAAAGCCACGAACGGGGCGTCCCCGAGCGCCGACCAGATGCCGATATGGTTGAATCCCGGGAAGCTCATCCGCACGCCGCGGCCGGTCTTGGTGCCCACCAAGGTGACGGTGCTGTCCGGCACATGGGAGAGCACCACTGCGTCGCGGTCGAACAGACCGTGCGTGAGCGGCAGCTCGTCGGCCTCGTCGAGCACGGTGTACGCATGCTCGTAGTCGAGCAGGCCGCCCTCGGCGATCACCGGCGCCTCGCAGGTCCACGGCCGGGTGAAGCGCACGACGCACTCCTCGAACGTCTCACCGGCCGCGTCGCCCGGGCCCGCCGGAGCCGGCACGTTGAAGGCCGGGTGTCCGCCCACCGCGAAGGGCATCGGGGCGTCTCCGGCGTTGACCACCGTGAACGTCTGCGCGAGCGTGTCCTCCGCGACCACCGCATAGGTCATGCGCAGCACGAACGGATACGGATACGCCGCCAGGGTCTCGGCATCGCTCGAAAGCTCGAACGTCACCGAGGAGCCGTCGGGGGCGACCTCGGCGACGGCGTGCTCGCGGATGCGCGCCAGGCCGTGGCGCGGCATGCGGCAGGGCCCCTGCGCGCTCATCGCGGCGTCGCCGCGGAGCGACCCCACGATGGGGAACAGGATCGGCGCGTGCTTGCCCCACCAGGCGGGGTCGGCCTGCCAAAGGTACTCGCGCCCGTCCAGGGAGAGGCTGGTGAGCTGCGCTCCCATGCTGTCGATGCGCGCGCTGACGCGCCCGGCGGAAATGGTGGTCAAAGACATCTCGACTCCTTCCGAGAACATGCGTGCAAGGCGGATGCGCCCGCCCCGTCGCGAACCGAAGCGAGCCCAAGCGCCCGATTCGGTTTCCAGCTGATTCCATTATGCCCCTTCCCCCTGCGCGCGGCGCGCGGCGCGCGATGGTACATTGGTGGGCACCGCCGCGCGAGCGCGCCGTTGCCGGATCCCGCGGCACCGGACGCGCAGAAGGATGAGGAGATCGCATGAAACGAATAGGCGCCGACGACATCGGCGAGGAGGGCGAGCTGTTCGCCACGCATATCGGCGGCGCGGCGACGATCGAGGGCGTGATGATGCGCGGCCGCCTCAGCTGGGCGGTCGCCGTGCGCCGCCCGGACGGCGACATATACGTCGAAGAGCACGACCTCGCCCCCGCGTGCGACCGACCCGCCTGGACGCGCCTGCCCATCGTGCGCGGCTGCGCCTCCTTCGTCGAATCGATGCTGCTCTCCTACCGGGCGCTCGATATCGCCTCGGCCCACGCATACGAGGACGAGGACTCCGAAGCGTCCGTGGAACGCGGCGAGGCCGCGTCGCAGGCAGGGTTCTCGGGCGGTGAATTCGCCCTCTCGGTCGGCATAGGGCTCGTCGTGGGCGTCGGGCTGTTCGTCGGGCTGCCCGTGCTCGCCGCGACCGCCGCGCTCGGCCCCATGACCGCCGAGAACAGCCTGGGATGGAACCTCATCGAAGCCGCGGTGCGCATCGCCCTGCTCATCGCCTACGTGGGCGGTGTCGGCCTCATCCCCGACATGGCGCGCCTGTACGGCTACCACGGCGCCGAGCACCAAGCGATCCACTGCTTCGAGCACGGTCTCCCGCTCACGCCCGAGAACGCCGCGCGCTTCTCCCGCCTCCACGTGCGCTGCGGCACCGCGTTCCTGGTGATGACCGTCGCCGTGGCGCTCATCGTCCACGCCGTCGTCCCCGTGGGAGCGGCCGCCGACTCCCTCGGGCTCTCCGGCATCTGGCGCAACCTGTTCGTGCTCGCATCCCGCATCGCGATGGTCCCGCTCGTGGCGGGCGCATCCTACGAGGTGACGGTCAAGTGGGCCGGCGCGCACCCGGATAGCCCGCTGGTCAAGATCGCGCTCTGGCCCGGCATGCAGATGCAGCGCCTCACCACCCGCAAGGCAGAGGGCGGCATGCTCGAGTGCGCCATCGCCGCCCTGCAACGCGTCGATGCGCGCGAGCGGGCGGCCCTTGGGGACCGGAAGGATGAAGCCGACGCGGCCTAAAGCGGCTCGATCGTGGGGACGAGCTCGGAGGCCAGGAAGCTCTGGATAGCCTGGGCGCCGTCACGGCCGCCGCCATCGCTGCGGGCCTCGAGAACCTCGTCGTACGTGCAGGCGCCACCGGTCTGCAGGTCCACGATCTCGCGGGCCTCCTCCATCGTGAAGAAGTCGTCCGGGTCCGACGAGCCCTCAAGGTTGTAGCCGGCGATCTTCCAGCCCCAGTTGGTCACGTAGACCGTCGCGTAATGCCCCTGGCCGACGGAGACCGACGGGCTCACGGTGAACGCGGAGACATCGCCCAGACCACCCGCGTCACCGCGCGCGACCTCGACGCGGCACACCTCGAGGCGCGGGCAGACGCGGGAGTACACCCTCACCACGCCGGCCTCGACCTGCACCGTCACGCGGCCCTCCCAGGCGGCGGGAAGGGTGAGGCGGTATCCGGCGGCCTCCACGCTGCGCGCAGCCCGGTCCTGCTCGGCGTCGTGCTCCCGCACGGCGGCGTCGCGGCGGGCGAGGGCGGCGTCTTTCAGGCCGTCGGCGTCGACGCCCGCCGCGCCCTCGTCCTGAAGGGCGGCGTCGTAGGCGTCCGAGACCGCATCGTCGGTCACGTCGAGCGCATCGATGGCCGTGAGGCGAAATCCGCCCTGGCTCGTCGCGTCGATGAGCTCCGTCGCGTCGTCCGAGGTGAAGGAGAGCTCGATGGTCTCCCCCGGGACCTCGTACACGGTGCCGTCCGCCGCGATCGGGGAAGCCTCGACCGAAAGCTCGTACGACCCCTGGGCGAGCTCGATGCCCTCTCCGCCGCTGTCCACGAACTGCAGCTCGTCGACGGTCTCGCCGGATTTCTCGGTGCCCGTGATGCGCACCGGGAGGCGCGATGCCCCCTCCTCGGTGTCCCAGCCGGGCGCGGACGCCTCGATCAGCACCGGGTGCAGCGCCGTCGCGACACGCTCCGCCTCGGCCTCGGCGGCTTCCTGCGCACGATGCTGGGACTCGAAATACCACCACGTGCCGCCGCCGGCGAGCGCGACCGCCGCGACGACGCCGAGCGCGATGGCGACCGTGCGCCCGCGACGGGCGGGGCCGGATTTCGTCGGGGCGGCCGAGGCGGCCTCGGCGGGCGGGACCGGAACGGCGCGGGTCGGGTCGAGAGCG
>DBFEBE010000093.1:0-12855 GCA_048318985.1 Collinsella sp.
GACGGACGCCTCCGGTACACTTTCCCATGATAAAGTGCTCAACTGGAGGTTCTCGAACAGAATTGGACCCCTGGCCGCTGGATAGCGAGACAGCTCGCAAAAATCCACTCACTTCGGGGGTGAGAGAATGCTTCCGGCCCCCTTCGCATCGCCGCCAGACACCGAAGATGCCTACCGGCTGCCCTCCGCACTGCAATTTCTCGTCGCACGGACTCGAGGCGACGCGCCGCGCGCCGCGGGACCCGCGAGCAGCGACCCCATGCGAGCACTACAGAACGAGCCGGAACGTCGACGCGCGGCGCACGCCCGAAGCGGCGCACGCGAGCAGCCGGCGGCGCTCCGTCCCCGCCATCACCGCCGACAGAGCAAAGGTCGCAAGGTCGGCGGCGGGCAGCGCCCACCAAACGTTCTCGATGCCGCCGCATGCGGAAATAACGAGAATCGCCGGCACCGCGAACACGGCGTAGCGCAGCACGCCGAACATCACGGCTCGCTTCGTGCCGCCGATGCTCTCGAAATACGCGCTCATGATCTGGCCCAAGAAGCCGAACGCACAGAACATCAGAACGATCTTGACGTGCCCCGCGCTCGATGCGGCGAGCTCGGCGTCCCCTCCGGTGAACAGCATGCACATCTGGGGCGCGAAGGCATTGGTAACGAGCGAGATGGCGCCGATGCAGACGATCTCCACCCCAGCCGCGACGACGAGCAGGTCGGCGAGCCTGCGATCATTGCCCGCCCCCTCGTTGTAAGCGGCGATGGGCTGCAGCGCGTACGCAAGCGCCATGCAGACGATGTTGAGCGTGTACATGAAGTAGCTGTTGATGATCGCGAACGAGGCGACGTTCTCGGTATCGCCCGTCGCTCCGAGCGTATGGTTCATGACGGCGACGTAGATGGCGCTCGATATCTGGACCAAGAAGACAGGGCAGCCGTACCGGCAGACCTCGTAAACGAGCCGCGGACTCACGCGGATGTCGGACAGGCGGACCGAGAACACGGAGCGCGTTCCGTCGCGTCGGGGCAAGACGAACCCCAGGATGCCCAGAAACCAAAGCGCCGTGGATATGGCGTAGTACGCGGCGGCGCCAGCAACGCCGAGCTTCAGCACGAAGACGGAGACGACGAGCCAGGTTGCCGCAACGACGGATCCAAAGGTCTGAATCGCGCTCGCGAGCCCGGGACGCTCGTCCTGGCGCAGCATCTGGCAGATCATCTGGCCAGTGATGCAGAACGGATACCCCACCATGAAGATACGCACGGCGGCGATGCAGTCCGCCTCGATCTCGGGCGTGGCACCGATGAGCGGCACGATGGCGGGCGTGTTTACGAAGAACACGGCGGATACGGCGCAGGCGAGCAGGAACGTGAACCAGAATCCCTGGCCGAACGCGCGGCGCGCACCGGCCTCGTCGCCCGCCCCCAGCAAGTTGCCGCACACAGCGGAGACGCCCTGGCCGAGAGAGCTGCCGAGCGCCATGTTGACGATCTCGAACGTCATGACCACGCTCATGCAGGCCAAACCGACCGGACCTATACCGTTGCCCACCACGACGCCCTCGGAAACGACCATGGCGATCTGGGCGAGCACGCCAACGAGCGAGATGGCGGCGTAGCGCATGAAGAGCGGGAAGATGGGCTTCGTACCGAGGGCGCGCGACGATGCGGTGCTCTCAGCGAGCTGCGGGCAGCCGTCGGCGTCCGCGGTACGAAGACCAGCCTCGAAAGGCCTCTCACCACGCTCGCGAAACGTGCGGATGTACTCGGCTAGACGCTGAAACATGGCGAGAACCTTTCCGTGCAAAACCTCCGCGCGCGGATGCCGCGACGCGACGACCGCGCGCGAGGAGGCCGAAGTTGGGATGCGCCCGCGAACGCGGGGCATCGAAAGGAAAAACCGGCGGGAAGCCCAGGGCCTCCCGCCGGACTGGATGATCGGGCACGCGCGAACGTGTCGGTATCCTTTAGGCGCAAGCCTTAGGCAGAGGGCTCCTGCTGCGTGATGCAATGGATGTTGCCGCCGCCATAGACGACCTGCTCGGACTTGACGCCGACGCACTTGTACACGCCCTCGCCCCAGACCTCGTCGTAGATCTTCTGGAGCGTGTCAACCGCGAGCTGGTCGTTCTCGTCGCCATACTGCGGGACGATGACGCCGTGGTTGGTCACGAGGTAGTTCATGTAGGAGGCGATCAGCGGCTCGTCGGCGACGCGCGGCTCGGCGTTCTCGTCGGCGTCGATGGTGTCGCAGGAGGCCTGGTCCATGAAGAGCGGGTTCACGGGCATGCAGAGCTTGTAGACCTTCATCTTGCGGCCCTTGGCGTCAACCGCGTTGGAGAGGGTCTCGTAGGCGGCGTGGCACTGCTCGTAGAACGGGTACTCGGGGTCGTCGGTCCAGATGCAGGCCATGACGCCCGGGGCGATGAACGTGGCGACGTCGTCGATGTGGCCGTTGGTCTCCTCGGGGTCGATGCCCTCCTTGACCCAGATGACCTTCTCGACGCCCAGGTAGTCCTTGAGGTGCTCGTCCATGTACGCGCGAAGCTCCTCGCTCCAGGGCTCGAACTTCTTCTTGAACTTGGGCCAGATGGACTCGGGGTCCTCTTCCTCCTCGAGCACCGCGGAGCAGGTGCGGCCCGGGGAAAGCAGGCACTGGTCGGTCACGACGAGGGTGCCCTCGCCGTCGACGGTGATGGAGCCGCCCTCGAGGATCATGTCGTCGGGACGATAGCGGCGGCAGCCGGAGAGCTCAGCCATCTTGAGGGCGATCTGCTCGTCCTTGTCCCACGGGAAGTAGAGGCCGTCGATGAGGCCGCCGTAGGCGTTGAAGTGCCAGTGGTTGGCGCGCTTCTCGCCCTTGCCGTTGATGACGTAGGTGGCGGCGGTGTCGCGGAACCAGGCGTCATCGGTGGTCATCTCGAGCACGGTGACGTTCTCGTCATCCTCGAAGACGGCCTTGCAGTTGGCGTAGTCGGCCTGGTTGGCGCACATGTAGACCGGGGTGAACTCGGCGATGGCGCGGGCGATGGCGGCGTACTGCTTCTGGGCCGGCTTGGCGCCGTGGGCCCAGGTGTCGGTGCGGTGGGGCCAGCCCATCCACACGCGATCCTGCGGAGCGAACTCCGCCGGCATGAAG
Source organism: Collinsella sp. (assembly GCA_048318985.1). GTDB lineage: Bacteria > Actinomycetota > Coriobacteriia > Coriobacteriales > Coriobacteriaceae > Collinsella. The sequence goes on from DBFEBE010000093.1 coordinate 3,137, forward strand.
AAGCCGTCGGCCTTGGGGGTGGAATCGGATTCATAGATCGTACGCATAGCAAATACCTCCATATCGCAACGATCCGTTCGGGCGTGCGGATACCCGCCCGATCCGGGAGGCGCGAGGCTTCGCGCCGTCCCCGGGATTACCGAAGAGAGAGGGCGGGTTGTGTGGTGCCGTACCCGCCGGACGGCCAGGAGTCCTCTACTTCGCACGATGCGAGATGTCCGTAACCCATCGTGCGAAGCGAAGGTAGCAATGGTAGACCGGATGCGCGCTTACGGTCGCGCACCGCGGGGCACCGCAGGATGCGGCGGGTTGAGGCGACGCTACTCGGCGTCGGCCTCGGCCTCGGCGGCGAGACGCTCGGCGGCGAGCTCAGGGGTAAGACCCTTGTACTCTTCCTTGCGGCCGCGGGCGCTCCAGACGCGCACGACCTCGCCGATGACCAGAAGGACGAGGAAGATGACAAGCATCGGGACCTTCTCGGGAACCTCCTCTGCGGAGAGCGGGACGATCGTGGCGACGATGGCCAGGACCAGCTCGATGCAAGGCACCGCGATGGCGACCTTCATGAGAGCGCCCTTGAACGGGAAGGTGAACACGCGCTCACGGTTGGGGTCGTTCTTGCGCAGGTTGAGGAACGCCGGGAACATCGGGATGTAGGTGAGCAGCAGGAAGACGACCGAGGTGCCGAAGAGCATCCAGAAGATACCCTCGGAGACGGCCTCGATGGGCACGAGCTGCAGGGCCAGGACGAGGGAGGCGACGACGGCGTTCACCAGGTTGGCGCCGTTGGGCATGTCGTCCTTGGAGATCATGGAAGCGAAGACCTTGGGCATGTTGCCGTGCTCGGCGGCGTAGCGGGCGACGGAGTTGACGCCGAAGGACCAAGCGGCCATGTTGGCGAACAGGGTGATCAGGAAGGCGATGCAGACGATCTTGAAGATGGCGGAGTCACCGACCATGGTCTGCAGGGCGTAGATCATGCCGTAGTCCGGATCGATCTGATCGGCCGGGACAGCGGCGCCGATGCCGAAGCCGGCGAAGAGGTAGATCGCGGCGATGGCCAGACCACCGGTGATGATGGCCTTCGGGATGTCCTTCTTGGGATCGGCCATGTCATCGGTCATGGTGCAGATGACCTCGAAGCCCATGAAGTTGAAGATGATGATGGACAGGTAGCCGAGAGCGTTCACGTTGGTGAGCTCGGGCAGGAAGGTGTGCGGGCTCATATCGGAGGCGAAGCCGTTCTCCATGGCATACCAGATGCCCAGAGCGCCGACGATGACGGCCACGGCGACCTTGATGAGCGCGCCGCCGTTCAGGACCCACTCGGAGTCAGCGGCCTTGGAGCGGCCCATCAGGTAGACGATCCACACGAAGGCGAGCTCGATGGCGAGCGCCACGGGGAGCTCGAAGGACACGCCGAAGACCATGCCCAGGATGTCGGGGAACATGGTGGCGAGCGACGCGATCCAGAACGGATAGTTCACCCAGTAGTAGAAGGAGATGCGGGCGCCCCACTTGTCGCCGAGTCCGTCGCGGACCCAGTCGTAGATGCCTCCCTCTCCGTCGTAGGTGGTTCCCAGCTCGGCGACGATCAGGCCGTAGGGAAGCAGGAAGGTGAGGATCAGGAAGATCCACCAGAAGAACTGCTGGTTGCCGATGGCAGCAGCGGGAGCGGCGGCTTCGCAGACGAAGACGACGCAGATGACCGTGGAGATGACGGTCAAGAAGGAGAGCTTCTTCTTGCTATCGCTCATGAGTAATCCTTTGCTCGGTCATATTGGGCAGTACCGAACACTCCCCCGCCCAGGTATCAAGCGAGGGGCGCACGGGTCGCGCCGTGCGCGGAAGCGCTGGCGCGATGCGCCGGCGGCAGGAGACGAGCATCCACCACCCGCGCGCAGGGCCGCACGCGAAAGGAGAGCGCGCGGCCCCGAGGGGAAGCGGTTTAGCGACCCTGGAGCTCGTTGAGCTTGTCGAGGGCGGCGTGCAGCTCGGCCTTGGCGGAGTACTCGACGTCCTCGTCGTTCAGCGGGGTGCGGGCGCCGAGGGCGGCCATGATGGCGCGGATGGAGTGCTTGCGGTTCTCGGCCTCGACCCAGCAGAGGGAGCGCTCGGGATCGTCCATGACCTCGTCCACGACCTCCTCGCCGCGGGTGGCCGGCAGGCAGTGCATGAACTTGGAGTTCGGGCCGGCGAAGTTCATCATGTCCATGGTGACCTGGTACTTGGGGTAGAAGACGTCCATGTAGTTCTCGCCCTCGACCTCCTCGTCGTACAGGCCGTACCACACGTCGGTGTAGACGAAGTCGGCGCCCTTGATGCACTCGATGTCATCGGAGATCACGATGGAGCCGCCGGAGACCTTGCAGTTCTCCTCGCCGATCTCCATGAGCTTCTTGCCGAACTCGGCGCGCTCCTCGGGGGTGCCGACGTGCAGGGCGCCGTCGCAGATCTGGTGGCCCTTGGGTCCGAACTGCACGAACTTCATGCCGACCTTGGAGCAGATGAACATGAGGGAGAGGCAGACCTGGGTGGCGTCGCCGATGAAGGCCAGGGTGCAGTCCTCGATCTTCTTGCCCTCGGGGAGGTTCTCGAGCATGGTCAGGAGGTCGCCCATCTCCTGGGTGGGATGGTTGAACTCGGACATGCCGTTGATGACGGGCACGGCGGAGCCGGCGGCGAGGCCGACGACGTCCTTGTGGCGGTCGACGCGGGCCATCATGATGTCGAGGAGGTCGCCCATGACGCGAGCGGTGTCGCCGAGGGACTCATGGCCGCCGAGCTGGATGGTGCCGGGGCCGTAGAACTGGGCGTGGCCGCCGAGGTCGCACATGGCGGTCTCGAAGGACAGGCGGGTGCGGGTGGAGACCTGCTGGAAGATCATGCCGAGGCTCTTGTTGCGGAGCAGGTGCGGATAGTAACCGTCGACCTTGATGGCCTTCTTCATAGCGATGCCGAGGTCCTCGATCGCCATGATCTCCTCTTTGGTGAAGTCATTGGTGTCGATGAAGTCCTTAACCATGGTGCCTCCTTACCAGGCGCCCCGACCATCCTTCAGCCGGAGCAAATTACCTATGTCGCGGCGGCCGAGGTTCGCGACCCCGTTGCCACCGACTCGCGTGTTCGCATATTCAAAGCTGTATATGCGTCGCTTGCGCGTCGGCTCGGCTCGGTCGGAGCAGGTCCGCTCGTCCGCTGTAACCATGATTGAGGGAACCGTCGGTTTTAAGAAGTTTAGGCTAGATTAAGTTCCGCCCACGGGAACATAACTCGAATAAACCTGGCATAATCCCGCAGGTCATCAGCTTGTTGGTCGGTGAGCGGTATGTTCTGCCGACCGTTTACCGGAGCCGATCGCCCATCCGCTGCAACCGGGGTGAGACCGGGGCGAGCGCGAGCGGTAGCGTTTCTTGAGCAAACGGGAGACGCAGTTTACGGGGTGGTAACCGAACGGAAGAGAATTCATGCGGTGCAACCGGAATAAACCGGTCTACGCCCAACCGCACGTTGGAGGAGGACCCGGCGACAGCGTCACATCAACCGCGCGATAAACCCGGCTCCTGGAACGAGAGCGCGAGAAATGAGTCGGTGGTTCCATTGTATCGGCCAACGGCTCTCCATGGATTTGCACACGCGCAGGTAGTCAAGTTGTAACAGGCGTGTGCTAGCATGGGGTCTCGCCGCTCGTTGCGGGAGAGAGACGCGGGGAAACGGTGAAGGCAATGAACACAGTCTTTTTCTTCTACACACTTGCCATCTTGGTGGTCTGCATCGTTTGCTCGGTGCTGTCCGCCGCCGCATGGGCAAGCTCTCGACGACGCATATTTGTATATGGCGCGATCGCCTTCGCCTGCTACGCCATCGAGATGACCGAGATCTTCTTCAACGAGTACAAATCTCAGAACATCGCGTTCCCGGCATCCGATTACTATGACATCGCGATGCCGTTCGAGCGCACCTTCGTCGTGACCGTCCTGCAGGCGAGCATCTGGCTCATCGCCCTGGACATCCTCGACCGCACGTCCAAGCGGCGCTTCTTCTGGCCCGTCCTGGCGTTTCTCGTCGCCAATGTCGCCGTCATCGTCGGTATGCCCGACGGCCCATGGCGCCAGTGGGCCTACTACACCACGCGCCAGGTGTTCTCGTTCTTCGTGTACGCATACGCCGCCTGGTGCTACCTGCGCTCCGATGACGAGCGCTACCGGGCGCGCCTGGGCAAGCTCAAGACCCCGTATGCGATCATGATCGTCCTCACCACGTGCGTGCTGATCGAGGATATCTACATCATTCTTATCGCCCCCATGAACACGCACGTGAGCTGGCTTCCGCTCTATCTCTCGGAGCGCAACTTCTCCGAGAACGTGCTGCTGTGCTTTATGGCGTTCGTCCTCGTCCACGTCGCCTACAACGTGCTTTCCATCCGCATCAAAGAGGCCCCGGTGCAGGAGGAGGTCGGCGACCTGGACCGCCATATCGACGAGCAGATGCCCTTCTTCCGCGAGGCGCACAAGCTCTCCAAGCGCGAGGCCGAGGTCTTGAAGCTCGTCCTTCTGGGCAAGAACAACCAGGAGATAGCCAACGAGCTCTTCCTCGCTGTAGGCACTGTCAAAGCCCATGTGCACAACATCATGAAGAAGTGCGGTAAGTCGAGCCGTGAAGAGCTCACGCTCTTCTTCTGGAAGAGCTAGGCGACAAGCTTCCGCGGACGGCAATCTCCCGCCTCAATTCGGTGCCTGTCCCCTTTTTGAGGCGGGAGATTGCGTCGCAGGGCGCGCAGGTGCCCAAAGCGCACATGCGCTCCTTCACGCGCCCGCAAGCGAAATCGCAACAGCCGACGCTCACCCCCGCGGGCATCAGGCGAGGTCGCGCAGCGCCGCGGCGTTTGCCCGTGCGGCCTCGGCGGACTCCTGGGCCGAAGCGTACCCGCGCTCCGGCTCGCGCACGACCGCGCGCACGCGCTCGCACACCTCGGCGACGCCCGGATCGTCCGTCCCGTTGACCCAATCCCACCAGCGCACGCGCGTGGGCGTCTCCACGCCCTCGAACCACGTGCGAAGCTCGTCCAGGGACACCGGAGCATATCCGTTGGCGTCTACCCCCACGTCGTAGCGCGCGAGGCCCTGCGTGCGGTTGAGCTCGTTGTAGAGGGCCCCCGGGCTGTGGATATGCCCGTGCAGATGCCAGCTGCCATGCGAAAGCGACTGCCAGTCCATGAGCGGGTAATGCGACAGCACGATCTTCTGGCCGTGGATGTTCAGGCGGACGATGGGCGGCTCCACGATGAAGGTGCCCGCCACGTCCTTGTGCGTCCAGTCCTTATCGTGGTTGCCGGGCACGAGGTGGACCTTGCGGCAGACGATCCTGTCGCGCAGCGCGGCCGCCTCCCGTGCCGTCATCTTGAACGAGAAGTCGCCCAAGATGTAGAGCTCGTCCGCGGACGCGACGCGCGCGTTGATCGCGCCGACGAGCGCGGACGCCATCTGCTCGACCGTCTCCCAGCGACGGTCGGTGAAATTGAGCACGTTCGCGTGCCCGAAGTGCGTATCGCTCGTGAACCAGATCATCGGTGCTCTCCCCTCACTCTTGTGCCGGCAGGAGCGCCCGCGAGGCTCCTGGTCGTAGGCCGCGGCCACCGGTCGAACCATCGTACCTCAAGCAGCCGAGCGCCGCGGCGGATCGGGTGCGGCGACCCGCGATGCGACAGCACCGGCAAGCGGACGCGCAGGCGAGCGGTCCTCAATTTGGTGCCTGTCCCCTTTTTGAGAGACGAAACGGGGCGAACCCGATGGGGTCCGCCCCGAAAAGCATCCTCTGCGCGCCGGCCCTAATGGCCGTGACGAACGCGGATGGCGTCGTCCACCATGCTTTTGCTCATGAGGAAGGTGACCAGGAAGTACCCTCCGTAGCAGAGCAGGAAGATCGCACAGGTCACGCCCACCATGCCCCCGATCGACAAGCCGCCGAACAGCGCGATGATGTCGATAACCACCTTCAGCGCCACAAGTGCATGAGCCACGCCCATCACCAACGGGAACACGAAGAACACCGCCTGCTGAGCCAGCACGGAGCGCATGATCTCGCGCCTCGAGGTGCCCAGCTCCGACAGGATGCGGTAGTTCTTGCCGGAATCGGCCACGGCCGACAGCTGCTGGATCGTGAGGATCGCCGCGCAGGCAACCACCAGCACGAAGCCGATGTAGATCGCCAAGTAGCTGATGAGGCCGTTCATGGAGTTCGTCGACTCGTAGCTCTGGTCGCGCGTGGCCTCCATGCCCCAGATGGCGCTCTCGGTGCCGTCCGCGTTGAGGATGGAACCCCAGTTGCGGTCCTGGCGCACGTACCCTTCCGTCTCCTCGTAAGAGAGACCGGGCTTGTAATCGCCCAGGAAATAGCTCGCGTAGAGCGGCAGCGGCTGCGCGTCGAGTACCTCGTCCGGCACGACGACGGTACCCGAGTTGGACCCCATCGAGGAGTTGAACAGCGAGCTCGCATCGGCGTTCACGCTCTCGGCGGCGGGACGAAGCGTGCGCCCGCCGAGCTCGAGGGTAACGCCTTCGCGCAGGTCGGCGTTATAGATCCTGTTCACCGAATCGCCCAGATCGCTCAGGATGAGGTAGCCGTCCTCCCCCAGGTCGATACGGTCCATGCCACAGAAGTCGAGATAGCGGTTATAGGCGCTCTCGCTTGTCACCGTAAGGCCCATCATGCTCACATTGCTCGAGTTCGTGCCCTTAGGAAGGGGCATATGCACGGCTTCGGCCAGCATGTTAAGGCTCACCAACGGCAGCTCCTCGCCCACGGGACGTGAGTCGTACACGTCGACCTGCACGTACTTATCCAAGATGCCCGCAAGGTCGAAGGGACGCGCGGCATCCCCGTACGGGTCGACCGTGTTCTTAGCGCTCTCGGCCAGGATGTCGACAGGCTGCTCCGGAAGCTTCGCCACGGGATAGCCCTCCTGCTCGCGCTCCTGCGCCAAGCCGGGCTCGTTCAACATATCCTGCCCGTAGTAGATGACGGCGCGCGAGTAGTCGGCGATGACGCTGCGCTCCACGCTCGTGTTCATCACGCTGGCGATGGACATGCCGCCCGTCACGCTCGTGATCGCGAGGAACAGGATCATCGAGATGACGGCCATGGAGAAGCTCACGGTGTTCACCTTGGCCGCGAGCTGGCGCATGGTGAACATGTTGAGGCCGCGCCAGTACAGGCCGCGCATGCTCTGGAGAGCCCTGAGCAGCGATCCCGACAGGCCGAAGAAGAACAGGATGGTGCCGGCGACCACGATGCCCGTGGTTATCGCGAACTGGGTGAAGGCGGCATCATACTCGCTCGGCGCGGCGTCGACGGGCAGGCCGTCGCGCAGCAGGCGGTAGTACGCGATGCCGATCATCGCGACGCCGAGGATGAAGAGCGCGGCGGAGACGATGGGGTTGCGCGTCTTGACCGACTCGTTCTTGCGGCTCGCGCTCATAAGGTCGATCACCTTCGCGCGGCGCACCACGCCCAGGTTGAACACGAGCGTCACCAGGAAGATGGCGACCAGGCAGCCCACCGTGAGCATCAGCGCCTGGGTCGAGAAGAAGAAATGGAAGTCGCGGATCTGCGTTTTGAAGAGCGACGCCGTGAAGAACGTCATGAGCTGGGAGATGCCCACGCCCGCCGCGATGCCCAAGACGAGCGCCGCACCGGAGACGATCGCCGTCTCGAGCGCCATGATGCGCGAGACCTGCCCGCGGCTCATGCCGAGCACCTGGTAGAGGCCGAACTCCTTCTTACGGCGCTTCATGATGAACCCGTTGGCGTACACCATGAGAAATCCCATGACCACGGCGAGGAACATCGTGAGGCCGCCCATGATGTTGCCGAGCAGCTCGGGCAGGCCCTCCTCCTCCAGGACGATGCCCGCCTGGACCGAGATGGTGTTGAAGGCATAGAAGACCGTGACGGCCAGCGTGAGCGTGAGCAGGTAGACGAGGTAGTCCTTGCCCGCCCGGCGCACGTTGCCCCATGCGAGCTTACAGAGCATCGGAGCCCTCCCCACCCATCATCGCGACGACCTCCATGATGCGGTCGAAAAACGCGCGACGCGGGCTGTCGCCGCGACGCAGCTCGGTGAAGATCTTGCCGTCGCGGATAAAGAGCACGCGGTTGGTGTAGCTGGCTGCGAAGCTGTCGTGCGTGACCATGAGCACCGTCGCCTGATACTGACGGTTCATGGTCTCGAAGCTCTCGAGCAGCAGGCGGGCGTTCTTGGAGTCGAGCGCGCCGGTGGGCTCGTCGGCCATGATGAGCGCCGGATCGGTCACCAGGGCGCGCGCAGCGGCGACACGCTGCTGCTGGCCGCCGGACATCTGGTACGGGTACTTGTCGAGCACCGCCGAGATGTTGAGGCGCATCGCGACGTCCTCGACGCGCACCGACACCTCGCGCGCAGGGACGCGGGCGATCGTGAGCGGCAGGGCGATGTTCTCGCGAGCCGTGAGCGTGTCCAGCAGGTTGGAATCCTGGAAGATGAAGCCCAGCTGCTCGCGGCGGAACTTCGCGAGCTTGGCCGCCTTCATGCGCGTGACGTCCGCACCGTTCACGACCACGCTTCCGCTCGTGGCGGAGTCGATCGTGGAGACGCAGTTGAGCAGCGTCGACTTACCGGAACCCGACGCGCCCATGATGCCCACGAACTCGCCTTTGCTCACGGTAAAGGACACGTCCTTTAGGGCGCGCGTCACGTTGCCGCGCGCGCCGTAGACCTTCTCGAGATGCACGACCTCCAGGACGGGCGTGCCGATGGCGCTGCCGACCGCCGCGCCGCCCGTGCGGACCGGACCGGTCGCGGGCACATCGGACGCGGAGCGCGCATGGGCGCCCGCCACCTGGCGGCCGCTCGCGGCGACCATGGGGTTGATCGGGGATGCTTCGTTCATGTTCGTCTCGTTTCTCTTCAGGGTATCCCTATTGCAGTATGCCGAAATCCAACGGCGCGCGATCAGTGCCTGCACGTCGACAGGAGCCAGATCATGCCGATCGACAGCGCGGCCATGATGAACAGGGAGAGCACCATCTCGACTGCGCTCATGCCCGCCCCGGACTGCTCCGGTGCGACGTCGTACGGGCTGTATCCCAGTCGACGTCCATCCATGTACTCATTCGTTGCCTTCATGGCAATCACCTCCTGACCGTATAGTCTCAGGAGCCGCTTTTGGCTGCCATCGATTTGCCTTACACCGTCCTTGCGCTTTTGTAAGGTTGGTTAGCAAGGTCTTAAGGTGGCCAAGGGCCGGGGCGCCGAGGACGAGCTGCTCGGGACAAGGGCGCGCAGCCATTGGGGCGGAAGTCGGCGGCCCGTCCAGAGGCGAGCGGCCTGGCCAGCCATCGGGGCCGACGACTCGGACCCGGGGAACATGGTTTGTCGCGGGCGGGCATCGTGCGTACACTGGGGAGCGGTTCATCTACGGGAAAGGTCGTTAGCGGACGTGAAGACCATACATGTAGCCGCCGGCATCATCCGGCGCGGCGATTCGGGCGAGGAGCTGCTCGCCGTGCAGCGCGGATACGGCGAGATGGCAGGGCTCTGGGAGTTCCCAGGCGGCAAGGTCGAACGCGGTGAGACCGCCGAGGACGCCTGTCGGCGCGAGCTTCTCGAGGAGCTCGGCCTCACCGTAACGAGCATGCAGGCCTTCTACACCGTGGAATACGACTATCCCGACTTCCATCTC
>DBFEBE010000094.1:0-3244 GCA_048318985.1 Collinsella sp.
AACATCGTCGCCGTGGTCGCCGTGTTCGACATGAACATACTCATGATCGCTGTGATCAGCATGACGCCCATGACCGTCAGACGCGGCTTGCCCATGAAGGGTTTGAGGAGGACCGCCGACAGGGCGCGGTCCAGCTTGTACTTCGCGGCACCGTCGGCGACCATGAAGCCGCCCAGGAACAGGATGATCACCGGGTTGGCCAAGGCCCCGAAGAACTTCGTGTACGCCGGGGCTCCCTCACCCACGCTCAGCAGAGCGTGGTCCGAGATGAACAGGACCTCCAAGAAAATGACGAGGACCGCCGTGCCCGCCAGGGGCACCGCCTCCGTCACCCACAGCAGGATCGCCGCCAGGAAGATACCGAACATGCGGGTGCCTGACACATCCAGGCCTGGAAGCTGAATAAACAGGGATGCCACGATGCAGGCAAGCGCACCGATAGCGCCGAACGCCTTGACCGGACTCACCTTCTGCTTCTTCTTGGAGAAATCTGCCGGTCGGGTGGACATATTCTGGGCGGAGCGCGGATTGATTGACACCGCGCCCTTGGAACGTCGAGCCATTACGAAGAGACCTCGTCGTCTTGCGTGGATACTGTCCAATTAGTGTAGGCCAGCACACACAAAAAGTGAAACCGGGGCGGGGCCTCCCAATGCTCCCACCCCGGCTTGATGCCAAGACACTAATCGACTCTTGACACCTCTATCCCGATCTCCGCCGGGACGATCCGATGAACGAGTCGCCTACCCCCAGTCGCCCAACCGCACGGGACCGGCTAGTCGGCCACGACCTCGTCGATGTCGTAGCCCGTCGGGAGGACGCCCGGACGCGTCGGCTCCCACCCGAGCGCGGGGGCCACATACTCTGCGAAGTTGCGGATAATCGACCAGTTTTCCTCGAATCCCAGCTGGTTGGGGATCGTCAGGAGGAGGGTGTCGGCTTCCGCGAGGGCGCGGTCCTGGCTCAGCTGCTTGATGAGCGTCGAGGGCGGTGTGGCCGTCGGCGATCAGGTCCAGGGCGGCGGCCTCCTCGGCGAGATAGAGGGGGTCTCGTAGCGCATGTCTGAGTTATGGCGTTGGACGGAACACCTATTGCTTGCGGGCACGCGCAGCCCGCAGTCCGTTGGCGATGACGACGACTTCGGCGACCTCGTGCACGAGGACGACCGCTGCCAGGCCGAGCACGCCGGTGATCGCCAGCGGCAGCAGCACAGTGATGATCGCCAAGGACAGAACGATGTTCTGGTTGATGATCCTGCCGCCGCGGTGGGCGTGGCGCAGAGCCTGCGGGATGAGGCCGAGGTCGTGGCCGGTGAAGGCGACGTCGGCGGACTCGATCGCGGCGTCGGAGCCGGTCGCGCCCATCGCGATGCCCACGGTCGCCCCGGCCAGGGCGGGCGCGTCGTTGATGCCATCGCCGATCATCGCGGTCGGCAACATCTCCGAGAACCCGGCGACGATACGAGCCTTGTCCTCGGGACGCAGCTCGGCGTGCACGTCACCGATCCCGGCCAGCTTCGCCAGCGCAGCAGCGGTGCGGGAGTTGTCGCCGGTGAGCATGCTCACCTCGACGCCCTGGTCGCGCAGGGTCCGCACGACCTCGGGGACCTCGGGGCGCAGCTCGTCGCGGACGCCGATCACCCCGGCCAGGAAGCCGTCGACGGTGACGAGCACGCAGGTCTGCCCCTCGGCCTCCAGGTCCTCGACCCGGGCCTTGAGCGGACCGGCGTCGATCCAGCGCGGACTGCCCACCGCCACCCTGCGGCCGTCGACCAGGCCACCGATGCCGTGCCCGGCCTCCTCGGCCACGTCCTGCGCGGCGGGGGTTCCCCGGCCCGCGGCGGCGATGGCGGCGGCGAGTGGGTGCGTCGAGTGCTGCTCCACGGCGGCAGCCCAAGCAAGCACCTGCGCATCGTCGAACCCATGGGTGGCGACGATGGCGGTTACCTCGGGCCGGTTGCGGGTCAAAGTGCCGGTCTTGTCCACGGCCAGGTGCCGGATGCCGCCGAGGCGCTCGAAGGCGGCCCCGCTCTTGATGACGACGCCGAACTTGGTCGCCGCGCCGATCGCGGAGACCACGGTGACGGGCACCGCGATCGCCAGCGCGCAGGGGCTGGCCGCGACGAGGACGACCAGGGCGCGGGTGATCCAGGTCTCCGGGTCGCCGAGCAGGGACCCGAGCACGCCGACGAGGACGGCGAGGACCATCACGCCGGGCACCAGCGGGCGGGCGATCCGGTCAGCGATCCGGGCTCGGTCGCCCTTCTCGGCCTGGGCCTGCTCTACCAGCTCCACGATCGTGGTCAGCGAGTTGTCGGTACCCGCGGCGGTCGCCTCGACCTCCAGCACGCCGGCGCTGTTGATCGCGCCCGCCGACACCGCTTCTCCGGGCGCGACCTCGACCGGGATCGATTCACCGGTGATCGCCGAAGTGTCCAGGCTCGACCGGCCCGAGCGGACCAGCCCATCGGTCGCGACCCGCTCGCCAGGGCGGACCAGCAGCACGTCGCCGACGGCGATCTCCCTGGCCGGGACCGAGGCGGAGGTCCCGTCGCGCAGCACGGTCGCGGTCTCCGGCACGAGCTTCAGCAGCGCGCGCAGCCCGCCGCGGGCGCGGTCCATCGCCTTGTCCTCCAGGGCCTCGGCGATAGAGAAGAGGAATGCCAGCGCGGCCGCCTCCTCGACGTAGCCGAGGATCACCGCACCCACAGCGCTGATCGTCATCAGCAGCGCGATCCCGAGCTTGCGCTTCACAACGAGATTCCGGATCGCACCGGGCACGAACGTGTACGCGCCCAGCAGCAGGCCCGCCCAGAACGCGACCAGCGCCGCGATGTGCAGCCCCGACCACTCCAGCGCCAGGCCGGTGCCGAACGCGACGCCGGAGAGGATCGGTACGACCAGGCCGGGATCACGCCACCACGGGCGCTCTGCCTCCTCTGCCTCGTCCGCGGGACTGGTCGTCGGCTCGTCGCAGCCGCAGGCGGCGCTCACGAGGCGTCCCCCGAACTGCTCGCGGCGCAGCAGCCCGGCACCGAGCAGGCCGGGTCGATGCACGGCGCGCTCTCGTCCACGGCGAGGGTCACATCGACCAGTGCCGTCAGCGCCGCGGCCAGGTGCGGGTCGGCGATCTCGTAGCGAGTCTGGCGGCCCTCGGGCTCGGCGACCACGATCCCGCAGTCGCGCAGACAGGTCAGATGGTTGGACACGTTCGAGCGGGTCAGCCCCAGCTCGCGCGAGAGCAC
>DBFEBE010000095.1:0-10124 GCA_048318985.1 Collinsella sp.
GCGCCACGCAGATGTCAGGCAGGAACAGGCCCATATGCACGAGATACCGCCGTATCTGCTTGAAGGTTCACAATCCCACCCATGATACCGGAGTTGAGGCGAAAGGGGGCATGCCCGCTCCTCCACCACGACGATACCAAACTCTCGCCGGGTGCACCGGAGGGCGACGTGCCATAAGGGGCGTTCCCCGCTGGTTCGCGGCCGCCGCGCCGGCGGCCCCGGCGCGCCGGGCTGGGCGCACGCCGTTTGCGCAGCGGCCCTTCGGCCGGCTCGGCGCCGGATTCCACGGTCGACCGCGCCGCGAGGACCTATCATGGAGCGGACGGTACCGCGCCGCGCCGCCCGCGGCGGACAAAGGGAGTGATGCTCATGGCAGATCGCAGGGACAATCCGAGGAAGGCCGCCCGCGCCCGCGAGGCGGCGGCCCATACCGAGCAGATGGCCGCCCGCTACGGGCGCGAGATCGAGGCGTGCGCCGCCGCGGTGCGCCGCGTCGAGGGCATGCCCGCGGTCGAGGTGGAGGGCCGCGTGCCGAATGTGCGCGTCCTCGACTCCGACGCGGTCTCCGCGATTCTGGAGAACGGCCGCGGCCGCGCCCAGTTCTGCGATCTCGCGGTCCTGGACTTCGCCTCGTTCGTCAACCCGGGCGGCGGATACGTCCGCGGCTCGATGGCCCAGGAGGAGGCGCTCTGCGCCGAGTCCTACCTCTACAACGTGCTCGAGGGCATGGGGGACTGGTACGCAGAGAACCGCCGCCGCAACCTCAACTGCGAGCTCTACCGCAACCGCGCGCTCGTGGTGCCCGCGGTGCGCTTCGGCCGCGACCGCGTGCACGCCTACGCCGACGTGATCGTCGCGGCGGCCCCCAACCTGCGCCGCGCCCGCGCCGATTACGGCGTCGCCGACGAGGTCGCCGACGACGCGATGCGCGACCGCATCCGCTTCGCCCTTTCGCTCATCGACGCCCAGGGCCGCGAGAAGGCCGTCCTCGGCGCGTTCGGCTGCGGCGTGTTCGGGTGGGACGCGAGCCTCGTGGCGGAGATGTTCCGCGAGGAGCTCGCCTCCGGCGCCCATGGGCTTTCCGAGGTGATCTTCGCCATTCCGCACGCCCGCTACGACGACAACCTCGCCCGCTTCGAGCATGCGCTCGCCGCCTTCCCCGAGGCGAACCCCGCTTCCTACGACGACGTGGCGGCGCGCCGCGCCGAGGCCCGCGCCGCCGAGGAGGCCGCGCGCGAGGCCGAGCAGGACGACGATTGGCGGCAGTACCTGTAGCGGCCGGTTCACGCATATGCGCCCCGCCGCGATGCGCGGGGAGGCCCCCGTTCGCCGTGAGCTTTCCGGGCTCGCGGCGGGCGGGGGCCTTCCTTCCCGAGTCGGGCGCCCCCCCCTCGTGTGATTCGGCTTCGTCTCGATATAGGCCATCCGCCATCGATTTATTGCCGTCCGCCGCCCTTAATGCAATCAAGTCGATGTGTTTTGCTACAAACGAGAAGCCCGCTGCTGAAAGGAGAGACCCTTCATGGCACGACTTCACGTTATGGAGCGCACGCAGGCGGAAGCGGTTATGTCCGACCTGCATGACGCGTTGGGCCGGCGCCTCGAGGCGCGCTCGCTCGCCCCCTGCCCCGTCGAGTTCACCGCCGCCCTCGTCAACATGTGCGCGACGCAGAGCTGCGGCAAGTGCACGCCCTGCCGCATCGGGCTCGGCGTCCTCTCGGACCTGCTCGAGGACGTCCTGTCCAATCGCGCCGACGAGCTCACCTTGCACCATATCGAGCAGGCGGCGGAGACCATCTACCTGTCGAGCGACTGCGCCATCGGGTACGAGGCGGGGTCCATGGCGCTCGCCGCCATCCGCGGGTTCCGCGACGACTTCGAGCACCATATCCGCACCGGTTCGTGCGGCTTCGGGCAGAACGACCGCGTGCCGTGCGTCGCCGGCTGCCCGGCGAACGTGGACATCCCCGGGTACATCTCGCTCGTCGAGGCGGGGCGCTTCACCGACGCCGTCCGCCTGATCCGCAAGGACAACCCGATGCCCATCGTCTGCGGCCTCGTCTGCGAGCATCCGTGCGAGATGCACTGCCGCCGCGGCATCGTGGACGACCCGCTCAACATCCTCGCCCTCAAACGCTACGCGTGCGAGCACATGGAGCGCGACTACCGTCCCAAGATCGCCGACGCCACGGGCAAGCGCGTCGCCGTCGTGGGCGGCGGGCCCGCCGGCATCTCGTGCGCGTACTACCTTGCCCTCATGGGCCATGCGGTCACCATCTACGAGCAGCGCGCCCACTTGGGCGGCATGCTCCGCTACGGCATTCCCGACTACCGCCTGCCGCGCACGGAGCTCGATGCCGAGATCCAGTGGATCTTGGATTGCGGCATCGACGTCAAGCTCAACGCCTCCGTGGACGGCGACGGGCTGCGCGCCCTGCGCGACGAGCACGATGCCGTCTACCTCGCCATCGGGGCCCATCTCGACAAGAAGCTCGGGCTTCCCGGGGAGGACGCGCGGGGCGTCGAGAGCGCGGTGGGCATGCTGCGCGCCATCGGCGACGGCGAGCTGCCCGATTTCTCCGGCGAGCGCGTCATGGTCGTGGGAGGCGGCAACGTCGCGATGGACGTCGCCCGCTCCTCGGTGCGCCTCGGCGCCAGCAAGGTCATGGTGGCGTACCGCCGCCGCATCTGCGACATGACGGCGCAGGACGCCGAGATCGCCGGGGCCCAGGCGGAAGGGTGCGAGATCTTGGAGCTCAACGCCCCGGTCCGCGTCGAATGCGATGCGGACGGCAACGTCGCCGGGCTCGTCGTGCAGCCCCAGATCATCGGCGAGCCCCGGTGGGGGAGGCCCGCGCCCCGCGCCGCCGCGGCGCCCGAGCGCCTCGTCGCCTGCGACCGCATCGTCGTCGCGATCGGGCAGGACATCGACTCCGCGCCGTTCGAGGCCTTGGGCATTCCCTGCTCGCGCGGGAAGGTCGTGGCCGCCGAGGACGGATCCATCGAGGGCTTCGACGGACTCTACGCCGGCGGCGACTGCCAAAGCGGCCCTGCGACCGTCATCCGCGCCATCAACGCGGGTAAGGTCGCCGCTGCCAACATCGACCGTTACCTGGGTTTCGATCACAAGGTCTCGCTCGATGTCGAGCTTCCGCCCGTGCAGTTCAAGGGCAAGCGCCTCTGCGGGCGCTGCGAGCTGTCCGAGCGCGAGGCGGCCGAGCGCGTCGGCGACTTCGAGATGGTCGAGATCGGGCTCACCGAGGAGGAGGCGATGCAGGAGGCGTCCCGCTGCCTGCGCTGTGATCACTTCGGCTTCGGCGCCTATCGAGGGGGAAGGACCTTCCAATGGTAAAGCTCACGATCGACTCCCGCGAGGTCGAGGTCGCGGACCACACCACCATCCTCGACGCCGCCCGCGCGGCGGGCATCGAGATCCCGACGCTCTGCTACCTGAAGGACTTGAACGAGGTGGGCGCGTGCCGCGTGTGCGTCGTCGAGGTGGAGGGCATCGACCAGCTCGTCGCCGCGTGCAACAACTGCGTGCTCGACGGCATGGTGGTGCGCACCAACAGCCCCAAGGTGCGCATGGCGCGCAAGGTCAACGTCGAGTTCCTGCTCTCGCGGCACGACTCGGAGTGCACGAGCTGCGTGCGCTCCGGCAACTGCTCGCTGCAGTCGCTCGCCAACGACCTGGGCATCCCGCGCCTGCCGTACGCCAAGCACCTCACGCACGAGCACAGCGGCTACTCCTATCCGCTGATCCGCAACAACGACAAGTGCATCGGCTGCCTGCGCTGCATCCAGGTGTGCGAGAAGGTCCAGGCGACCGGCGTGTGGGACCTCACGAGCCGCGCCGCGCACACCGCGGTGAACGTCGCCGGCGGCATCCCGCTGCCGCAGACCGACTGCGCGCTGTGCGGGCAGTGCGTGACGCATTGCCCCACCGGCGCGCTGCGCGCCCGCGACGACACGTATCGGGTCTTCGACGCCCTCGGCGATGCGGACAAGGTCTGCGTCGTGCAAATCGCTCCCGCCGTCCGCGCCGCATGGGGCGAGGCCTTCGGCCTTGCGCCCGAGGAGGCGACGGTCGAGCGCCTGGGGGCCGCGATGCGGCAGCTCGGCTTCGACTACGTGTTCGACACGAACTTCAGCGCGGACCTCACCATCATGGAGGAGGGCTCGGAGCTGCTCGAGCGCCTCGCGCACGCCGACGAGGACGGGGCGCGGTTTCCCCTGTTCACCTCGTGCTGCCCGGGCTGGGTGCGCTTCGTCAAGTCGCATTACCCCGATATGGTCGATCAGGTCTCCACGTCCAAGTCTCCGCAGCAGATGTTCGGCGCCGTGGTCAAATCGGTTTTCGCCGAGCGCATCGGCGTCGAGGCGGATCGCATCTTCAGCGTCTCGATCATGCCCTGCATCGCCAAGAAGGCGGAAGCCGCGCTGCCCACGATGACGGGGGAGGGCGGTGCGCCCGACGTCGACGTCGCGCTGACGGTGCGCGAAGCGGTGCGCATGGTCAAGGCCTCGCACCTCGATGTGCGCGGGCTGCCCGAGGACCCCTTGGACGACCCGCTCGGCTACGGCACGGGCGCCGCGGTGGTGTTCGGCGCCACAGGCGGCGTCATGGACGCGGCCCTGCGCAGCGCCTATTTCCTGGCGACGGGCGAGAATCCCGATCCGGACGCCTTCCGAGACGTCCGCGGCCTGCGCGGGTGGAAGGAGGCGACCTTCGATTTGGGCGGCACGCCGCTCAACGTCGCCGTGGTGCACGGCCTGGGCAACGCGCGCGACCTCATCGAGGCCCTGCGCTCAGGGGAGGTCTCATACGATTTCGTCGAGGTCATGGCCTGCCCCGGCGGCTGCGTGGGCGGAGGCGGCCAGCCCATATGCGACGGGTTCGAGCCGGCGGGCGAGCGCGGCGAGGTGCTCTGGGGCCTGGATGCCGCCTCCGAGGTACGCTTCTCCCATGAGAACGCGCATGTCGCCGAGCTCTACGATGCGTACCTGGAGCGCCCGCTCTCCGACCGTGCCGAGCGCCTGCTGCACACCGACCATCATGCCTGGAGCATGCCGATCGGGTAGCCGCCTCGACCGGGCCGGGCGCCCGGTCGAGTGCCCGGTCGCCCGCGCGGCTCGGTAATGATGCCATGGGAATCTACTTTACTGTATAAAAGAATGTCTCGAGTAATTGAGCTGAGAGCGCCTCCGAGTGCCCTCAGCTCATTTCTTTACATGATAAATTACAGACCCTCGAGCACATGCATGAATAAAAGTACTACTCTTATGCATGTTGTATCCGACGAGAGAAACAGGTTCCCATGTCATCCGATGATCAAACGAAAGCGACCTCGGCTCCGTCCGCGGCAGGCGCCCCGCCCGCCACGGAGAAGGTCATGATCTCCTCCTACACCATCCTGATCGTCATCACGGTCCTCGTGGGGCTGGCGACCATCGTGCTCGCCCAGTTCATGCCCGACGTCACCGCCGCGTCGGTCTCCGACATCCTCGTGTCGCCCATCTCGGGCTTCCTCGATGGCATCGAGGTCTCGCTCTTCCTGCTCATCCTGGGCGGCTGCCTGGGCATCGTCAACAAGCTCGGCGCGCTCGATGCGGGCATCGCCGCGCTCGTGAAGCGCCTGCACGGGCGCGAGACCGTGCTCATCGCCGTCATCATGGCGGTGTTCGCGCTGCTCGGCTCCACGTACGGTTTCTGCGAGGAGACGATCCCGTTCTACGGCCTGCTCGCCGCGACCATGTACGCCGCGGGGTTCGACACCATGGTCGCCGCCGCGACCGTGCTGCTCGGCGCCGGCGTCGGCTGCCTGGGCTCCACGGTCAACCCCTTCGCGTGCGGCGTGGCCATCGACTCGCTCGCCAGCGTGGGGCTGGAGGTCAACCAGGGCGTGGTTATCGCCCTGGGCGTCATCCTCACCGTGGTGAGCTACCTCATCTCGCTGTTCTTCATCCTGCGTTACGCCAACCGCGTGCGCCGCGACAAGGGCTCGACCATCCTGTCCCTGCAGGAGCAGCAGGCGTCCGAGGAGGCCTACGGCGAGAACGCCGCGGCCGCCGACGGTCCCGCTGTGCTCGAGTTCACCGGCAAGCGCAAGGTGGCGCTGGCCCTGTTCGGCCTCTCCTTCGCGATCATGATCTGCGGCTTCATCCCGTGGGAGGACTTCGGCGTCGACATCTTCGTCGCCGGCGGAGTATACGACGAGGCCGCCGAGGCGTGGGCGACCATGCCGTGGAGCGGCCTGCTCACGGGCAACCCACTCGGCGAGTGGTACTTCAACGACGCCTCCGTGTGGTTCTTCATCATGGCCATCGTCATCGGCATCCTGGGCGGTCTGCGCGAGAACGAGATCGTCGACGGCTTTTTGGACGGCGCCGCAGACATGATCGGCGTCGCCCTCATGGTCGGCCTGTCGCGCGCCATCTCCATTCTCATGGGCGAGACCGGGCTGGACATGGTCATCCTGAACAACGCCTCCGCCGCGCTCGAGGGCACCTCGGCCCTCGCGTTCGGCCCCATCAGCTACCTCGTGTACCTTGGCCTGTCCGTCGTCATCACCTCGACGTCGGCGCTCGCCACGATCTCGATGCCCATCCTGGGGCCGCTCGCGGCGAACCTCGGCTTCCCGCCCGAGGTCATCATCACGATCTTCTGCGCGGCGAACGGCCTGGCGAACCTCTTCTCGCCGACGGCGGTCTTCCTGCCCGGCCTGCTCCTTGCGCGCGTCCAGTACCCCACGTGGCTCAAGTGGGCGCTCGCGCCCATCGTCGCGATCGCGGTCGCGAGTGTGGTCATCTGCACCGGCGCCCTCATGGTGCTGTAGGCGCGCCCGGCCCTGCCGCCGGGCGACGAGAGGCCGTCCGGCGTCCGTCCGCCCCGCCGGTCCCCGGCATCGGTCTGCGCCCCTCGCGCGAACCCCTCGTCGCGCGAGGGGCGCCTGACCCTCCGGCCGTGCGCCCTCGCGGCTGGAGGGTACTTTTTCTATAGAAGCGGCGGGCATCGCTGCGACTCGACGCCGGCCGGCTTCACCCTGACGTAAGATTTAGCAACGAATGGACTATGTGGGCGTCGCTTGGGCGCTGAGGGATGGGGGCGCAATGGGACGTCTTGGCTATATCTTTCGATGCATCGCGCATATGGACTACGCGGCGCTGTTCGACACGGTGGGCGAGGTGCACAAGCGCAGCGGCAAGAACCGCCCGGGCCTCTTTCTCGATATCGTGAAGTGTGGATTCAAATACGGTGCGGGCTACAAGGACTACCTGCTGCTCGAGTTCGAGACGATGACCGAGGCGCAGCGCGCCACGTTCGTCACCCGCGGCGTCAACAACTCGATCGTGAAGATGCTGAACGATCCCGCGTACTACCACATCTTCGACAACAAGAACGAGTTCTACACCACCTTCGCGAAGTACCTGCATCGCGACTGGCTTGATTTCGGAGCCGCGTCCAAAGAAGAGGCCTGTGCGTTTCTCGGGGCCCGCGAGCAGGTCATCGCGAAGCCGCGCGACGCGGCATGCGGCGTTGGCGTGGAGAAGCTCGCCCGCGCGGACTTCGATTCGGTCGAGGCGATGTACGACTACCTCGTGCGCGCCGAGGCCGACCTCATCGAGGACGTCGTCATCCAGCATCCCGACATGGCGCGCATCAACCCGGGCTCGGTGAACACCATCCGCGTCTACACCGTGCTCTCCGACGGCGAGGCCAACGCCGTCTACGCGTGCATCCGCATGGGCAACAGCGACCGCCCCGTGGACAACATCAACGCCGGCGGCATGTATTCGCCCATCGACATGGAGACGGGCAAGATCGCCGGCCCCGCCTGCGACAAGCAGTTCCGCGTGTACGAGGCGCATCCCCGTACCGGCACCGTGCTCACGGGCTATCAGATCCCGATGTGGAACGAGGCGATCGCGATGTGCTGCGAGGCGGCGCACGTGGTGCCCCAGATGGGTTACCTGGGCTGGGACGTCGCCATCACCGAGGACGGCCCGCTTTTCATCGAGGCCAACAACATGCCCGGCCACGACGCGTTCCCGCAGATGCCCTCGCAGGCGCCGGACAAGATCGGCTTCAAGCCGCAGCTGCAGCGTTACATCAAGGGGCTTTAGCAAAACGGTACACAGGCCTTCGTTTTCAGACCTACGCTGAGCGCGCCGCCATCCGAGTCGCTTGGGTGGCTGCGCGTTCGTGTCTTCAAAAAGGGGCGAGCGCATTTTGAGGGCCCGTGGCGGACCGCGCATCGAAACGCGGTCCGCGACCTCGGGTGGGGCTGCGCGCCGGAGGCGCTCAATGCGGGGGCGGACGGTGCAAATCCAGACGAAGCTGCGGCTTGCGCCCGCTCAATTTGGTGCCTGTCCCCATTTTGAGAGTCCTGCGCGCGGGGATGGCGCGCCTGCATGAGACCGACTTGTGCTACCGTTTTCCGCCAACGATTGGGCGCGGGCCACAGCCCCGCCCCTCAATTTGGTGCTTGCCCTCTTGTTGAGGGCGGGGTGCCTAAGCGGATACCTTCTGGTGCGGGCGGTAGGCCCACATGTGGTCGATGGGGCCGGAGCCGGCGCCCAGGCTGAGTCCGCCCTCGAGCGCGCCCGTGAGGTACGACTTCGCTGCCGCCACCGATTCTTCAAGCCCGAGACCGCAGGCGAGACCGCAGGCAATGGCCGACGAGAGCGTGCAGCCGGTGCCGTGGGTGTTTTCGGTATCGACGCGGGGGCTGCGAAGCCACGTCGTGCGAATGCCCGCATCGACGTCTGCGGTTTCAGCCGGCGGCAGGGCCAGCACGTCGTTGGCATCGTGGACGCCGTGGCCCCCTTTGACGAGTACGGCGCAGCCGAAGCGGTCGGCCAACGCGACGGCCGCCCGTTCCTGGTCCTTCTCGTCGCGCACCTCGAAGCCTGCGAGGACCTCGGCTTCCGGCATGTTGGGCGTGATGAGGCGCGCGAGCGGTATGAGTCGATCTGCGAGCGCATGGACCGCGTCCTCGGCGATGAGGCGGGCGCCGGATGTGGCGACCATCACGGGATCCAGCACGATGTTGGCGGCGCCCCAGCGCGTGAGCGCGTCAGCGACGGCTTCGATGGCGGGCGCCGACGGGCACATGCCGATCTTTATCGCTACGGGTGGGATGTCCTCGAATATCGCATCGATCTGTTCGGCTATGAACGTCGGCGTCGCCTCGAGCACGCTGCGGACGCCAGTGGTGTTCTGCGCGGTGAGCGCGGTCACGGCCGTCTCGGCGAACAGCCCGTGGGCCGCGACGGTCTTGATATCCGCCTGGATGCCCGCGCCGCCGCTCGAGTCGGAGCCGGCGATGGCGAGCACGGCGGGCAGTGCGGCGCATGTCGGGGGCAACGCCGGAAAGGCGGATTCGCCGCTGCCGAGCACCTCGTCCAGGCGGGCGCACAGTTTGCGTGCGGCGGCTTGGGCGTCATCGGCCGCAAAGAGGGCCGAGACCACGGCCGCGCCGTCTGCACCCGTGTTCGCGAGCACGTCGAGCGTCTCGACGCGCAGCCCGCCGATGCCCACCACGGGGATGTCCACCGCTTGGCAGATGCGCGCGAGCTCTTCGGAGGTGACGTCGACGGCATCGGGCTTGGTGGGGGTGGGGATGAGCGCGCCCACGCCCAGGTAGTCGGCCCCCGCCGCCTGGGCGGCGCGCGCCTCCTCGACGGTCTGGACCGAGACGCCGATGATGGCGCCGTCACCCAGCAGGCGGCGCGCATCGGCGCAGGCGGTATCGCTTTGGCCCACGTGGACGCCGTCGGCACCCACCTCGCGTGCGATCTCGACCTCGTCGTCGATCACGAAGGGCACGCCTGCTGCGCGGCAGAGGGGCATGAGCTCGCGAGCGAGTTCGACGATGAGCTCGCGGCCCGCGTGCTTCTCGCGCAGCTGGATGAAGGTGGCGCCGCCGGCTATAGCGTCGGCTACGAGCTCGGGCAGGGTGCGTCCGTTGAGCCAGGCCCGATCGGTCACGGCATACAGACGCATATGCGTACGGATGTCCTGGGCGCTCCAGCGCCCGCGGCGAGGTGCCATGTGCGAATCTCCTCTCGAGTACGATGCCCTCCGCGCCGGAGGGCTGCCCGAAGGGCAGTGTGGCGAGGGG
>DBFEBE010000096.1:0-2666 GCA_048318985.1 Collinsella sp.
CCCCCGTATGGGATGCGACCGAGCTCGCATCGAAGCTCGTGGGCATGGCCACCGTGTACGTCATCGACATGCGCGACGGCGCGTTGGTGCAGGCGTTCCGCGACCTGCTGCCCGACCGGACACCGGCCGGGCGCTACAGGATCGGGCGCAGCGCGGTCATGGTATACCGTCCGGGCATCGACCTGTCGGGCGAGGAATCTCTATCGGCCTGCACGCTCTTCACGCGCCACAGGATCGAGCGCTATGCCGCGGGCGGGCGCGACGGTTTCATCAACGTGCTCATGCAGGGCCTCGGCCGCGGCATCGACGCTCGACCGGGCGACGTCGCCGGAATCGGCGACGTGCTGTGGATGCGCAGCCGAGCCGAGAGCGAGCGCCTGCGCTCGCGCGCGAAGGCGGCCGCCGAGCCGGTCGCCGATATCGACGGGCTGCGCGCGGAGAACGCGCGCCTGCGTGCCGATGCCGAGGCCTGGGAGGAGATCGCGACGGACCAGGACCGATGCTACTCCGACGCCGCCGCGAAGGTGGACGAGCTCACGAGGACCGTCCAGCGCCTCGAGGGCGAGAAGCGCGCGCTCGAACGCAAGGCGGCGCAGTGCGCGGCACCGTCGGACGACGACGGTGCCGCGAGGGTGGCCGAATGCCTCCAGTCGATCCCGCGCGACCTGACGGACCTCCTGAAGCTCGCGCGGTCCATCTGGCCCGAACGCATCGTCGTCCTGCCCGAGGCAATGGACTCCGCGAAGTACTACGACGGCAACCTCGCCGAGGAATGGGATATCGTCCGCGGCACCGCGACGGCGCTCTACGGCCTCCTGTTCGAGGACGACGGGTGCGAGGGCCAGGTCGCCGGCGAGTTCCAACGCCGCACGGGATACGAGCTCACGTTCAGCGAGAGCAGCGCCACCAGGGCGCGGGCCGACCTGATGAAGATGCGCGAGAGGAGCTACGGCGGGCGCACCGTCGACATCTCCGCGCACATCAAGGGCAGGAGCCAGAAGAACAGCTTCCGCCTCCACTTCTACATCGACCGGGAAAACGAGCTGATCGTCATAGGGTATGCCGGATGCCACATGAAGACCGCCGGCTCGCACCGCCGCGGCTTCAAGTAGCCGAGATCCCCGCCGTCGGAAACCGATGGCGGGGATCCTTTTTTGCGCACATGGCGAAACCGACCGCACAAACGCCCGGCGCATTTACGTCCCGCCAAAGGCGGCGGGCGGCGTATGAGCCCGGTCGCTTTTGGGTAGCATCGATAGGTAATGCCGGCAACATGACAAGAGGGGAGGGAGAATATGTTCGACACCGATAGCGAGACCCTGCGCGACGACGAGCCGACCGTGACCGAGACGCCGAAGGCATCGGCCGCGGACAGCGCGGCCGATGCCGCCAAAAAAGCAGCCGATGCCGAGAAGCGCGAGAAGCGACGCGCCCGCCAGAAGCGCCAGGCGTTCACCGAGCAGATGCAGAACTTGACGATGGATGACATCCGGCGCCTGATGGAGTCCAGCGTCGATCTCGGCGGCGTCAGCGATCCGCAGGCCGAGATCGAGCGCCGCATCGAGCGCAACGGCATGGCGTACCTGATGAAGGACGGCGCCGTGTACGCCGTCGTGCTCTCGAGCGACGACTACGAACGCCTCGCGGACAAGAAGGCGTAGACCTCGCATTGGCGAGGGTCGCCGGGCGAGAGGCCGCCACCGGAACACGGTGGCGGCCTTTTTCATGTCGCGACGCAACGCCCGGAACACCGACCGGACAACGATGGAAAGCGAGCGGAAACGCTCGCGCCGGACACGGCCGGCCAGGCCCCGCCTCGCCTCGATGCACGCCCGTCGGAGTCGGGAGTTATCGGATCGGCGTGCGCCGAGACATTGGACACGCGCCAGTGCGCCAGACTCCTGCCGCGATCGGGCATGCAGGCTACTCGCACCCCGTCATAACTTCGAGTGCCACGAGTACGTGCCGGCACCTCTCCGCAAGCAGCTCGTAAATCGGCGCCGGGTCGTCCACGGCATCCCCGTCGGCCGCAAGCAAATCGAGCACGGCTGCCACCCCCTCGATGATACGGGCACAATCGTCGGCATCCATATGACCCTCCTCCTCATCGCTGAAAACAACTTGTACGGCCGTGACGGTATCCGAGCCGGATCGGACTTGCAACATATGGACGGCGTCCCGTTCACCGTGAAAGGGATGGCGGGCAATCGAAACGCGGACGACATTTTGACATCAGATGACCGGTGCAAGGCGGTCTAAACCCAGGCAAATAGGGGTAGGATACTGAAAACTTCGCAAGAGACGCATAGTTGTACCTCCATCGTAGATGTATGTACAACTATGCCGCCGAAGTCGGTCAGGTTTCCGCCACCGGGCACGGCCCGCCGACGGAAACCCGCCCGCCTCCGGCGCTTGCCAGGGCTCCGCCCTTGGACCGGGGTCGCGCACAGGTGCGCGAGGAATTGGAGGAAGCGTGGCAAAAAATGCCACCTCGCAGACAAGGATGGGCAGCATCAGGTTGACCGAGGAAGAGATCGGCACACTCAAGGCCAAGGCGAGCCTTGCAGGTGCGACCGTCACGGACTTCATCCGCGAGACGGCGATCTACGGCAAGCAGGAGTTCACGCTGGCGAAGCTGCCCGGCGGCGATTGCGTAGACGTGAAGG
>DBFEBE010000097.1:0-39620 GCA_048318985.1 Collinsella sp.
GAGCAGCGCCGCCGCAAGGATCGCGCCCAAGCACAGGAACGCCGGAGCTGCTATTTCCATGATGCCCATACCGCTCGCCGTCCTCACCGTTCACGCGCAGGCGCGAACGAGTTATCGTGGTCTCTTCCGAAGAAGCCTAGCAGATTGGCCGGGCGCTCCGCGCGCGGCACCGCGCGCCTCAAAACCCACGCATCCCGCCGCGCACCCGCCAGGCCGCGGTGTGCATGGGCGATGCGCGCCGAAGACGACGCACCCGTCTCCGACCATGTACCGAGGAGGTCGCCATGAGCGATGAAATCGAAACGACGCCGAATGCCGATACGTCGCAGGAGGCTCCCGTGGGTTCCGCCGCGACCGAGACCGGTGGCACGGCATCCGACGTATGGGAGACCCCCCTCTCGAACGCATCCGAGAGCGACGCGAGCCCAGCAGGACCCGCCGCGGACGCCGAGACGGCCGAGCACGCCCCCGTCTCCGTTCCCGCCGAGGTCCCCGAGGACATCATGGCGACCATCGATTTCTCCGAAGTCGACCTCGACCCCGCCCTCACCAGCGCCCCGCACGCCGTCACCCCCATGGGGGTCCTGCCCATGGAGCCCTCCCCCATCGAGGGGCATCTGCGCAAGGCCGCCATCCGCGTCCCTTACGAGATCGAGGAGGTCGGGGGCTTCACCCTGTTCGGGCGCCGCATCCAGTCCATGATCTACTCCACCGACGTCGCGGTCATCCGCAACTCGAACGCCGACGCGGTGTTCGCGGTCTACCCGTTCACCGCGCAGCCCGCGATCACGCAGGCCCTGCTCACCGCCGCCGAGTGCCCCGTCTTCGTAGGCGTGGGCGGCGGCACCACCACGGGCAAGCGCTCGGTCCAGCTCGCCGCGGTGTCCGAGATGCAGGGCGCGGCGGGCGTGATCGTCAACTCCCCCGCATCCCCCGAGATGGTCGAGCAGATCGTGGCCATGGTCGATATCCCCGTGATCGCGACGGTCGTGCGCTGCGACGCGACCGCGCACGCGAAGGTGCGCGCCGGGGCGAAGATCCTTAACGTCGCGGCGGGCAAGGACACGCCGGAGGTGCTGCGCCAGCTGCGCGAGCACTATCCCAACATCCCGCTCATCGCCCCCGGCGGCAAGACCCCGGAATCCATCCGCGAGACCATCGCCGCCGGCGCCAACGCCATCATCTGGACGCCGCCCTCGGCCCAGATGCTCCAGGCCGACATGATGCTGCGCTATCGCAAGCAGGCGGACGCCGGCGAGGCGCCCGTCGTCTCGATCGCCCCGGTATCGGCCGGCGAGGTCAACCCGCTCGACAACGTGCGCCCCGACGTCGCCTTCCCCGACGAGGTCATCGAACGCGTCGCGGTGACCGCCGAGCGCGCGCAGAAGCGCCGGCGCCTGCTCTTCGCGCGCGGCCGCAAGCGCTGAGCGCGCGGAGACCGGCCTTCCGCGACCTCGGCGCATCCCCCGCACTCCTCGCTGAGGGGCTTCTGGTGCCGCCGTCGCGTCCGATGCCGATCTCTCACCCCCGAAGTGAGTGGCAGGCATCGGGAATCTCGCACGGGATGCCTTCGCAACGGCGTTGAATACAGCATCTTGCCAGATGGGTGCTCCATCGTAGTGGAGCACCCATCTGCGTTTCGGGAACCATCCACTCACTTCAAGGGATAGAGCCCGCAATGCGCTTGCGGGCGTGTCGGCCGAGGACCGAATAGGCACGTCGAGGTCGGCGCCTGGCAGAATCTGAAACTTGATGAGACGAGGGGCCCTCAGGCGCCCGCGCCCGGGTCCGCGGCGCCACCGATGGCGGACGCATCGATATGAATGTCGAGCTCGGGTACATGGGCCAGGTCGGCGAGCGAGACGCCGTCGACGTACGCATCGATGGCCGCCTCGAGGCCCGTCCAGAACTTGACCGTCGAGCAGAGGTCCGCGCGCCCGCACGAGCCCTCGAGCCCGTCGCAGGCGACGGCGGCCGTGGAGCCCTCCGCCGCTCGCAGGATCTCGCCCGCGCTGATATCGGCCGCCGGACGGGCGAGCATGTAGCCGCCGCCCTTGCCGCGCACGCTGCGCAGCAGGCCCGCGGCCATGAGCGGGCGGACGAGCTGCTCGAGATATTTGAGCGAGATGCTCTCGCGCTCGGCGACCTCGCGCAGGGCGATCTTGCCCTCATCGTCGCCGAACGCGGCGATGAAAATCATGAGGCGCAGCGCGTAGCGCCCCTTAGAGGAAATGAGCACGTCTGCCTCCCTCGATTCATGTCGGCGCCCCACGCGGCGAGCGCCGTCGCTTAATCTTAGTGGAGCACTCGGGTTAAAGCTTGACTCATGCGCGGTTCATCTTATCCTTAATCCGAGAGAATTCCTAGAGATTAGCCGCCTCGGCTCTGATCGAACCATTCGAGAGGGGACCTCGATGTCAACGAACCCGCTGCTCAGCATCAGCAACCTTACGGCATCCGTCGACGAGAAGACCATTCTGCACGGCATCGACCTCGATGTCGCGCCCGGAGAGACCCATGTTCTCATGGGCCCCAACGGCGCAGGCAAGTCCACCATGGGCCATGTCATCATGGGCGACCCGGTCTACACCGTGAACGAGGGCTCCATAACCTTCGACGGCGCCGATATCACCGAGCTCACGCCCGACAAGCGCTCCCGCGCCGGCCTCTTCCTCTCCTTCCAGGCGCCCGTGGAGATCCCCGGCGTGCCGCTGTCCAGCTTCCTGCGCGCGGCAGTAGCCGGGCGCCCCGGCCTCGAGATGCGCGGCAAGGAGTTCCGTCGCCGCGTGAAGGAGCTCGCCGCCGAGCTCAACATGGACACCGCCTACCTCAACCGCGAGCTGGGCGTCGGCTTCTCCGGCGGCGAGAAGAAAAAGGTCGAGATGCTGCAGCTCCTGCTGCTCCAGCCCAAGCTCGCCATCCTCGACGAGACCGACTCGGGACTCGACGTCGACGCGCTCGGCGTGGTGTCGCGCGGCATGGACGCCTACCGCAAGGCCACTGACGGCTCGCTGATCATCATCACCCACAACACGCGCATCCTCGAGCACCTCGAGGTCGACCGTGTCCACGTCATGGTCGACGGCCGCATCGTCCGCGAAGACGACGCGTCCCTCATCCCCTGGATCGACGCGAACGGCTTCGACTCCTTCGAGCGCGAGGCAGCCGCGTCCGCCGCGGGCGAGACCCGCTAGGAGGACCATCCATGGCAAAGAACCGCACCGAGGTCGCGGACATCGACCGCAGCCTCTACGACTTCTCATATGGCGAGGAGGGCTTCGAGCGCCTCAACGCAGGCCTCACACCCGACATCGTGCGCGAGATCTCCGAGCGCAAGAACGAGCCCGCCTGGATGCTCGAGCGCCGCCTCAAGTCGCTCGAGATCTACAACAAGATGCCCAACCCCACCTGGGGCCCGGGCATCGAGGGCCTCGACATGGACCATATCGTGACCTACGTCAAGCCCAACACCGAACAGAAGAACGACTGGGACTCCGTGCCCGACGACATCAAGGACACCTTCGAGCGCCTGGGCATCCCCGAGGCCGAGCGCAGCTACCTCGCCGGCGTCGGCGCGCAGTACGACTCCGAGCTCGTCTACCACAACATGCAGGACACCGCCGCCAAGATGGGCATCGTGTACTCCGGCATCGAGGAGGCCCTGCAGGTCCCCGAGTGGGAGGAGATCATCCGGAGCAAGTTCATGACGCTCATCCCGCCCACCGACCACAAGTTCGCGGCGCTGCACGGCGCGGTGTGGTCCGGCGGCTCCTTCGTCTACGTGCCGAAGGGCGTCAAGCTGGACTTCCCGCTGCAGAGCTACTTCCGCCTCAACGCCAAGGGCGCCGGCCAGTTCGAGCACACCCTCATCGTGGTCGAGGACGACGCCGACCTGCACTTCATCGAGGGCTGCTCCGCGCCCAAGTACAACGTCGCCAACCTGCACGCGGGCGCCGTCGAGCTCTTCGTGGGCAAGCGCGCTCGCTTACGCTACTCGACCATCGAGAACTGGTCGAAGAACATGTACAACCTCAACACCAAGCGCGCCCGCTGCGAGGAGGAGGGCGAGATCGAGTGGATCTCGGGCTCCTTCGGCAGCCACGTGGGCTACCTCTACCCCATGAGCGTGCTCGCCGGCCGCAAGAGCCGCTCGAGCTTCACCGGCATCACCTTCGCCGGCACCGGCCAGAACCTGGACACGGGCTGCAAGGTCGTGCTCGGCGCGCCGGACACCACCGCCACGGTCGAGACCAAGTCGATCTCCAAGGGCGGCGGCATCTCCACGTTCCGCAGCTCCATCGTGGCCACGCCGGCCGCCGAGGGCGCTGCGGCGAGCGTCTCCTGCCAGTCCCTCATGCTCGATGACATCTCGCGCTCCGACACCATCCCGGCGATGGACATCCGTGCCAAGAACGTCGACATCGGCCACGAGGCCACGATCGGCCGTATCGGCGACGACAAGATCTTCTACCTCATGAGCCGCGGCATCTCCGAGGAGGAGGCCCGCACCATGATCGTCAACGGATTTGCGAACCCCGTCTCCAAGGAGCTTCCCCTCGAGTACGCGGTCGAGATGAACAACCTGATCAAGCTCGAGATGGAAGGGGCGATCGGATAATGGCCCCGCTACTGCAAGATGCTACGGCCTTTCACAGTGCCCCAGATTGGCGCAAAAGAGGAGCCCGCACGCCTCGCGTGCGGCGGGCGACGATTGAGCGCCAAGGTGGGGTGCTGTGGGAGACCGATGGGATGAGGTTGATAAAATGAAGATGCCAGGTATGACCATCCGCCACGCATCCGCGATGCCCGCCCCCACATGGAGCTGGCTCAAGATGAACGACGTGACGATCGAGATCCCCGACGGCCTGGAGCGCAACTGCCAGGTCGAGATCGATGCGGGCGACACGCTGGACAACACCGTGAGCTTCGAGGGCTCCGTGGCGAGCCTGCAGGAGCGTATGGACGCCGCGCGCGCCGAGGCGCCCGCCGACGACCGCGCCATGGTCGCCGCGGCCAACGGTGCCGACAACGGCGCAGAGGAACTCGACGTCCCGGCCCTGTCCGCCTACGAGCGTCGCGCCGTGCTCTCCGAGACCTCGGGCGATATAGCCAGCGACTTCGAGACCGGCGTGGGGTCCGACATGCGCGCCTATCTCAACTTCCTCGCGGGGGGCACCGCCGTGCTCGCTACCGAGGAGGGAGAGGAGGCCGAGGCCGCGATCCACGTGACCACCGGTGCGGGCGAGGCCTCGGGCGCGAGCATCGACGTCGTCGCCGCGCGCGACTCGGCATTCTCCATCGCGCTTTCGCTCGACAGCGACGCCGCCGCGCCCGCGTTCATGGGGTCCACCATGCGCGTGTTCGCGGACGAGGGCTCCCGCGTGGACATCACCGTCTACCTTACGGCCTCCGACGCCGTCACCTGCGTCGAGGATTCCGGGCTCGTGCTGGCACAGGACGCGCGCGTGACCGTGCGCCATGTGGTGCTGGGCGGAGCCTTCACCGCGACGGGTCTTTCCGCCGACCTGCGCGGAGACCGCTCCCGCATCGATGTCGACACGAGCTACCTCGCCGCGGGCTCCCAGCAGCGCGACTTCAACTACGTCATTCGCCACCGCGGGCGCAAGTCCGTCTCCAACATGGACGCCAACGGCGTGCTCACCGGCACGTCCAAGAAATGCCTGCGCGGCACCATCGACCTCGTCCACGGCGCCAAGGGCGCCGAGGGCAACGAGCGCGAGACCGTGCTGCTCGCCAGCCAGGGCGTGGACAACAAGACCGTCCCCAACATCCTGTGCGATGAGGACGACGTCGCGGGCAACCACGGCGCCACCATCGGCCACGTGCGCCCCGAGCAGCTGTTCTACGCCGCCTGCCGCGGCCTGTCCCAAGAGCAGACCGAGGCGCTGTTCCTCTCCGCCAAGCTCGAGGACGCCGCGCTGCAGGCGCCCGACGACGCCGTCCGCGCGAACGTCGTGCGCCTCGGCAACCAGATCATCCCGCATTTCGAGGAGGAGATCGCGTGATCGACACCGAGAACGTGACGTGCGACACCTGCACGGCTCCGTCTGAATTCGTCTTCGACGCATCCGACGAGGCCAGCCGAGCCTGGCCCCGCGTCGATATAGACATCAACCCCTTCAAGGGCGATTTCCCCCTGCTCGCGCAGCATCCCGAGATCGCCTTCCTCGACAGCGGCGCCACCGCACAGCGCCCCGCCTGCGTCCTCGAGGCCCAGAAGCGCTTCTACGAGACCATGAACGCCAACCCCCTCCGCGGCCTCTATTCGCTTTCCGTCGAGGCGACCGAGGCCATCGCCAAGGTGCGCGCCCAGGTCGCCCAGCTTATCGGGGCCGTGGACGAGCGCGGCCGCGCACGCGCCAACGAGGTCGTGTTCTGCCGCAACGCCAGCGAGGCGCTCAACATCGTCGCGAAGGGGTTCGCACCGCATGTGCTCGAGCCCGGCGACGAGGTGGCGATCTCCATCATGGAGCACCATTCCAACCTCATACCCTGGCAGCAGGCCTGCCGTGAGGCTGGCGCCAAGCTCGTCTACCTCTACCCCACGAAGACCGGGCGCATCACCGACGAGGAGATCGCCGCCAAGATCGGGCCCAAGACCAAGATCGTCTCGTGCGGCCACGTCTCCAACGTGCTCGGCGTCGAGAACCCGATCGCCAAGCTCGCCGCGGCGGCGCACGCCAACGGCGCGTACATGGTGGTCGATGCCGCCCAGTCCGTCCCGCACATGGCGCTCGAAGTGGACGCTCTGGGCGCCGACTTCCTCGCCTTCTCCGCCCACAAGGCGCTCGGCCCCATGGGCGTCGGCATCCTGTGGGGGCGCTCGGAGCTGCTCGATGCGACCGACCCCGTCTACACCGGCGGCGAGATGATCGATTCGGTGACCGAGCAGGGCGCCGTCTGGGCGCCCGTGCCCGAGAAGTTCGAGGCGGGCACGCAGGACGCCGCAGGCATCTACGCCACGGGCGCCGCGCTCGACTACCTTGTGAACCACGTGGGCTACGAGACCGTCCGCGAACGCGAGGCGGCGCTCGTCCACTACGCGATGAGCCGCATGGTGGAACTCCCCTACGTCGACATCATCGGCTCGATCTACTGGGACCAGCACCATGGCGCCATCAGCTTCAACGTGCGCGGCATCCACCCGCACGACGTCGCAAGCATCATGGACATGGACGGCGTCTGCATCCGGGCGGGCCATCATTGCGCGCAGCCGCTCCTCACCTGGTTGGGCGTGGAGAACCTCGCCTGCTGCCGCATGAGCGTCGCCTTCTACAACGACAGGCACGACATCGACCGCTTCATCGAGGCGCTCGACGCCGTGTGGCGCACCTTCAACGGATAGACCGCGTGCCGCCCGCCTCAGAAAGGGGACAGGCACTTTTCTGAGGCGGGCACTCACCTGGGCAGCAGGCGCCTCAGAAAAGTGCCTGTCCCCTTTCTGAGAATTCGCCGAGGTTCAGCAGACGAAAGGAACCCCATGGGAAACCTCTACACCTCCACGACCTTCATGGAGCACAGCTCCCACCCCGACTACAAGTACGAGATGGCCGCGCCCACCCATACGCACGACGGCATCAACCCGAGCTGCGGCGATGAGCTCACCCTCTCGCTGCGCGTGGAAGACGGCGTGGTCGAGGAGGCCGCGTTCACCGGGCACGGCTGCGCCATCAGCCAGGCTTCGGCCGACATCATGGCAGAGCTCATCACCGGTGAGAGCGTCGAGGAGGCCAAACGGCTCTCCGCGCTCTTCCTGGCCATGATCCGCGGCGAGGAGCTCTCCGAGGACGACTTCGACGACCTCGACGAGGCCGCCCAGCTGAAGGACATCTCCCATATGCCGGCGCGCGTGAAGTGCGCCGAGCTGGCCTGGCGCACGCTTGACGGCATGCTGTCCGAATAGTTCCATCGCCCTGCGCCGGGACCATCGCCCCAGCGCACCATGCCATCCTTGGAGCATCCTTGATCGAACAGATCACGACATATTTCACCGAACACGGGGGCGAATGGGTCCAGATGCTCATCCAGCATCTGGCCATAAGCGGCATCGCGCTGCTCGCCGCGATGGCGATCGCCGTGCCGCTCGGGATCCTTTGCAGCGCGAGCGCCTGGACCGAGCGCGCAGCGACCGGGGTCGCCAGCGTGCTGCGCGTCGTCCCGAGCCTGGCCGTCCTCATCCTATGCGTGCCGTACCTCGGCGTCGGGGCGCTGCCGGCAATCGTCGCGCTCACCGCGCTCGCGGTGCCGCCCATCCTCATCAACACCGCCGTCGCGTTCCGCGGCGTGCCCGCGAGCGCGCTCGAGGCGGGATGCGCCATGGGGATGTCCCCCTTCCAGCTCTTCTTCACCGTGCGGGCGCCGCTCGCCTTCCCCGTGGCATTCGCCGGCGTGCGCACCGCCGCGAGCGAGGTCGTGGCCTCCGCATCCCTCGCCGCCTATATCGGCGCCGGCGGGCTCGGCGTCCTCATCTACACCGGAATCGGCGCCATGCGCTTCGACCTCCTGTGGATCGGCGGGCTCTCGGTCGCCGCGCTGTCCCTCGTCGTGAACCGGACCCTTGCCGCCGTCGACGGCCGCATGCGCCGCTGGCAGGTTGTGGAAGCGCCCGGCCGCTAGGAACGGACCGTTCCGGGGCGCATCCGCCGCCGTGCGACGAGCCCCCTCCAGCACATCACCACCGAAAGGAACCATATGGCTGCATCCATCACGCGTCGCGGAGCCCTCTCTCTTATTGGCACCGCAGCACTGTCGTTTACGGGCCTGACCGCGCTTTACGGCTGCTCCGGCAAGAACGGCGCCGCCGTAACCGTGGGCTCCAAGGCCTTCACCGAGGGCGTCATCCTCTCCGAGCTGTACGCGCTCGCGCTCGAGGACGCCGGCATCCCCGTCGAGCGCGCCTTCGAGATCTCGGGCTCCCTCATCCACACCGCGCTCGTCGAGGGCGACATCGATCTCTATCCCGAGTACACGGGCACCGGCCTCATCTCCGTCCTGCAGATGGAGCCCATGACCGATCCCGACCAGGTGTACGACACCGTGAAGGACGAGTACGCCGATCAGTTCGACCTGGTCTGGCTCGCCAAGTCAGAGGCGGCGGACGGCCAGGGCCTCGTCATCCGCACCGAAGCGGCGAAGAGGCTCGGCATCAAGACCATCTCCGACCTCCAGGCCCACGCGAGCGAGCTGCGCTTCGCCAGCCAGGGCCAGTTCGACGAGCGGTCCGACGGGCTGCCCGCGCTCGAGGCGACCTACGGCCCCTTCGACTGGGCGGAGCACGAGGTCTACGACGAGGGCCTGAAGTACCAGGTCCTCGAGAACGACCAGGCCGACGTCACGCCCGCCTACACCACCGAGGCCCAGCTCACGAACGACGCCTTCACCCTGCTCGAGGACGACAAGCACGTCTGGCCGCCCTACAACGTCGCCCCCGTCGTGCGCCGAGAGGTCCTCGAGGCGCACCCCGAGATCGAAGACGCGCTGGCCCGCGTGGACGACGCCCTCACCACCGAGAAGCTCACCGAGCTGAACGCCCGCGTCGATATCGATAAGGAAGAGTACGAGGACGTCGCGCGCGACTTCTTCGAGAGCCTGTAGCCCCGACGTGCGGGGCCGACGTCGCGACCCCTTTCTCGAACAGAGGAGCACCATGACCCCTGCGGTTGAATTCATTGATGTCACCAAGCGGTTTCCAGGAGCCGCCGCGCCCGCTTTGGACCACGTCGACCTCGCCATCGAACCCGGAGAGCTCGTCTGCGTTCTCGGAACGTCCGGAGGCGGCAAGACGACGCTCATCAAGCTCATCAACCGCCTGCACGAGGCGGACGAGGGAAGCGTGCGCGTGAACGGCGTCGACGTGCGCGACGTGGACGCCATCGAGCTGCGCCGCGGTATCGGCTACGTCATCCAGCAGTCCGGTCTCTTCCCGCACATGACGGTGGCCGACAACATCGCATGTGTCCCCAAGATCCTGAAGTGGGACCGCGCGCGCATCGGCAAGCGCGTGGACGACCTGCTCGAACTCGTCCACCTCGACCCGCATGAGTTCCGCGACCGTTATCCCGCGCAGCTTTCCGGCGGCCAGCAGCAGCGCGTCGGGCTCGCCCGCGGACTCGCCGCGGAACCCGACATCATGCTGCTCGACGAGCCCTTCGGCGCCGTCGACGCGATCACGCGCAAGAGCCTTCAGGACGAACTGCTCCGCATCCATCGCGCGAGCGGCAAGACCTTCATCTTCGTGACGCACGATGTCTCCGAGGCCCTCAAGCTCGCCACCAAGATCCTCGTCATGGACGGGGGCCGCGTGCAGCAGTACGGGGCGCCCGAGGAGCTCCTGGAGAGGCCCGCGACGCCCTTCGTCGCCGAGCTGTTCGGAGCGCACGCATGATGGAGACGATCTCCTACCTCATCGGCCATGCCGGCCTCTTCCTCGAGGCGACAATCGAGCATGCCGCGCTCGTCGCCTCGACGCTCCTTATCGCGAGCGCCGTGGCGGCCGCGATCACATTGGCCTGCCTGCAATCGAGGCGCGCCGCTAACGCTGCGGTCGAGCTTCTCGGGGCCTTCTACTCGATCCCCAGCATCGCGCTGTTCGCCCTGCTCATCCCCCTCACCGGGCTCGGGGAGACGACCGCGGTCATCGTGATGGTCGCGTACTGCCAATTCATCCTCGTCCGCAACGCGCTCGAGGGCCTGAACGGCATCGATCCCGCGATCATAGAAGCTGCCCAGGGCCTTGGGATGACACCCGCCCAGACGCTCCTACGCGTTCGGCTTCCCCTCGCGGCTCCCGCGATCGTCGCGGGACTCCGGATGGCCGCCATATCCTGCGTGGGCATCGCCACCGTCGCCGCCTCCATCAACGCCGGAGGGCTCGGGAGCATCCTCTTCAGCGGCCTGCGCACCCTCAATGTCCCCAAGATTCTCGGCGGCACCCTGTGCTGCGTCCTGCTCGCCCTCGCTATCGACGCCCTGCTCCGCGCTGTGGAGAAGCTCATCTCCGCACGTACCGGCATGCATTGAGCCTCCAGCCCGCCCGCCACGCGACAAGCTTTGACCTTCTGCCGTTCTTGTGCGATTCCCCATCTCCGGCAGAACGGCGCCGCGACGGGTAAACTTCCTAGATATGCGCGCTTCCCGAGCGCCACGACCGCAACGGAGGCTAGGTTGGCACCCAACACCGAACACGACATCCAGCATCCGGATACCGCCCAGGTGTCCCCAGGCCCGTCCGCACCGAAGCGCCATGAGCGCACGGCGCCCCGCATCACCGTGGGCGACCGCACCTCCGCAAGCGACCGCAAGGCGGACAGCTCCTCCATGAAGCAGGTCCGGACGACCTTCATGTTCCTCGGCTTCGTCGCGGTCGCCTATATCGCCTACCTTGTCTTGAGCGGCCAGGTTGACGACTTCTTCCGCGCGCTTTCCGGCGTCAACCCCCAGTGGCTGCTTTTCGGCACCATCTGCTTCCTGTGCTACTACGTCTTCGGCGTGCTCGCCTACACCGCGATCGTCGTCGTGGACCACGACTCCCCGGTCGGCTTCCGCGACCTCATGAGCGTCGAGGCATCCGGCGTCTTCTTCATGCGCCTCACCCCCGGCGGAGCGGGGGTCATCCCGTCCCAGATATACCGCCTCACCCGTGCTGGGCTTCCACTCGCCGACGCCTCGGCCCTCCAGTTCGTGCGCTTCACGCTCTACGAGGCGGGCGAGGGCATCTTCGCCGCCATCATGCTCCTGTTCTGCGGCGACTACTTCCTCAAGACGTTCGCCGACGTCACGATCCTGGGTCTCAACGTGACGTTTATCGGCATCTTCATGTTCGCCTACAAGTTCATCCAGGTCGGTGGCGTGCTGCTGCTGTGCATACTTCCCGGCCCCATCCAAAAGCTCGGCCGTATCGGCCTCAAGCTGGGCCGTGCGCTCCGCCTCATCAACGAGGAGCGGTTTGAGCGCTACAGCGAGATCGTCGAGACGCAGGTCTCCAGCTTCTCCCAGGCGTTCAGGAGCGCCGCCTCGAACTGGCACGTCCTTCCCGTCGTGGAGCTGTTCACCCTGCTGCAGCTCGGCTGCATGTACGCCTTACCGTATTTCGTGCTCCGCGCATTCGGGCTCGAGGCCGATCTTCTCATCTGCCTCGCCTCGGGATCCATGGTCGAGCTCCTGGTGAACGCCATCCCGCTGCCGGGCGGCGCGGGCGGCGCCGAGGTCGGCTTCACGTACCTCTTTCGAGACATGTTCGGCTGGCACCTCTCCGCCGGCCTCGTTATCTGGCGCTCGATCGAGTACCTGCTGCCCGTCATCATCGCCGCGCCCTGCATGGGCATGCGCTCCACCACCGGCGAGAGCATCTACCATCGCTGGAGCCGACGCTTCGGCAACACGCGCCATCTCATACGGGGCGACTGGAGCGGCATGAAGCGGCCGGCAGGCGTGAAGTACCGCCCTCAGGCCAAGAAGGCCGCCTCCGTCCCCGCGCCTCTCGGGCGGGGCGCCGCATCGCGCGAGGGGCATGCGGCGGAACGCGACACCAAGGGCTGACAGTCGCTTCACGACATGAAATCCATTTGAGATCGGGGGCCGCCCGCAAGGTCGGCCCTGATCTTTCCTCTGTGCCCCCCTTCTCGATAAGCATGGACTGCGTGGCTGTCCTAGGCGCCGGAGTGAGGCGTCTCGCCGTCGCGCCGTCCATGCTTTCGCTTGCCACCCGGCCGCATCGACCTCCTCTGCCAAACCTCGGAAAGGACGGGGCAGATGCCTGCGGCCATACGGCGTCGCATCGGCGAACGAACCCGGAGAAGCGGCGGACGGCAGCACCTTCGTGCACGTTTCACCAGCTCAGCGAGGTTCACATCGCCTCGGATTAACCCTCAAGCTGAACTTGAGACTCCAGATATTCTCAACAATTCATCAAACGGGCAGCTCATGGCCTATCCTAAACCTTCAACTTGACCCTTAAAGATGCCTAAGGTTCAAGTTGAGGTCTAAGCGTGTCGTATACTGCTTCTCGTATCGCAGGCGCGTCCCTCCCGGACGCCCCAAGCAGACCGTTAGGAACGTGTATGCAGGCATCTCGCTCTCATATTGCCTTCTTGATGAACAAGCCCGCGCGCGCCGTCACGTGCGCCGCGCTCGCCGTCGCTCTCGCTGCGACGCCGGCCCTTCTCCCCCTGCAGGCCCATGCCCTCTCCAGCAGCACCGAATACGAGCTGTCCGAGACGCAGCAGAAGGTCGAGAAGGCCACCGAGGCCTATGAGGAGGCGCAGGGCAACCTCGCCGCGCTCCAGCAGAAGATCGATGAGAACACCGCCTCCATCGCCGAGCTCGAGGCCCAGCTCCCCGAGCAGCGCCAGCGCGCCTCTGCGGCCATGCGCGACCTGTACAAGTACCAGAAGAGCAGCAACACGCTCATGGGCATCGTGCTGCAGACCACCTCGTTCGACGAGGCGATTTCCACGGTCGCCTATATGAACCAGATCCAGGAATCCAGCAACGCCGAGCTCGAGCGCCTCACGGCCCTCGAAAGCGAGCTCGAGACGAAGCGCACCGAGCTCGATCAGGCAAAGGCCAAGGCGACCGCCGAGGAGCGGGCCGCGGCCGAGGCGCTCGCCGAGGCGCAGGAGCTCCGCAGCGCGGCCCAGGCCAAGGCGGAGCGCGAGCGCGCTGAGGAGGCCGCCCGCCTCGCTGCCGACACCTCCGCCGCATCCGGCGCAGGGGCCGATTCCGGCAACGGCTCAAACACCGCCAACACACCCGGCCAGTCCATCGGCGTCGAGGTCTCCGGTTCCGTCAACTGGAACGTAACCTACGATGAGTTCATGGCCGAATGGACCCCGCGCATCGATGCGTACCTCTCCGGCTCCCCCCTCGCGGGCTACGGCAGCACCTTCGCCGACGCCGCCTGGAGCTCGTCCGTCGACCCGCGCTGGTCGCCCGCCATCGCCTGCATCGAGAGCACCAAGGGCACCTACACCTTCCGCCCGTACAACGCATGGGGTTGGATGACCAGCCGCCAGTTCGGCAGCTGGGATGAATCCATCCGCGCCCACGTCTCCTTCCTCGGCAGCGTGTACGGCACCACGCTCACCCCCGCCGCGGCCCAGAAGTACTGCCCTCCCACCTGGCAGGACTGGTACAACAAGGTCGGCGGGCAGATGAGCCGGATCTAACGACGACCGGCATGGACGTTGAGACGGCGGGGCCTTCGGGTCCCGCCGTTTTTCATGGCGGCCCGCCCCACGCACGTGACGCCTGGCATCGCAAACGCCCGCGCGGGACCGCCCGTCATCCTGCAGCACCGCCGCGGCGCCGCCCTGCCCCTCCCGCAAAAGGGCGATGCGGCGGCAGCGCTTGCGATAGAATCACCCACAGGCGATAAGGAAGGGTCATCCATGGCATACGGTCGCATACTCGTCGTAGAGGACGACGCGGACATCAACGAGATCGTCACCACCCACCTCGCGCGCAGCGGCCACACCTGCATGCAGGCGTTCTCGGGAACCGAGGCGATGCTCGCGCTCGAGGCCGGCGGATGCGCGCCGTTCGACCTCATCATCTGCGACCTGATGCTCCCGGGCATGTCCGGCGAACGGCTGATCGAGACCGTGCGGGAGCGTGACCGCGAGGTCCCCATCGTGGTGATATCCGCAAAAGGAGAGGCGTCCGACCGCGTGGATCTGCTCAGGCTCGGGGCTGACGACTACCTCGTGAAGCCCTTCGACCTCGATGAGCTCACGGCGCGCATCGAGGTCCAGCTCAGGCATCGCGCGGCACGCACGGCAGCCACCGCATCCGAG
This sequence comes from Collinsella sp., assembly GCA_048318985.1. Lineage (GTDB taxonomy): Bacteria > Actinomycetota > Coriobacteriia > Coriobacteriales > Coriobacteriaceae > Collinsella. Next base: position 14,814 of record DBFEBE010000097.1, read on the forward strand.
GACGCGCGCGACGCGTCAACGGGAACCCTGGTGTTTCGCTCTTGGGAACTCGACCCTTCCTCCCGGACCTTCCGCGTCGACGGCAGTCCGCTCGCCCTCACGCGCACCGAGTTCAACCTCCTCGAAACCCTGATGCGTCAGCCGAAGCGCGCGTTCTCCAAACACGACCTGTTCGAGGCCGCCTGGGGCGAACCCTCGTGCGAGGACGACAACACCGTCGCCGTGCACGTATCCAACATTCGCACGAAGCTCAAGGCATCCGGCACCGACCGCTACATCAAGACGGTCTGGGGCATCGGTTTCAAGCTCACGGAAGAATAAGGCGACGGGCGCAGCCGTTATCGACCGTCCCCGTCAATCGCCCCCGGCATCAACGAGAGGCACCGTCTTTATCCTTTCTTTAACCTTGCTTCAGGCTTTTTCAAAGCGCATGCCGCATCCTGAAACCATACCGATACCTTGGGAGGCAAGGAGGAAGACATGAACGTCATCGAGACGCGTTCCCTCACCAAGACCTACGGAGGCAGACGGGCCGTCGACGCCCTCGACATGCAGGTGCCCGCCGGCGAGATCTACGGCTTCGTGGGCAAGAACGGCGCCGGCAAATCTACCGCCATGAAGATGATCGCAGGGCTCGTGCGCCCGTCCGCCGGCGAAATCGAGCTGTTCGGCGAGGCGCACGACGCGGGCGGGCGCACGCCGCATGGCCCGCAGCCGGGCTTCTCCCGCATCGGCGCCCTCATCGAAGACCCTGGGGTGCTGCCCACGTTCTCCGCATTCGAGAACCTCATGGGCAAGGCGATCACCATCGGGGTCGTCCGTGCCGAGGCGCATTGCCGCGGGCTGCTTGAACTCGTGGGCCTTGCCGACACGGGGTCCTTGCGCGTCAAGAAGTTTTCCCTCGGCATGAAGCAGCGCCTGGGACTCGCCCTCGCGCTCGTGGGCAACCCGGAGCTCCTGCTGCTCGACGAGCCCTTCAACGGATTGGACCCCGAAGTGACGCGCTCGATGCGCAACGCGCTGATGCGGATCAACCGCGAGCGCGGCGTGACCATGGTCATCTCGAGCCACGTGCTCGATCAGCTCGACCGCATGGCGACGCGCTTCGGCGTGATCCGTGCCGGGCGCATGGTCCGCGAGCTCTCCGTCGACGACCTGCATCGGGAGTGCGGCAGCTCCATCCGCGTGAAGACCGCCGACCCAGCGCGCTCGCTCGCCATCCTCGAGGAGCATCTTCCCGCGGCGACGTTGCGGGCGGAACCCGACGGAGCGGTCCTCGTGGGCGGAGCCGCACGACACGCGGCGACGCGCTTCGGCGGGGCAGCGGGCGACGCTGCGGCATCCGGGGCACCGTCGGCCGAGGAGGTCTCGCGCATCCTGGGCGAAGCCGGCCTTCTCATCCTCGAGCTCACGCGCATCGAGCGCGATATCGAGGAGTTCTTCGTCGAGCTCATGGGCGGCCCCGATGCTTAACCCCGCATGCCTCGGCGCCGCCGCTGCCCAGCTCGCATCGGGCGTCGCATCGCTCGCGATGCTTGGGCCGCTTGCCCGCGTGCGCATCGCGCTCCCGACCCTGGGACAGCTGGCCCCCGCGATCAACCTGCTGATCGACGCCGCGCTCATCGCGCTTCTTCTCTACATCCTCCTCGCCGCCCGGAAAGGCAGGTAGACCATGCTGAATCTTCTTCGCTCGGACCTTTATCGCTGCACGCGCCTCCGCGGGTTCCGCGGGCCCTTGTGGCAATATCTCTCCGTCGTGCTCGGCGTCGCGATCCTCGAGGTCGGGCTCAACGCCCTCATCATCTCGCAGGGACTCGGCGAGCTCGAGGCGATCAACGTGAACGAATCCATCGCCACGCCCTCTGTGTTTCTGGGCTCGTCCTTGTTCGGCTCCATCTCCCTAATTGGGATCGCAAGCGCCTTCGGCATGGTCGAGTGGATATTTGCCGATCTGAACGACGGCTATATCAAATCCCTCGTGTCCTCGCTCACTGGACGCCTCTCCTATTTCACGGAGAAGGTCGTATTCTCGGGCATCTGGGCGGCCATGATGCTCGTCGCGGGCGCCGTGTTCCACCTTGCCTGCATGCAGCTGCTCCTCGCCCTTCCCCTGGGCCTTTCTTTCACCGCGCTCGACGGGGCCGCGGAGTTCGCGCTATGGCTGCTCGGCGGCTGGCTCGCCGTATGGGCGCTCACGGTTATCCCGCTTTCCCTCGTGTTGCTCTTCCGCAAGAAGCTGCCCGCCTACACCCTCACGTTCATCCTGATCATGGGCGTCGTGCCCGTCATGCTCCTATTCGCGTCCAATATGGGTTCACAAGCCGCTCCCTTGCTTGAACCGCTGTACTCCGTCCTCGCCGGCATCGCCAGCTGGATGCCGAGCATGGTGATCGCGCTGTTCAAGCTCGGCGCGGGCTCCATGTTCGACCCCGCACAGATGCTGCCGCTCATCGGCTCCGTTCCCACCTGGCTGTGGGGCGTGCTCACGGGCCTCTTGTGGACCGCAATCGGCGGCGGCGCGTTCATCCTCATCGGCCGCGCCCGCGACGTATAGCCGAAGGGGACCTGGGCAGGTCGGCATGCTCGAGGAGCGACGTGCATGGACTTCGGCCGCATGCAGCCGCAGGCAAGACCCGCACCAACCGGATATGAACCTCGGCGTCCATCCGATTGCTCGTCGCCGCCCGGCCCGCCAATCAGCTACCCTATACCCAGTACGCCTTGCCGCCCTCCCAACCGGAGGGCGGCGCTCTGCCCGGAGGGAAGACCCATGTCGAACGGCCTGCTCGCCGCACTCATGCTCATCGTCGGCGTCGTCGCCGGAGCGCTCATCGCAGTCGCGGCCTACGCCCCCGAGCTTCGGCGCATCGCGCGCTTCCTCGAACGCCGCTCGACCGACAAGGGCGGCGACGGGCGCGTCACCGTGAACACCAGGGCACCCGGCATCTCCGATCTTGCCGCGGCGATCAACGACGAGCTCGACCGCAGCGCAGTCGCCCGCATCGGAGCCATGCGCCATCAGCAGGAGTTCCAACGCGACCTTTCTGCGCTCTCGCATGACATCAGGACCCCGCTCACCGGGGCGAAGGGACACCTTCAGCTCGCATCCGACGAGTCCGACCCCAAGCTTCGGCAGCACCGCCTCGACGCGGCCGTCGAGCGCATCGACCGCACCTCCGAGCTGCTCGATGCGCTGTTCTCCTATACCAAGGCGAGCGACCCCGACCTCGAACTCGACATCGCGCCCGTGGACGTGCGCGATGTCGTGGAACGCTGCCTGCTGGCGCACTTTCCAGAGTTCGAGACGAGAGCGTGGGAGCCCCGCCTCGAGGGATCGGGGGCGGCGAGGATCGTCGAGGCCGACCGCCAGGCTCTCGAGCGCATCGTCGAGAACCTCGTGGTGAACGCCCTGAGACACGGAGCGAAGGCGCCCCGCATCAGCCTGGACGGGCCGAACGGAAACAGCGCGCTGCTCCGTCTCTCGAACAGCGTCGACGACTCGGAGTCGATCGACCCCGAGCGGCTCTTCGACCGCTTCTACCGCGCAGACGAGGCGCGGACCGGCGGGGGAAGCGGACTCGGCCTCGCCACCGCCGCCAAGCTTGCCCGTGCCATGGGAATGGAGCTCGCGGCGCGCATTGAAGGCGAGACGCTCACCATCGAGCTGTCCGTCCGCAGCGGAATAGGCTGCGCGTAGACCCTCGGGCAGCGAATCGTGCGCGCATGCGGCGCGTACGCGACCGCGCCAATCTGGTCACGCCCCTACTCCTCAGCGATAACGAACCCGAGCAAGGTCGACAGGCTGAGCGCCTGCTCGGCAGACACGACGGCACCGCGCAGCTCGCGGTAATCTGCCGAGAGCACCGGCGCCTCGAAGGCACACGTGGAAAGGTCGATTCCCGCGAGCTTGGTCCCGAAGACGTCTAGGCGCGTCAGGTCGGAATCCGAGAAGACGAGACGCTTTGCCTTCACCGCCTGCATCGCCGCCTCCCGCAGACGCGAGGCGCGGATGGCAACGCGGTCGATCGAGGTCTCCGAGAGGTTCGCGTAACTCAGGTCCGTCTCCTCGAACAGCACGCTCGACAGACGCGCCTGGAGCAGGTTGAGTCCGGGCGCGGAGCATGAGAGGACGTCGCAACGGCTCAACCAGGCCCGCTCCATGGAGCAGCGGGTGAAGCGGCATCCCTCGAAACGCACGTCCCGGAAGGTGCAGCCGGAGAAGTCGACGCCATCGAACTCGCAGCCGCGGAACAGCACGGTGTCGAACGTGGCGGATTCAGCCGCCTCGTAGGCAAGCGCCACCCCATGGAACGCCGTGTTCGCGATGAGCCCCTCGCCCTCGGCGAATGCGTCCAGAAGCTCCTCGACGTCCATATGGGCGCCCAAGGCGTCCCCCACCCGCGCGAACCGAACCTTCGATGCCATTCCGTCCCCTTCGCCTTCGCCTCCGCGATCTGCCGCCGCCCCTGAGTCTATCGCATACCATGTCTCCGGCACGAGGCGCGCACACGACGCAGGGCATTCCCGGCGCTCGGAGGCGGCTATACTGTGCGTTGAGCGGACGGCGAAAGGACTGGCATGGCGAGCAACAAGCGGTCGGCGCGGGCGAAGCAGCGCGCCGAGTTCGAATCGGGATTCGATGCCGGCGCCATGGGCGACCTCTTCGAGCGCGAGCATGCGCGCAACGACGCCCTCGAGGCGGCGCATGACGCCGCGGTGCGCCGGCGAGCATGCGAGTCGAAGATGCGCTACGCAAGCCGCGCAGACGCCCTCGACGCCATCGCCGCGTGCGCCGAGCACGGGCGTCGCGGTCTCTCCGTCTACCGCTGCCCCTACTGCGACGGCTGGCACCTCACGAGCCATCCTCGAAAGCCCTGACGCCCGATCGGACGCTCCCCATCGAAAACGCCAGTCAAACTTGAACGCGACAGGTTCCCAGGGCGTTCGGCGATCCTTGGGATATCCGGCATCACGGCGATGCATCCAGCCGCCCCTCAATTGAGGAAACGCCTCTTTTTGAGGTCCGGTGCGGACGCCGTCGGTTCATGGTACACTCGCTTCGTCCGCCCGTCGGATTCGGGCCACATGCGAGGACGCCGCCGCGAAGAGACAAGGCCGCCATGCGCTTCTAGACATCCCATCAACTGACCTGTTGACCTCCGTTGGAACAAGGAGGGGATGTCTTCATGCAGCTTGCACTCTCGCGCGTGTCCTACACGCATCCCGCGGCTCAAGACCCCATTTTGAATGATGTGACACTCGCCTTCCCAGAAGGCTGGACCGGATTGCTCGGCGACAACGGCTGCGGCAAGTCCACGCTCGCGCGCATCGCCTGCGGTGCGCTCGAACCGGATGCCGGAGCGGTGAGCAGCGGGCTCTTCTGCGTCTACTGCCCCCAGGAAGCCGACGAGCAACCGGAAAGCCTGCCGGAGTTCGCGCTCGACTTCGGACGCGATGCCCGCAGCCTGCGCGAACGTTTCGGCCTTTCCGACGAGATGGCCTGGCGCTGGGGCGAGCTGAGCTTCGGGGAGCGCAAGAAGCTTCAGATCGCCTGCGCGCTTTGGCAACGGCCCGACGTGCTCATCGTCGACGAGCCGACCAACCACCTCGATGCCCCGTCACGCGCCGAGCTCGCCGAGACGCTGGGGCGCTTCCGCGGAATCGGCATCCTGGTCAGCCATGACCGCGCACTGCTCGACGCGCTCGCCCAGCGGTGCATCTCGTTCGAGCCCACCGGCCCCGATGGCCAGACGCGCCTGGTCACGCGGCCAGGCGGCTACTCCGCCGCACACGCGCAGGCCGAACGGGAGCGCGCGGAGACGGCTGCCGAGCGCCTTCGAGCCAAGAGCGAACATGCCCGCCTTGCATCCGAGCAGCGGAACCGGGCGCAGGAGGCCGCGCGAGCCGATGCAAGGCGGTCCAAGCGCCATCTCGATCCCAAAGACAAGAGCGGGCGCGCGAAGATCGACCTCGCGATCTTCACCGGCCAAGACGGCGCGCGCGGCAAGCTGCTGCGTCAGATGGACGGGCGCTTGGCGGCAGCCCGGGCAAGGGCGGACGCGACGTTCGTACCAAAACGCTACGACGGCAGCCTGTTCCTCGACGCGCGCACCAGCCCCCGCAAGGCCGTGCTCCACATACCCGCGGGCGCCATCCCCTGCGGAGAGGGCGCGCTCGAGCTTCCAGAGCTCCATGTGGGCAGCACCGAGCATATCGGCATCGTGGGGCCGAACGGAGCCGGCAAAACCACCCTGCTCGACCACGTGCGCAAGATCCTCGCCCGGCAAGCGCCCGAGCAGGGCGCGGACGGCCTCGCGATCCTCGACATCCCCCAGGAGCCGAGTCCCGGGCAACGCACCCGAACCCTTGCGGCCGTCCGCTCGCTCTCCCCTACCGATCGCGGACGGGTGCTCAGCTGCGTCGCGCAGCTCAACTCCGACCCCGATCGCATCTTGGAGGGAGCGGCCACCAGCCCCGGCGAGCTCCGCAAGCTCATGATCGCGCACGGGCTGCTGAGCTCCCCTGCGCTCATCATCATGGACGAGCCGACAAACCACCTCGACGTGCACTCGGTCGAGGCGCTGGAGCGGGCGCTCGCGCAGTTCGGCGGCGCGCTGCTCTTGGTGAGCCACGACCGCGCGTTCCTCTCCGCGTGCACGAGCGCGACCTGGGAGATCGAGGGCGGAAAGCTCCACCGATAGCATCGGCGCAAGCCTTCGCGCAAAAAGAGCGCCAGCCCCGCGATGGGCTGGCGCTCCGGTTCACATGATGCGGCTATCGCAGATCAGGCTACTCAAATTCGATCGTGCCGCAGGGCTTCGGGGTGAGGTCGTAGAGAACGCGGCAGATGCCGGGCGCCTCATCTTCGAATGGAAATTAACAGAAAAATACGCCCCTAATTGAATGGGTGGCCAGTCACGGGCAGCCGGGGGGCGCACGCCGTTGACACGCTTCCAATCGAGGACGCACGCAAGCGGCGCGTCCCGATCGCCTGTCGATGAAAAGATAGATCGACAATGCCCCAATTGGAAACGTCGCAGACGGGAGGGTCAGCGCTCAACGTTAACCTCAATGCTGCCGGTCGAAACCGCGCGGACCGCGAGTTTAAGCAGGTTGTCGTAGCCCGTCTTCGCGAGCATCTCCGAGATGTGGCGCTTGACCGTCCCCTCACTCATGTACAGCTCGGCGGCAATCTCTTTGCGCCCCTTCGCCTGGCAAGTCAGATGCAAAATCTTAAGTTCAAGATCATCGAGCAGCTCGATCTCGGGCGCATCTCCTCGCCGCGCGCAGGGGAAGGTCGAGTATCCTTCCATCGTGGAACGAATCACCGCCAAGAGGTCGGCGGTTCCAACATTCTTGTAGATGAAGCTATCGACGCCTGCCTCGCGCGCCTGCCGCACAAACGTCACATCGGACATGCCCGTCATGATGACCGTACGCACGCTCGGATGCATCTCCTTGAGCTTCTTCGCGGCGATGATGCCGCTCGAGTTGTGCTCCGTGCACACGTCGAGCAGAGCGAGGTCGATCGTATCGCCATCGACCATATCGATGACGTCCGCGGCGTCCGCGAGGGAGAGCACCACCTCCATATCGGGCTCGCGGTTGATGGCCGACGCCAACGATTCCCGAAGCATGGTCTGGTCCTCCACGACCGCCACCCGTATCCTGCTCATCGCGTCCCCCCTTTGATATCCATCCGCATGCGGTCCGATGCGCCACGGGGCACCACCGCACGCACGATGAACTGCGGGGTCGCTTCCACACGTAGCACGCCGCCGGCTTCCGCCACGGCGCGACGCATGCCCGGGATGCCCAGTCCGAAGCCCCCGACCTCCTTGAGCGGCGTCCCGTTGTCGCGAATCTCGAGCGTCCAGCAACCACACGCCGTCGAGGACTCCATGGCTCCATCAACGATGGCATCGCCGTCACAGGAACCGAGCGACACCTCGACCACGGTCGCCCGTGCATGACGCACGGCGTTCGTCACGGCCTCGCGGATAATGTGGACGAACATGTCGGCGACCTCATCGGCATTGGGAAGCGAACCGATGACCGCTATCTCCACACCGATCAAGGCGAAGGCATGCACCACCGCCACCAGGTCGGCGCGGGGATCGATGTGCTCATGCGAGACAAGGTCATCCATGATTCCATCGACCATCTCACGGAGCTCACCAAGATGCTCGTGCGACAGGTCGCTGTCCTCAAGCGCCCGGTGCAGAATGGATAGGCGCTGGCCGATTACGTCGTGCACGCGCGTGCGCATCTGCACCAGAGCATCGAGCTCCGCGGTCGCATCGACCACGGCTAAGGAGGCGCGCAGCTCGTCCTCCATCTGCGAGAGCTCCGCATTGGCGGCGTCGAGTCCCTCGTTAAGTCGCGTGAGCTCGGTCACGTCCGTCGCGATTACGCGCTCGCAGCGCTCCCGGCCAAGCCGTACCTCGTCGAACATGAGGTGCCACACCGTTGCATCGGGCGTCTCGATCCGCGCCTCGCGCACGATGCGTGCAGGGTCGTCGGTCCCACCGCCACCGCCATCGCCAAAGGTGCTCACCTCGCTCACACGCGCACCGTCCAACAGCTTCCGTCGCAGTTCGCGCGCGTCGACGAGAACGCCGCGATGGCCCAAGGACTCGAACAGGCGCCGCATCGTATCGTTCGCCAACAGAATCCGTCCGTTCCGCTCGTAGCAGAGAATACCCTCGGAAACCGTGCCCACCACCTCGGCGAGGGAGAACCTCATGATGACCTCCCCCGCGCGCTGGTAATCGAGGACAACGCAAGCGAGGCTTCGAAACACCATGAACGCCACGCCCGCCGCCACGATCCACGGCCATGCCCCCGCGAGGAGCAGCACAGCCGGAGGCAGCCAGCACGCCATGACCGCAAGCTCCGTGCTCATGACGGGCTTGCGTGCCGCAACCATCAGATACGCGCCGAGCGCGACGGGCGCTACATGCACCCAGCTGGCATCGATGGCCGCCACGCAAAACGAGCGCGACCATAGCGACACGTAAGCGTAATGCGTGCACGCCTCGCGCAGAACCATCGATGCGAACGTGAGATGCACCAGCACGAGGACCTCATACGCCATCGCGCCCGCATGCATCGCCTCGCCGCGCCGAAACGCGCACATGAACAGATGCGCTCCCTGACACCCGCATGCCAGCGCGCAGGAAACGAAGAGCAGCACCAGCGTGATATCGTTGAGATCGAACAGGACTTCCATCACGCACCCTCCTTCCTCACGACCACGACGAGCACGAGCGACCCCTCGCCGCCGGTGAGCCGGTAGGCGACGTCACGCCCGTCGAGCAGGGCGCGAAGCTCCTGCACCTCATCCGAATCGGCCAGGTCGCGCTGCTCCCCCGTGCCCAGCGTGAGGCGCATCTCGATCGCGCCGTCGTTGTAATCGGAGAAGTACATCATGAGCACCGGGTCGGCACAGTACAGGGAGGCGATGGCGAAGTCGTACAGGCAGTCGTACAGCACGCTCACCACATCGACGGGCAGAACCTCGCCCGTCTCGACGAGCGCGCCGCACTCCACGCCGGCGGCCTTGAGATCGCTCACGAGTTCGCTCACGATGAGCTGGAGTTTCTCCCGCTCGAAATCCGCATCTCCCCTGCGCTCGAGCACGATGCCACCCTTGCGTTTGCAATACGAGATGAGCATCTTAGCCAGCACCAGGTTGAAAATCGCCTCATCACTCGTGAGACGCTCGGCCTGTCCCATGAGCTCGTGCGCCTTGCCGAGCGCCTCCGAAATCGATCGGTCGACCTCGTCGTACAGGGCCTTCTCACTCTCCTGCCTGCAAAGCCGCTCGCGCATGGAGCGCTCCTGCTCGAGTAGCACGCAACTTGAGCGCAGCGCGGCGTGACGCTGCTCCAAGGCGCGGCGGCGCAATGAGATGTCCGAGACGTCCTCCGTAACGAGCGCGATACCGCCCGAGACACGCTGAGCGCAGTACACGACATCGGGCGTGGCGTCTGAGATGAGCTGTACCGCCCCCGCCGTGCACGCCTCGACGCACGCGCGCGCCTGAGCGGAGACGGGCCGTGCATGCGCGGTGGACAACACGGGAGCAGAGGATCTACCGGGCGAGCGGGAAAAGACCTTCACGTCAATGGGCAGGGTTTGAAACAGGCGGCCGTAGCGGACGAACGCTGGGATGAGGCCGAAGTCGAAGCACAGCTCGAGGGCGACGCAGACGAACCAGGTGTAGCTGAGCGAAAAGTTGCCCGAGAAGAAAAACGGGACGCGGAATACATAGGCGAGCCCGTACACGACGGCGAGAGCGCAGATGAACGCCACCGTGACGATCGTGCCCCTGAGCTGACGGCGCGCATTGCGGAACAATAATGCGAAAAACAGGATGAACTGCCCGACCATCATCGCGTACACAGGGTAATACGCCGGACCGTACGTGTAGTTACCCGACCAATCCGGATCGGCGGGGTCGAAGACGAAAACCGCGTGATGCAACCCGTTGGTGAACACGACGCCGAGCAGCGCGACGTTCACCGCGATCAGCATGCGCTTGAACCGCGCGACGCCGATGCGACCGTCCAGGCCTCCCGCACGCAGGGCCGCGAAGAGACAGAGCATGGGAACGAACAGCAACGGAATGTAGAAAGCGTACCAAAGCACCTCAATGAGGGGATCCCAGCCCACGACGTACTTGACGCTGACAACGAGCATCCATGCTGCGAACAGCATGAAACAGCACATCAGGTCACGACGAACTCGCGGGTCGAAGCAACGCCAACAGGAAAACGGGCCCCATACCGACAGAATGGCAATGGTGGCAACCATATGGGGACCTGTGTTGTAGCGCCCTGCGGGATACACCATGTCGCGGATGGATGGACGCCAGATCCCAGGATCGATCACGAGCTCCGAGATGCATGCGGCAGCGATCACCGCGGCAGCGCAGGCGGCGCAAACCGCGAGCACCCGCCGCTTCTCGGCAGCCCGAACGTGCACACCCGCTCTTCGAATCATCGACGAGACTTTGGACATCGCGCACCCCCGCTCTGAACCGCCCTCATCCCATTATACGAAAGACGCCCTGCCGGGCATGGGACACGGGTCGCATTTTATGGCCCAACCTTGAGCCACAGGGGCATGTTCGCTGCGCACTCGCGGAGATACCTTCAAGCTGGCACAGCGAGAAGGTGCCGCCGGAGCGCCCGCGCGCCAGACACGCCCCCGAGGGAAGGGACCGTCATGGGACTCTTTGGAAGCCTGTTCGAAAAGAAATCGTGCGACATCTGCGACAAGGAGCTCGGCCTGTTTGGAAAGCGCAAACTCGAGGACGGCTACCTGTGCAAGGACTGCGCCGGCAAACTCTCCCCGTTCTTCAGTGAGCTCCGCACCTCCACCGTCGAGAGCATACGCGAACAGCTCGCCTACCGCGAGGCGAACAAGGAACGCGTCGCCTCCCTTGCACCCACGCGCACACTCGGCAAGCGGACGCGCGTCTTCATCGACGATGACGCCCACGCCTTCGCCGTCACCTCCGCAGGCATCGCCTGGCGCGACGCCAACCCCGATATCATCGACCTCTCCCAGGTCACCGGCTGTATCGTGGACGTGCGCGAGACGCGCACCGAGATCGAGCGCGAGCTCGAGGACGGCACGACCGCGAGCTACGATCCGCCGCGCTACGACATCAACTACGATGTGTACGCGATCATCCAGCTTAACGCACCGTACTTCGACGAGATCACCGTGAAGACCAACGAAGCGCGCATCGAGACACAGCACTCGCCGGATTACCGCGAGGCCGTGCAGATCGCCGAGGAGATTCGCGACGCGCTTGTGGGGGCGCGTGACGCCCTGCGCGAGGAGGCGGCGACGGCGGCCGCACCCAAGGAGGCGCGCACCTGCCCGTTCTGCGGCGCCACGACCTTTCCCGATGCCAACGGGCGCTGCGAGTACTGCGGCGGCGCGATGAGCGTGGCGTAGCGCAATCCGGCCAGTCGCGGTGCGGAGCGACCGGGGCACGGGACGGGTGCCGAGCGGCGCCGCGGCGCCCATACGCGCGCGGCGCCGCTCGCCGCAGCACTCGGGACCGAGCGATAGTCACGATACGAGACAGGAGGTACGTATGGGACTTCTCAAGGCAGGCGCGGGAGCCGTCGGCGGCGTGCTCGCCGATCAATGGCGCGAGTTCTTCTACTGCGACGCGCTCGATGCGAACACGCTCGCCGCCAAGGGCCAAAAGCGCACCTCGACCCACGGGCGCAGCTCGAACGTCAAGAGCGAGGACAACATCATCTCCGACGGATCAATCATCGCGGTCAACGAAGGCCAGTGCATGATCATCGTCGAGCAGGGCTCCGTGGTCGAGGTTTGCGCCGAGCCGGGCGAGTTCGTCTTTGAGAACTCCAGCGAGCCGAGTGTGTTCACCGGCAACCTCGGCGACCAGATCAAACGCTCGTTCGAAACCCTGGGACGGCGCTTCACCTTCGGCGGCGACACAGGCCGCGACCAGCGCATCTACTTCTTCAACACCAAGGAGATCATCGGCAACAAATACGGTACCGCCTCGCCCGTCCCCTTCCGCGTGGTCGATGCGAACATCGGCCTGGATGTGGACATAGCGGTGCGGTGCAACGGCGAGTACTCTTACCGCCTCACAGATCCCCTGCTGTTCTACAAGAACGTGTGCGGCAACGTCGAGGGCACCTACACCCGCGACCAGATCGACTCGCAGCTCAAAAGCGAGCTGCTCACCGCGTTGCAGCCCGCGTTCGCGAAGATCTCGGAGATGGGCATTCGCTACAGCGCCGTGCCCGGCCACACCATGGAGCTCTCGCGTGCCCTCAACGAGGTGCTGAACGCGAGCTGGGCCGAGACGCGCGGTATCCAGGTGGCGGCGTTCGGCGTGAACGCCATAGCGGCCGCGCCCGAGGACGAGGCGATGATCAAGGAGTTACAGAAGGCCGCAGTCATGCGCGACCCCACCATGGCGGCGGCGAACCTGGCGGCGGCTCAATCCGACGCCATGCGCGCGGCGGCCTCCAACGAGGGCGGCGCCATGGCGGGCTTCATGGGCATGGGACTCGCCGGCATGGCGGGCGGCATGAACGCGGGAAGCCTGTTCCAGATGGGCGCGGGCCCGGCGGCGGGCGCGGCGAACCTGGCGCCATCTTCATCTCCGTCCTCGTCCAACGTCATGCCCGGCACCGCGGCGAACGCAGGCGGCACGACGGCAGGCGGTTGGACATGCAGCTGCGGTTCCGTCAACACCGGCAAGTTCTGCATGGAGTGCGGACGTCCGCGCCCGGAGACGCCAGACCAATGGACCTGCAGCTGCGGAACGGTGAACACAGGGAGGTTCTGCATGGAATGCGGGGCACCCAAGCCCGACCCCGACACCTGGATCTGCGCCTGCGGCGCCGTCAACACCGGCAAGTTCTGCATGGAGTGCGGACGTCCGCACTCGCAAGCATAAACGTCCAAGTAGAAGGAGGACACTATGAAACGCAAGCAGTTCGTCCTGGCCATGGCGGCCGTGTTCGTGCTCTGCCTCACCTTGGTGGGGTGCGGCGGCAGCGGGGGCGGAGGCGGAGACCCCACCAAGACCTTCCTGGGCACGTGGGACCTCGTCGCGGCGACCGACACCTCGGAAGAGGACATCGAGCTCATGAAGGCGTTCGGCATCTACTGCTACCTCGACCTGCAAGATGAGGGCAAGGCGGAGATCAACCTCATGGGCGAGCCGCTCGAAGGCACCTGGGAGGCCAAGAGCGCCAGCGAATGCTCCATCGCCTTCGAAGGCGAGACCATCACGGCGACGCTCAAGGGCGACTTGCTCAGCATGGAGCAGGACGGCGAGGAACTCTCCTTCAAGAAACTGAACGACGAGGACGCCGCCAAGCTCAAGGAAGAGGCGGAAGGCGCGCTCTCCAGCTTCCTGGGCGGTGAGGACGACGGCGATGGCGGGGACGACGCGCCCGTCGAGGAGATTGGGCAGCAGATTGCATCCGATAACATCTGCACCATCGAGGTCGTGAACAAGACGACCGACTGGGCGGGCGACTCCGGCTACACGCTCAAGATCACCAACAACACCGACACGGCGATCTCCGTCAGCGCGGCATGGGATACATTCTCCGTCGGCGGCGCGATGACCGACCCGAGCCTGAGCGAGACCGTCAAGCCCGGCGCGTTCGTCGAGACGTTCATGTGGTTCGACTCCGAGGTCGCTCCCAACATCGACGCGCTCGTCGATGTCAGCGGTGAGCTCGAGGTCTACGACACCGAAACCTACGACACCATCGCGACGTACCCGTTTAGCATGTAGCGGCGGCGCGATGCCAGCAGCAACACCAGGCTAAGCTCATTCAGAAGGTCGGCCTCGCGGGGTCGGCCTTCCGCTCGATTGAATCGCCAACGGGCTCGGCAAGAAGCTGCAGATCGGCTTTGTTCAGCGCAAATGCAGGGAAGCGTCCATCGGGCTTTGCCCACGCTTAAAGTCGCCAATAACTGCGGCAGAACTACCTACCGGAAACGAACAGGGGGCTCCGCGCGTCACGGCCAGAGCCCTCAGCATCGGCAACAGGGCTTTCGAGGAGCAGACTTGAGTTGTCGTCAGCCACCAAAGGGAGCGATTTGCACCTGTCCCCAATTGCTCCTCAATTTGGTGCCTGTCCCCTTTTTGAGGTCACATCGGCGCAAGCCTTCGCGCAAAAAGAGCGCCAGCCCCGCGATGGGCTGGCGCTGCGGTTCACATGATGCGGCTATCGCAGATCAGGCTACTCGAACTCGATCGTGCCGCAGGGCTTCGGGGTGAGGTCGTAGAGAACGCGGCAGATGCCGGGAACCTCGGAGGCGATGCGGTCGCCGATCTTCTTGAGGAGGGCCCAGTCGAGCTCGGGCACCTCGGCGGTCATGGCGTCCACGGTGTTGACGGCGCGGATGAACGCCGGCCACTCGTAGAGGCGCTTACCGTCTTTCACGCCGGTGACGCGGAAATCGGGCACGGAGACGAAGTACTGCCAGACCTTGCCCTCGAGGCCCGCGTTCGCGAACTCCTCGCGCAGGATGGCGTCGGCCTCGCGAAGCGCCTCGAGGCGATCGCGGGTGATGGCGCCGAGGCAGCGCACGCCCAGGCCAGGGCCCGGGAAGGGCTGGCGCTCGACCACGTTCTCGGGCAGGCCGAGCTCGCGGCCGACGCCGCGGACCTCGTCCTTGTACAGCAGACGGACGGGCTCGCACAGCTCGAACTGCAGGTCGTCGGGCAGACCGCCCACGTTGTGGTGCGCCTTCACGCCGTCGGACTCGAGGATGTCGGGGTAGATGGTGCCCTGGGCCAGGAAGCTCACCTGGTCGCCGACCTTGCGGGCCTCCTCCTCGAACACGCGGATGAACTCGGCGCCGATGATCTTGCGCTTGGCCTCGGGCTCGGCGACGCCGTCGAGCAGGGAGAGGAAGCGGTCGGTCGCGTCGACGTACACGAGGTTCGCGTCGAGCTGGTTCTGGAAGACGTCGACGACCTGCTCGGACTCGCCCTTGCGCATGAGGCCGTGGTTCACGTGCACGCAGATGAGCTGCTTGCCGACGGCCTTGATGAGGAGCGCCGCCACGACCGAGCTGTCGACGCCGCCGGACAGGGCGAGCAGCACGTTCTTGTCGCCGATCTGCTCGCGGCACGCGGCCACCTGCTCTTCGATGAAGGCCTGAGCGAGCTCAGGGGTGGTGATGCGGACCATGTCGTCGGGACGCTTGTTGAGATCCATGGGTGCTCCTCCTTGGGACGGCGTTGAATTGCGCTCTTCGATTGTATCCGATACGGCTTCCTGCCGACTCACGTATACTGGGCTTTTGGAAGAAACACGCCACGCGGCCCGCATCGCACGATTCGAAATGGAAGGCATGCAAGACTCCACCACCGCCATCGAGAAGCGCTACACCCTCACCACCGCCGTCTGCCTCATCGTGAGCATCTGCATCGGCTCCGGCATCTTTTTCAAATCCGACAACATCCTCATCGCGACCGACGGCAACGTCGCGCTCGGCATCGTCGTCTTCCTCCTCGCCGCCACGACCATCGTGTTCGGCGGCCTCACGCTCGCGCGCTTCGCAGCGCGGAGCGGGGGCCACGGAGGACTCATCTCCTATGCCCAGGAGTTCCTCGGCCCCGTGCGCAGCACCCTTATCGGCTGGCACTACACCTTTCTGTACATGCCCGTGGTCTGCGCCGTGATCTGCTGGGTCGTCGGAGTCTACGCCTGCATGGTCTTCGGCCTCCCCTCGACGCTTCCCGTGCAGTCGGGCATCGGCCTCGCCCTCCTCGTCCTGTGCACGGCATGGAACGTGCTGTGGCCGCGCCTCTCCGGATACTTCCAGAACCTCTCGACCCTCGCGAAGGCGGCACCGCTGCTCGCGGTCGGCATCGTCGGGATCGCGTTCGCGCACCCCGCCGACTATCTATCCCAGGGCATCGGGCAGGCACCCTCCGCGGGGCTGGGCTGGATCGCAGCCGCCGCGCCCATCGCCTTCGCGTTCGACGGATGGAGCTCGGCGGTGAGCATCGCGCCCGAGCTCAAGGACGCCCAGCGCAACCTTCCCCGAGCGCTCGTGATCGGCCCCGCCGTCATCCTGGTGCTCTACCTCGCCTACTTCGTCGGGATCTCCTGCTTCCTCGGGCCCCAGGAGGTCATGCGTGCCGGCGACGCAAGCCTATCGGAGGTTTTCGTCAAGCTGTTCGGCCCCGGAGCCGCCACGATCCCCAATGTCATCGCACTCGTCGCCGTGCTCGGCACCGCGAACGGCATGGTCCTTGCCACGCTCCGCATGCCGTTCTCGCTCGCGCTGCACGGCCAGATGCCCTGCGCGTCGCGCATCGCCCGTGTGAACCCCACGTTGAAGTTCCCCCTCGCGAGCGCGTGCATGGCGCTTGCATGCTCGGTCTTCTGGCTCGCGGTCCACACCGTCGTGACCGCCGCCGGCTTGCTGCCCAACGGGGACATCTCCGAAATCGGCGTGAGCCTCACGCTCTTCGTGCTCTGCCTCTTCTACGTTCGCGCCCTCTCCCAAGCGCGCGCCGAGGGCAGCGCGAGGAGCCTCGTCTCCCCCGCCATCGCGCTCGTCAGCTCGGTCGCCATCGGCGTCGCCGGGCTTTCCGACCCCACGCGCTGGCCGTTCGTCGCCGCCTACGCGGCCCTCCTCGCGTGCGGCGTGGGCACATCGAGGCGCTCGGCCGCGTCGAGCTGAGCCGCAGAACGCCTCGATGTGGGGGGCGCCCTCCAGAAAACCCACGGCACTCGACGGCATCAACCTGGGAAGCAGGCAGCCTCGATTTGACGCCCGCCCCTCAAGCGAGGTCTCCGGGGTCGTTCCGCCCCCGCCTGATGCGACTACTCCCCCGCTTGCTCCTCGCGCGCAGCGCGCGCCTCGTCGAACGCCGCCTTCATGGTCTTGTTGCCCCGCGTGAGCCTGCGGATCGTGAGGCCCTGAGCCTTATCGTTGGCCAGGCGCAGGTTGTTCTCGCTGGAGATGAGGTTGTCCTTGACCTTCTGCAGGTGCTTTATGGTCGCGTCGATCTCGTCGATAGCCGCCTGGAACTTACGGCTCGCCAGGCCGTAGTTGCGCGCGAAGCCGTCTTGGAAGCTCAGGAGCTTCTCCTCGAACTGCGTCACGTCGATGTTCTGCTGGCGCTGCAGGGCGAGCTCGCGCTTCGCCTCGAGGTTGGTCAGGGCGGCGTTGCGCAGCAGGGTGATGATCGGGATGAAGAACTGCGGTCGAATCACGTACATCTTCGGATAGCGGTACGAGACGTCCACGATTCCGGCGTTGTACAGCTCGCTCTCGGGCTCCAGGAGGGAGACGAGGATTGCGTACTCGCAGCCCTTCTGGTTGCGGTCGTGGTCGAGCTTCTTGAAGAAGTCCTCGTTCTTGTGCTTGGTCGACGTGGTGTCGTTCTCGTTTTTCATCTCGAACATGATGGAGATGATCTCGTTGCCGTCCTCGTCGCACTCGCGGAAGATGAAGTCCCCCTTGGTGCCCTCGGAGGCATCGTTGTCCTTCTCGAAGTACGCGTGCGGGAACGCCGTCATGCGCAGGCGGTTGAACTCCGTCTCGCAATGCTGCTCGAGCGTCTCACCCACCATCTTGGTGGAAAGGCGCGCCTTCATGTCGCGCAGGCGCTCGATCTCCTCGTCCTTGTAGCGCACGAGCTCCGCGTTCGCCTTGCGAGCCTGCTCGAGCTCGAGCTCGTGCGCGGCCTGGACCTGCTGCCGCTCCGACTCGCGCACCGCCTGCTCGCGTGCGAGCGCCGCTCGGGCGTCGTCGCGCTCGCGCTCGACGGCCGCGACGGCGCGCACGCGTGCGAGCTCGGACTCTCCCTGCTGGGACGCCAAACGGCTCCGCAGGTCGGCGGCCTCTTGACGAGCGCGCGACACCTCCTCGGCCATCTCCTGCTGGACCTGCGAGGACGCCGCGCGGACCGCCAGCTCGCGCTGACCTGCCGCCTCGTCGAGCTGCGCTTGGAGCTGTGCGGAGCGAGCGGCCTCCTGCTGGAAGCGCTCCTGGAGCTCGCGCAGCTCGCGGTCGGCGCGCTCACGCAGGCGCTCCCGCTCCGCGGCCGCCTGGGAGAGCGCCTCCTCGCGCGCGCGGGCCTGCTCGAGCTGCGCCTCGCCGTCGCGCTGGGCGAGCCGCGACGCGAGCTCGTCAAGCCGATGTTGCAGCTCCGCCGCCTCCTTCTGCGCCTCCGCGCGGGCCTGCGCCGCGGCGCGCTCGCTCGCCATGGCGCGCTCCCCCGACGCCGCCTCGAGCCGTGCCGTGAGCTCGGCGATCTGCGCATCGCGGCGGGCGGTCGCCTCGGCGAGATCGGCGTCGCGCGCGGCCATGCGCTCCTGCAGCACGGCCGCCGCGTCGGCGCGCTCGAGCGCGATCGCCTGCTCGCGCTCCCGGGACAGCAGCTCGACGCGCTCGGCGAGCTCGTCGTTGAACTCCTGGTCGCGCACCTGCTTCACGATGTCGGCGTATCCGCTCTCGTCCAGCTGGAACACCGTCTTGCACTTAGGGCACATGATCTCGTTCATACCGACTCCTCCCCGCCGCACCGAGCGGCCCGTCGCTTATCGGATACCGTACCATCCCGTGCGGACAGATAGACGAATCACCCCGGCCGGCACCGTCGAAAGCGAGACGCGGCAGGAATCGAACGGGATGCGCCACCGAGCCGCGGTACCCGCGCGCTACGGCGCCCATCGGCGCCCCAGCGCTAGTCGTCCAGCTTCTCCACCTGATCGAGCAGCTTGTTCAGCTTCACCTTGGCTTCCGCCTTGGCCTTCTCCGCCTCGGCGCGGGCGCGCTCGGCATCCTTGCGCTTCTGCTCGGCGTCCGGGTCGGGAACCACCAGGTCGGACGCATCATGGGATTCCATCGTGAGCGCATGGTCCTCGCAGGCCTCGGCGCACAGGCCGCAGCCGACGCAGTAGGCGGGCTCGAGGGCGAAGCGACCGGACCCGAGCAGGTCGCACGCGTTCGTGGGGCACAGGCGCACGCATTCGCCGCACGCGGTGCACTTCTCGAAATCGCAGACGGGCGTGGACACCTCGATGTTGCCGGCGAGCTCCGGATGGTCGCGCAGCGTGGACAGCAGCAGCTCGCGGCTCTGCGTGAGCACGCGGCGACGGCGCTGCGTCGTGGTCCCGCAGGCGTTGCTGAGGGTGCTCTCGATCGCTTTGAGCTTGTTGGTGTGGTCCTTCAGCCTCTGGGTCACCGTGGCGAGCGCCGCGGTCGCAGGCGTGAGCTTGCTCACCGCGAGCCCCGTCTTGCGCACGATGTTGTCCATGAACTCCTTGCGCTCGTACTCACGGCGCTTCTCGCACTTCAGCTGCTTGGAGTCGACCTCGAGGTCCATGCCGCATCCGGCCCACTCCTCCGCCGTCGCGATGGCCTCTCCGAGCGCATCCTCGCCGCTCACCGTCTTGCAGTTGTCGCAGATGCCGAGCGGGAGGTACACGCTCACGTTGGGGAAGTCCACGAGCACGGAGAGCCAGGTCTCGGGCGTGATGTCGCCGATGCACGCGACGACGACCTCGTTGTCCCGCGGCAGACGGCGCAGGGCCCGCGTGCAGGTGACGTATGCGTGCGTGTGGGCCACCGCGGCGCGCGCGATGTCGTCATACAGCTTCTTGGGCTTGAGCTTGGGCGAGTTGAACGCCTCCGTGGGGCATGCCGCCACGCACAGCCCGCACTTGCGGCAGCTGTCTGCGATATCGATGCAGTACTCCTCGATGTCGATCGCGTCGACGGGGCAGACCTCCATACAACGGGTGCACGAGCTCTTCTCGTAGTTGCACACGAGGCAGGGGATGGAATTCGCGCGCGGGCGCTCCTTGTAGTCGGCGGGATTCCAGTGCGGCGCCTCGCCCGTGGCCGTTCCCATGAGGGCGTCGGTGACGCCGCCGAGAGGGTTCTTGAGGGCGCTCAGGCCCTTGGAGATATCGATGATGTCGTCGAACAGGTCGTGCTGCTGGGCCATGAGGGCTACTCCTTCGACAAAGTTCAGCCGAACTTTCAGTGTACGTCAACCGCATGCGAGCCGCCACCGAAGGGGCGGCATCCTTCGGCTCTCCGCGCAATCCGAATGTACCCGCTCGCTGGGCGAATAGCCGCCCGACGCCAGAGTCGCCAGCGGTATCGTGTTGGGTGCTCGGCGACGCCACCACGGCGGCTCCCGAGCGCCACAGTTCTCGCACAGCGCAAGGAGCACCGCCATGTGGGTCTTCGATACCACCCTCTACCAGATCTACCCCCTGGGCATGCTCGGTTGCCCGTTCGACGCGCCGGACCTCGCCGACTCCGCCGGGATGGAGGGGCAAATCGAGCGCCATCGCATCCGTCAACTCATAGACTGGGCCCCCTACCTCGAAAGACTCGGTATCGGCGCGATTTTGCTCAACCCCGTCTTCTCCTCCGACACCCACGGCTACAACACGCGCGACCTGCGCCGGGTCGATTGCCGCCTGGGAACCAACGAGGATTTCGCCGATACCGTCGCCGCCCTGCACGCGAGCGGTGTGCGCGTGATCCTGGACGCCGTCTTCAACCATGTGGGACGCAACTTCTGGGCCTTCCGCGACGTCCGCGAGCGGAAGTGGGATTCGCCGTACAAGGATTGGTTCAACATCAGCTTCGATGGCGACACGCATTTCGGCGACGGCTTTTGGTACGAGGGCTGGGAGGGCAACCAGGATCTGGTCAAGCTCAACCTGCGCAACCCCGCCGTCATCGATTACCTGCTCGACGCCGTCCGCATGTGGAAGCACGAGCTGGGCGTCGACGGCCTGCGCCTCGACGTCGCCTACAGCCTCGACCGCGACTTCGTGAAGCGCCTTCATGGGCTCGCCTGCGAACTGGGGGCGGAGACGCGCTTCGATGGCGGCCCGGGCGATGGCTTCCCGCTCATCGGCGAGGTCCTGCACGGCGACTACAACCTTATCGTCAACGACGAGATGCTCGACTCCTGCACCAACTACGAGTGCTACAAGGGCCTGTATTCGAGCTTCAACTCCATGAACATGTTCGAGATCGCCCACTCGCTGCACCGCCAGTACGGAGGCGACCCCTGGTGCATCTACCAAGGCAAGCATCTGGTGAGTTTCGCCGACAACCACGACGTCTCGCGCTTGGCCAGCATCCTCGCCGAGAAGCGCCACCTGCGCCCCGCCTACGGCGTCTTGTTCGGCATGCCAGGCATCCCCTGCCTGTACTACGGCAGCGAATGGGGACAGCTGGGTGAGAAGGGCACCGGCTACCTCGCGGACGTCGCGCTGCGCCCGGCACTCGACGCCCCTGCCGCCGACGCGCTCGACCGCCTCGCGCCCGGCTGGGACGGCGGCGACGCCCCCAACGAGCTCACCGGCTACATCTGCGCGCTCAACCTCGTGCGCCGCGCGTCGCGCGCGCTCTGCCACGGCGGCTACCGCAACGTCGTGATAACGAACAAGCAGCTGCTGTTCGAACGCGACGCAAGCGCTGGCGACGCAGGTGCCGCCGAGCGCGTCCTCGTCGCCGTCAACGCCGACGATGCGCCCTTCACGTTCGGAGACGACGCGCTGCGCGGCCGATTCGAGGTGCTCCTGGTGAGCGCCCCCGCCTACGACGAGCGGCGTGCCGATCCCGACGCGCCCGGCTGCCCCACGGTCAAAAAGACCTGCAAAGCAGCTCCCCAGCACGAAAACAGCTCACAGCATGATTCCCACCCCGCGGCAGAAGACACGCTCGCCCTCGAGGGAACCCTGGAGATCCCGCCATATGGCGTGATCTACCTCCGAGCCATCGGGTAAGCGGGACATACCAGACAGGAACAAGAGCCTGAACACTGCCGATTGGCAACACCGGCAGGATTCGACGGCTCATACCTGCCGCTCGAATACGAGAGCGCTGCAAGACTGCATAGGTCTCGTCGCCATTTGCATCGTATCGTCTCAGACTCGCTCAGTGAGGGGTTGTATGTTTAATGAAAGCTTCGAGCGTGGTCAAAAATCGAACCGAGAAAGTACCAGCCCCCGTCGACCTGAGAGAGAATCGTAGAGATTTCAGCCGATAGCCCTTACGCAGCATCACGAAACGATATGCGATCCCGCTCTTCCCTCACCCAACGGCTAACACTCGGGGCCTCCATACTGTATACACGGACTACAGACGCCCTGCTGATACTGCCTCGACCGACTTTTTGGCCACCTTCGCAAGAGAACACGGCTCACAACCTCATTATCCGGGCACTTCCGAACAACTCTCATCTCAAGCTCAAAGGCCCCAAAGGGCTTTCCCAAGGATTCAAAACGACGTGGCAACGAAGGCGCGCCGTGCCACGTTCCTCCTAAAGCCCGCTACGTATTGAAACGCAGGAATCCCCCGGAGGATCCCAATGCGCGACTTTTCGAGCGGTGAAGCCGTGAAGCCGAGCGCACCGACCGCTTTTTCTTGCATGCTTGAACGCCTTGCATGCAAAGAACCCCGGAGGGTTTCCTTGAGGGTGCTCTGGGAGGCGGAACCTCGAACACACCCGCAAGGAACCCTCCGGGGTTCCCATGGGAGCTTAAGCCTTACAGCTTAGTACATGCCGCCGCCCTGGGCACCTGCGGTCGCGGCCGCGATGGCGTCCTCGAGCTGGGTGTTCTTCGGCACGTCGGAGACGGTGGCCTCGGTGATGAGGATGAGGGAGGCCACGGAGGCGGCGTTCTGCAGGGTGGTGCGGGTGACCTTGACCGGGTCGAGCACGCCCATCTCGATCATGTTGCCCCACTCGCCGTTAGCGGAGTTCAGACCCTCGCCCGCGGGGAGCTCGGAGACCTTGTCCACGATGACGGCGCCCTCGTAGCCGGCGTTCTTGGCGATGGTGGCCACCGGAGCGGTGAGCGCCTTCTTGATGATGTCGATGCCGATCTGCTCCTCGGGATCGGAGATCTCGATGCCCTCGAGCGCGGGCAGGGCGTCCATGAAGGCGACGCCGCCGCCGGCGACGATGCCCTCCTCGACGGCCGCGCGGGTGGCCTGCAGGGCGTCCTCGACGCGGTGCTTGATCTCCTTGAGCTCGGTCTCGGTAGCGGCACCGACCTTGATGACGGCCACGCCGCCGGAGAGCTTGGCGAGGCGCTCCTGGAGCTTCTCGCGGTCGAACTCGGAATCGGTGTGCTCCATCTCGCCCTTGATGGCGGCCACACGGTCGGCGATGGCCTCCTTGGAGCCGGCGCCGTCGACGATGGTGGTGTTGTCCTTGGTGATGGTCACGCTCTTGGCGGTACCGAGCATCTCGGCGGAGATGTCGGCAACCTTGATGCCGAGCTCGTCGAGGGCGGCCTGGCCGCCGGTGAGGACGGCGATGTCCTCGAGCATGCGCTTGCGGCGGTCGCCGTAGCCGGGAGCCTTGACGGCGCAGACGTTGAGGGCGCCGCGGATCTTGTTCAGCACGAGCGTGGGCAGAGCCTCGCCGTCGATGTCCTCGGCGATGATGAGCAGCCCCTTGCCGGCGCGGGAGACGGCCTCGAGCACGGGCATGATGTCCTGGACGTTGGAGATCTTCTGGTCGGTGATGAGGATGTAGGGATCCTTCATCACGGCCTCCATGCGGTCGTTGTCGGTGACGAAGTACGCGGAGACGTAGCCCTTGTCGAACTGCATGCCCTCGACGGTGTCGATCTGGATATCGAAGGTCTGGGAATCCTCGACGGTGATGACGCCGTCCTTGCCCACGACGTCCATGGCGTCGGCGATCTTGTTGCCGACCTCGGCGTCACCGGCGGAGATGGTGCCGACGGAAGCGATCTGCTCCTTGGTCTCGACCGGCTTGGCGAGGCTCTTCATCTCGGCGACGGCGGCGTTGACGGCCTTGTCGATGCCGCGGCGGATGGCCAGCGGGTTGGCGCCGGCGGCGACGTTCTTGAGGCCGTCGTTGACGATGGCCTGGGCGAGCAGGGTCGCGGTGGTGGTACCGTCACCCACGGTGTCGTTGGTCTTGGTGGCGACCTCCTTCACCAGCTGGGCGCCCATGTTCTCGATGTTGTCCTCGAGCTCGATCTCCTTGGCGACGGAAACGCCGTCGTTGGTGATGGTGGGAGCGCCGAAGGAGCGCTGCAGGGCGACGTAGCGGCCCTTGGGTCCCATGGTGACGGTGACGGCGTCGGCCAGGGTGTTGACGCCCTTCGCGAGCTTGGCGCGAGCGTCGGTGTCGAACGTGATGTTCTTAGCCATGTGTTCAATCCTCCAAATGAGAGAAACCTGTTGCCGGCCGCGGCTGAGTCGCATGCCGCGGCGGATACCTCAATACGGCGTCTGCCC
>DBFEBE010000098.1:0-9824 GCA_048318985.1 Collinsella sp.
CCGTAGATCTTGTAGATGTGGACGGCGAGCGACTCTCCCGGCCTGAAGATGTTCCAGGCGCACGTGGGGCTTGAGAAGTTGAGGGACAGGAAGTTCAGACGCGCCGGCGAGCTCATGCCGCTCGTGAAGAGCAGCGCGGCCGCCTCGCCGAACACGCGACCGGCGGAGAGCACCACGCCGGTGACGATGGCGGGCATCGCGGCGGGGATGAGCACGTGGACGGTCGTCTCCCAGCGGGTGAGGCCCATCGCCAGGCAGGCGTCGCGCTGCGAGGACGGAACGTCCTCGAGCGCCTGCTGGATCACGCGCACCAGGATGGGGCTGTTGAACATCGTGAGGGCGATGGCGCCGGAGATGAGCGAGTAGCCCCACCCGAAGTTCACGGAGAACATCAGGAAGCCGAACATGCCGACCACGATCGAGGGCAGCGAGGACAGCGTCTCGATGGCGGTCGACGCGATGCGCGTCACCGGGCCGTCGGGGGCGTACTCAACCAGGTAGACGGCGCCGCCGAGACTGATGGGCACCGAGATGGCCAGCGTGATGACCAGCAGGTAGAAGGAATCGAACAGCTGGTAGGCGACACCTCCCGCAGTGCCGTTGGAGCGGGCCGCCTCGGTGAGGAAACCCGGCTTGACAAGCTGCCCGGCGCCCTGGAACAGGATGTAGGCGACCATCGAGACGACGATCAGCATGACGATGCCGACGATGGCGGCGAGCACCGCGGTCGCGATGCGGTCCGCGCGCATGGCGCGCCGGATGCGGACGGCCTGCGCCGATTCGGTCCTATCAGCCACGGGACTGCGCCCCCTTACGTCCGATGAGGTGGATGATCATGATGAAGAACAGCGACATGCCCATGAGCAGCAGGCCGAGCGACCACAGGGCATCGTTCTGGACGGAGCCCGTGGCGTAGACCGCCATGCTCGTCGTGAGCGTCGTGGTGATGGTCGAGGCGGAGCTGATGAGGGAGGCCGGCATGGCCTCGATGCCGCCGATGACCATGCGGACGGCAAGCGTCTCGCCGAACGCGCGGGTCATGCCCAGGATGACCGCGGTCATGAGCGAAGGGGTCGCGCTCCGCAGCACGACGTGCCAGATGGTCTGCCAGCGGGTGTACCCGAGCGCGAGCGAACCCTGGCGATAGCTGTCCGGCACGGCGCACAGCGCATCGATCGAGAGCGTCGTGACGGTGGGAAGGATCATCACGGCGAGCACGATGGATCCGGGAAGGATGCCGAGGCCCACGTCCACGTTGAAGATCGCGCGCACGGCGCTGACGATGACATGAAAGCCGATGAGGCCGAACACGACGGAGGGAATGCCGACCAGCAGCTCGATGAGCGGCTGGAACACCCGACGCCCGAACTTGGGCGCGATCTCCACGGTGAAGATCGCCGATCCGAGCGCCACGGGGAGCGCGAGCACCGTCGAGAGCACCGTCACCGCGAACGAGGTGACGATGAGGGGAAGCGCGCCCGTCGCGGGAAGCCCGTCGGGACCCGTCGAGGCAAGGTTCCATTTCGTGCCGGCGAAGAACCCGGCTACATCCACTCCGTCCTTGATGAAGGTCGTGAGACCGCGCTGGGCCACCATGAAGATGAGCGCCAACACGACAAGCGTCACGAGCGCGACGCATGCGCCCGTGACGCCCAGACCGACCCTCTCAAGGTTGCGCTTCGGCATGCTTTTCGCCATGACGCACCTTTCTGAGACTCGCGGACACCCGCGAGGGCCGTGTTACTTGCTGGTGACGTTGCCCTCGGCGTCCTTGATGACCTTCATCTCGGAGACGGGGATGAAGCCCTGCTCCTCGACGAGGGAACCCTGGACGTCCTCGGAGAGCATGTACTCGAGGAACGCGACGGTGGCCTCGTCGGCGTCCTTGGCGCAGTACATGTGCTCGGTGGCCCAGATGGGGAAGGAGTCATCGAGGACGTTGTCGCTCTTGGGCTCCACGCCGCCGACCTTGATGGCGGTGAACTTGGCGTCATCGAAGTGGGAGAAGTCGAGGTAGGAGATGGCGTTGTCGGTGCCACCGAGCTGGGTCTGGACATCGCCGGACTTGTCGAGCTCGGCGTCGCCGGCGAACTCGGGGACATCGGCGCCGAAGACGGCGGCCTCGAAGGTGGCGCGGGTGCCGGAGCCGGCCTTGCGGTTGAGGACGACGATCTTGGCGTCCTCGCCGCCGACCTCGGACCAGTTGGTGATCTCGCCGGAGAAGATGCCGGCGAGCTGCTCGAGGGTCAGGTCGTCGACGGTGACGTTCTTGGAGACGACCGGGCCCATGCCCACGACGGCGACCTCGTGGTCGACGAGCTTCTCGGCATCGGCGGCCTCGAGCTTCTCCTCGGCGAAGACGTCGGAGTTGCCGATGGTCACGGTGCCGGAGGCGACGGCGGTGAGACCGGTGCCGGAACCGTTGCCGGAGCCGGAGATGGAGCAGTCGGGGTTCTCGGCCATGAACTGCTCGGCCGCAGCCTCGACGAGGGCCTGGAAGGAGGAGGCGCCGTCGTAGGTGACCGTACCGGTGACCTTCTTGGCCTCAGCGGCGCTGCCCGCAGCGGTGGCGACGTCGTTGCCGCCGCAGCCGGCGAGACCGAGCCCCGCGAACGCGGCGACGCTACCGGCAAGACCGAGGAACTGGCGACGAGAGCAAGCGTTATCGAACATGATTCTCCTTTCGCGGACGCATGTCCGCCCTGAGATGCTAGGCAGGCCGGATGTGTCCTGCCCGCGTGTCGATATGCACTCTATCGCGCGCTCACCGGGCGATTTCGCTCGTTCGCGTGTTATTACGCATGCCTGACGCATGCTTACGGTGGGCTGCTTTCAACCTTACGGATTGTTTACAGTGCCCGCGAAACATCGGGGGCTCGCAAGGCAGCGGGGGGCCTGACCCGGCTCAAGCACGGAATCAGGCCCCCTCACGAGACAGCACGGCAGCCATCGGGCGCACGCGCTCAAGGCGTGCGCCACGGCTCGATGTTCGAACCCCTCTCGCGTCCGGCTCCCTAGAGTTCAACGTCCTGCAGGCACAGGATGGAGAGGATGTACATCTTGAGCGCGTCGCGCAGCAGTTCCTCGCTCGCCGCCTCGTTGGGGCCGTGCATGGTGCCCGCCCAGTCCGGCAGTACCAGCCCGTTGTCCTCCGGGCCGAAGGAGACGGCGCTCTTGAAGTTGCGCGCATAGGTGCCGCCGCCCATGGCGAACGGCTCGGCGGGCCTCCCCGTCACCTCGCGGTAGACGGAAAGCAGCGTCTGGACGGCAGGGTTGTCCGCGGAGACGGAGAAGGGCGGCTTGGCGCGCGTGGCCTCGAAGCCGCATCCGAACTCGTCGGCGAGCGCGCGACAACGGGCTTCGAGCTCATCGGAGCCGACGGCATCGGGGAACCGAACGTCGACGGTCTGGGAGATGCGGCCGCACGCCACCTCGATGGTGCCCGCGTTACAGGTCAACGGCCCGAATGCCGGGCTTGCGCAGGCGATGCCGATGCCCGCGCCGTCGGTGCCGTCATGCACGCGGTTCAGCAGGTCGATGAAGGAGACCTCGGCCGGGTCGAACGCCGCGGGCACCGCCGAGGCGACCTCGCGCAGGTAGTCGACGACGAGCGCGATGGCGTTGACCGTGCCCTCGGGAAGCGAGGCGTGCCCGCCGACGCCCTGCGCGAAGATGCGGACGGCCCCGTCATCCATCGCCTCGACGGTCAGGCGGTCCGCATGGGCCTGAGGATCAGGCAGCTCGGAGGCGGGCACGTCGAGCACGCAGACCGATTCGCTCGGAATGGCGTTGGTCGCCTCGGCGCCGCTCCAGCTGCGGATCGCCCCGCGCGCGATGGGCGCGCTCGTGAAGGCGCCGCCGAAGCAGCCCTTCTCGGCATTGCAGACGGGAAACTCCGCATCCGGGGTGAACAGGAACGCCGGGTCCTCATGGGAGTCGAGATAGTGGTGGACGTCGGTCATGCCCACCTCCTCGTCGCAACCCAGAAGCGCGCGGAAGGTGTAGCGCGGCGTGATCCCGCGCTTGATGAGGTAGGCGCCGGCATAGAGGGAGAGCACGGCGGGACCCTTGTCGTCTATGACGCCCCGGCCGAGTAGCCAGCCCTCCCGGCGCTCCATACGGAAGGGGTCGGTCGCCCAACCGGGCCCCGCAGGGACAACGTCCACGTGCGCGATGGTCGCCAGCTGGGTGTCCGACGTCCCCGGGATATCGGCCATACCCACATAGCCGTCATCATCAGCCGTGCGGTAGCCGAGACGCTTGGCCACGGAGAGGGCGCAGTCGAGCGCCTCGCGCACCGGACGCCCGAACGGGGCGCCGGCCTCAGCGGCAGAGGCGTCGGCGATCGAGGGGACCTCGACGAGACGGGAGATATCCGAGACGACATCCTCCCAGACCTCGTCGACGTAGGCCTCGACGTCGTTGACGAGCTTGCTGTCCATATCTTCGCTCCTTACCCCCTACTGCAACATAGGGTCGTGTCGTTACGCATCTTGAAGGATGTGCGGCAGCTCCACGCCGAGCGCGGCAGCGACCTCACGGAAGTCCCGGCAGACGACGTCCGCGCCGGCGGCCTCGTGCTCGCCCGCCGGCGCCGCGCCGGTATACACGGCGATGCAGGGAAGTCCGATCTCGTGAGCCCCCTCGACGTCGTGCCGGCGGTCCCCCACCATCACGGCGTCCGCGGGGTCGACGCCGAGCTGGGCGAGCGCATCGCGGATCGAGTCCGCCTTGGTATCGCGGCCCGGCTCGAGCCTGCCGACGATGACCTCGAACGGCGGGAGGTCGAGCTCGTGGACCATCGCGCGCGCCGGGCCCTCGAGGCGCGACGTGGCGATGCCCAGGCGCGTCCCGCGGTCGCGGAGCGCTCGCAGCAGCTCGCGGACGCCCGGGAGCGCCGGATAGTCCTCGGCCGTCACCTCCGCCTCGAACCGCGCGCGGTACTCATGCGTGATCTCGATCGCCGTCTCGCGCGGAACATGGCACAGGTCGGCGAAGCCGTCGAACAGGGGCGGACCGATGAGCGCATGCAGGTCTCCGAGGGCGTCCACGTCGAAGCCGCGCGCCTCGAGCGTCTCGCGAGCCATTCGGATGATCGCTTTGCTGGTGTCGGCGATGGTGCCGTCGAAATCAAACAGAACCACCGGTTTGCGCTCGAGACCGAGCAATCCGGTGCGTCCGCGCACTGTGTCCATAGGCTCATCCCCTTACAACATGCGACAACTGCCGCACTGTACGATACCAGAAGCGGTGCCCGGATGCGGCATCGCAGCCAACTACAGCCAACGCCCCCAAGGGGTCCCTGCGCATAAAAAAGGTCCCCCGGGCCAGCCCGGGGGACCTTGTCGAACATGAAGCTCAGACGCTACTCGGCGTCAGCGGCCTCCTCGTCCTTCTTCTCGGAAGGAAGCGGGGTGACCTCGATCTCGATGCCGAGGGTCTCGGCAGCGGACTTCATGGACAGGGAGATGCGACGACGGTCGAGGTCGATCTCCATGACCTTGACCTGGACCTTCTCGCCCACGCGGGTGACCTGGGAAGGCTGGTCGACGTGCTTGTTGGCCATCTCGGAGATGTGCACGAGGCCCTCGATGCCCTCGCCGAGGTCGACGAACGCGCCGAACGGGACGAGCTTGGTGACGGTGCCCTCAACGATGGCGCCGACCGGGTACTTCTTGACGAGAGCGCGCCAGGGATCCTCGGTGGTCTGCTTGAGACCGAGGGAGATGCGCTCGCGGTTCAGATCGACGTCGAGAACCTCGACCTCGACCTCCTGGCCGACCTTGACGACCTCGGAGGGGTGGTTGACGTGGTTCCAGGAGAGCTCGGAGATGTGGATGAGGCCGTCGATGCCGCCCAGATCCACGAAGGCGCCGAAGTCCACGATGGAGGAGACGGTGCCCTTGAGGCGCATGCCGCTCTTGAGCTTGGAGAGGATCTCGGAGCGCTCGGCCTTGCGGGACTCCTCGAGCACCACGCGGCGGGACAGCACGACGTTGTTGCGGTTGCGGTCCATCTCGATGACGCGAGCCTCGATGGAGGTGTGCAGGTAGGAGGTGAGGTCCTTCACGCGGCGCAGGTCCACGAGGGAAGCGGGCAGGAAGCCGCGCAGGCCGATGTCGAGGATGAGACCGCCCTTGACGACCTCGATGACCTCGCCCTCGACGTTCTCGCCGGCGTTGAACTTCTCCTCGATGCGGTTCCAGGCGCGCTCGTACTCGGCACGCTTCTTGGAGAGCACCAGACGGCCGTCCTTGTCCTCCTTCTGGAGCACGAGGGCCTCGATGGGATCGCCCAGGGCGACGATGTCTGCAGGGTTGGCATCCTTGCGGATGGAGAGCTCGCGGACGGGGATGACGCCCTCGGACTTGAATCCGATGTCCACGAGAACCTCGTCATGCTCGATCTTAACGACGGTGCCGTTGACCAGATCGCCCTCGTCGAAATCGGTGATAGTGCCGTCGATGAGGCTGTTCATCTCCTCCTCGTTGACATCGTCGAGGGAGAAAATGGACGAGTTCTGAATCTCACTCAAAGGTGGACCCCTTTCGAACTACGGGGCCCCGATTGCTAGGACCTGCAGATTGCGCAACCGAGCGGACTCGGGCCGCGCGCACGTTTGGAACTTCTCGGGAGCCGACAGATACGGATGTGATGCGGATGCATTCACGTTTGTCTACATTACGTGGAAACGGGCACGTTTTCAAGGTTGAAGATTGTTTTTTAGGCAAGCGTCACAAACCCGCCGAGACCATGCGCGCACGCGCGCCCCGACGCTATACAATGTGCTCCACCAATCGCTAGGCGACCGCGCCGAGAAGAAAGGCGACCCGATGCTCAAAGCCGTGGTGTTCGACATGGACGACACCCTCCTCCACCTCAACCTGAGCGCATTCATCGCGGTCTTCGCGAAGGAGGAGGCGACGATCCTGTCGCAGATCGCCCGGCGCAACATGCTGTCGACGTTCGCCCAGTTCAGCGGCGCCCTCTTCGAGCTCAATGCGAACGAGCGCGACGACGACCTCACCAACATGCAGTTCTTCCGCAACCAGGTCGAGCGCCGCTGCGGCGTGCCCCTCGACGATCCCGTCATCGCCGAGGCCTTCGAGTTCTACGAGCGCGAGGTGCTTCCCACGCGCAACGACTCGATCATCCGGGCGCGCCCGCGCACCGGCTCTCACGATGTCATGGAGCAGGTCGTTTCGCACGGGCTGCGCACGGCGCTGCTCACCAACCCGAGCTTCAGCCGGGCGTGCATCGAGTGCCGCATGGGCTGGGGAGACATGCTCGACATGCCGTTCGAGCTCGTGACAAGCATGGAGAACTCGACCCGCTGCAAACGTGACGCCACCTACTACCTCGAGAGCCTCGACGTGCTCGGTCTCGCGCCGGCGGAGGTCCTCATGGTGGGCAACGACCCGAAACGCGATTTCCCCTCCCCTGACTGCGGCATCCAGACCGCCTACGTGGGGACGGGCCAGGCGGCGCGCGCCACCTGGTCGGGAACGCTCCAGGAACTCGCAGATGATTTCGACCGGGTCATCGATCTGTTCTATGCCCGGCAGGAGGCCGAGGCGGCGAAGCGGGAACGGGCCGACTGACCCGCCCTCCTCGTCAGGGGCCATCCGGCGCCGAAGCCGCCGGGCGCAGGTGCCTCGGTGAGGACGGCCGCCCCTAGCAGGCGTCCACGTCGGTCTTGCCGATCATGATGTTCAAGATCTCCACATCGGTGTCCTTCATGCCGACGCGGCCGACGTACCCCATACTCGCGATGGTGTCCTCGACCGTATCCTGCACCAGGCCCTCCCCGGCGCGGAACCCACGGCCCGCCATCGCCATGTCGTGCCCCAGGATGGCAGCGTCCACGGCTGCGGATATCTTGGCGGCGCAGCTCGCCTTCGCGCCGTCGCACACGATGCCGCCCACGTTGCCGAGCGTGTTGACGACGGTCGCTCCGATCTGCTCACGGGAGCCGCCGCTCATCCACGTGATGGCCGCGCCCGCGCCGCAAGCGGCGCAGACCACGCCGCAGAAGGC
Organism: Collinsella sp.; assembly: GCA_048318985.1. GTDB lineage: Bacteria > Actinomycetota > Coriobacteriia > Coriobacteriales > Coriobacteriaceae > Collinsella. Next base: position 8,038 of record DBFEBE010000098.1, read on the forward strand.
CGAGAGCGCCCCGATATAGCTCTTCGTATGGATGGCGACCAGGTCGGCGAGCGCGACGGCGCGCAGCAGACGGTCCCCGTCGACACCGAGGGCCTCGGCGTAGGTGATGACCGGCAGCGCGCACGTGATGCCCTGGTTGCCCGAGCCGCACACGATGACGACGGGCAGCGCGCACCCGCTCATGCGGGCATCCGAGCCCGCAGCCGCGCGGGCGCGGGCCCGGCAGGCGATGTCGGCGTCGCGGGTCGCGAGCAGCGTGCGGCCGACCTCGGCGCCCCAGGGGTTGGCGAGCCCCTCATCGGAGATCGCGCGGTTGAGCTCGACCTGGCGCTCGAGCGCAGGACGCGCGGCGGTTATGTCCCCCCGCTCGGCGAACTCGACGATCGCATCGAGCGAGAGGCCGGGATGCGGGGCGGCCTGCTGCGTCTCCGCCGGAGCGATCTGGGCGAGCGCGCAGGTGCCCGAGCAGGTGTCCTGGATCGATCCGGTGCGGGCGGCCGGGCACATGCTGGCCACCGCGACCCCGTCGCGCGTGCAGCGGACGACGTTGGTGTGGTGCTCGGAGATCGCGACCTCAGCGACATGGCCGAGCGCCTCGACGCGCACCTCGATGTAGAGGTTGGGGACGCCCTCCACGAGGGACACCGCGCAGTACCCGTCGTCGGCGAGCAGCTCGCGCGCTCGGTCGACGTCCGCCTCGGTGACGCCCTCGAGCACCTCGAGCGCGCCCGCGGCGTCTCCTCCGACGGCTCCGAGCACCGCGGCGGACTCGACGCCGCGCATGCCCCGCGAGTTGGGGACCGTCACGCTCTTGACGTTCTTGATGATGTTGCCCGAGCAGCCGACCTCCATGCGGTCGGGCTCGCATCCGAGCACGCGCCGCGCAAGGGCGGCGGCGTAGGCGACGGCGATGGGCTCGGTGCAGCCCAGCGCGCAGATCAGCTCATGCTCGAGCAGATCGCACAGCTCCTGATCGGTCACTGACGGGGACGCAACGCTCTCGGACACGATGAACCTCCGGGTCTCTCGCTTCGGTACTCCGTGCCCATTGTAGACAATATCCTGAATCCGCGGACCGAGGCGGGGTATAAGCGCTAAGACATGATCAACCATATGGAAGGGACCGCCATGCCCAGTGTCGCCGTGCTCGTAGCCGATGGCTTCGAGACCATCGAATGCCTTACCGTCGTCGACGTCCTCCGCCGAGGAGGCGTGCGTGCCACGCTCGTCTCCGTGATGGCGACGCGTGACGTGGTCAGCGCGCAGCAGGTCGCCCTCACCTGCGACTACACCTTCGACGAGCTCGACTTCGATGACTTCGAGTACGTCGTGCTGCCCGGCGGGCTGCCCGGGACCACCAACCTGCGCCACGACGAGCGCGTCTGCGACGTGGTCAGGGCCTTCGCGGCGGAGCGCCATGTCGCCGCAATCTGCGCCGCGCCCTCGATCCTCGGAGAGCTCGGGCTGCTGGAGGGCCGGCGCGCGACCTGCTTCCCCGGATTCGAGGAGACCTTCCCCGAGGGCGCCTACGCCGGCGAGAAGAGGGTCGTCGTGGACGGCAACATCATCACCGCGTCCGCTATGGGCCAGGCGCTTCCCTTTGCGCTCGCCATCCTGAACGACATCGCGGGCGAGGTCGCCGTCGCGAAGGTGCGCGAAGGCATCCAGCTGTAGCGCGACTCCGGCGCCCGCATCGATAGCGCCCCGTCTCGCAACGCACGGCGTGCCCGCCGTCGCGACCCATGGTCCGCGACGGCGGGCACGCCGTGCGTTGCGAGACGGGGCGC
>DBFEBE010000099.1:0-85792 GCA_048318985.1 Collinsella sp.
CTATTTCGTCTTGCGGCTGGCTCCGCGGCGCCCGACACCCCGAGCGCCACGATCGACAAGCGGGTTCCCCACGTCCGCCGCGGAGCCAGCCGCAAGACGAAATAGACCGCCCTCCATCCCGGGCGCGGAGGCGGGGAGGCCCACTTGCGGCCTCCCCGCCTCCTTATGTATAGACCTGAGGGCACATTCGATACATCTCCCCTATACTTATCAGGTGATACTCGCATCCGCGACACGGACCTGAACGATAAACGGATTTGCCATCATGAACCTTTTGCACAACAGCCGTCGTCCCGAATTCCGCACCCCCTTTGGAGCGGTTGTCGTCGGTACCGCCGTGCGCCTCACGCTTCACGTCGAAGATGCAGACGCCCACGCCCTCGAGGCGTGCGTCCGCATCTGGGTCGACGGAGAGGGCGAGCGCTTCGTTCCCATGGACGCGACCGATGACGCCACGCTCTCGGCGACCATCGACTGCGCCGACCAGGAGCTCGTCTGGTACAGCTTCCACGTCAAAGATGCCGCCGGGCGCATGCATTACGTCGGAGCGCACCAGGGTCGCACCGGAGGCCTCTCGGTTACCTACGACTACCCCGAGGTCCCCTCATTCCAGATCACGGTCTACCGTCATCGCGCGAAACGCCCCGCATGGTACGAGCACGGTATCGTCTACCAGATCTTCCCCGACCGCTACCGCCGCGATCCGGGCTGGCGCGAGCGCTGCAAGGCCGCCCTGGCCAAGGATCGGCGCGGGCCCGGAAAGCGCATCGTCGAGGACTGGAACACGCCCCCCGTCTACGAACGCAACGAGACGGGGGCCATACGAACCTGGGACTTCTACGGAGGATCGCTCGAGGGCATCCGTCTTGACCTGGACCGGCTCCAGGAGATGGGCGTCACGGCCATCTACCTCAACCCCATCTTCGAGGCCCAGAGCAACCACCGCTACGACACGGGCGACTACCTCCGTATCGACCCGATGCTGGGAACCGAAGAGGATTTCGAGCGGCTCTGCTCGGATGCCCGCGAGCACGGCATGTCCATCATCCTCGACGGCGTGTTCAACCACACCGGTGACGATTCCCGCTACTTCAACCGCTACGGCAACTACCCCGGAGTCGGGGCATGGCAGTCCGAGGACTCCCCCTGGCGCGACGCGTACCTCTTCAATGAGGACGGCACCTATGATTGCTGGTGGGGCATCACCAACATGCCCGACCTGAACGAGGACTCCCCCCGTGTGCGCGACCTGCTGCTCGGCGAGGGCGGCGTCATCAGGACCTGGCTGCGGGCCGGAGCGCGAGGCTGGCGCCTCGACGTCGCGGACGAACTGTCGGACGGCCTCATCGAGGACATCAAGCGCGCCGTACTCGAAGAGGTCCCCGACGGCCTCCTGCTCGGCGAGGTCTGGGAGGACGCCTCCAACAAGTCGAGTTACGGCAAGCTCCGTAGATACCTGCTGGGCGACGAGCTCGATTCCGCCATGAATTACCCGCTCCGCGACGCCATCCTTGGCTTCCTCGTCTACGGCGAGACCGCCTACGAGGCCGCCGAGCGCCTCGAGTGCCTGCGCGAGAATTACCCGCCCGAGGCGCTCGCCTGCGCCCTCAACCTACTCGGCAGCCATGACAAACCCCGCATCGCCTCCGTGCTCGGCGGCGGCCCCGACGAGTCGCAGGTGCCCGAGGCCGAGCGCGGCCGCTTCCGCCTGGACGAGAACTCGATGGGACTCGCCAAGGGCCGTTTCTGGCTCGCGACCCTCATGCAGATGACGGTTCCCGGCGTCCCCTCTATCTACTACGGCGACGAGTTCGCCCTCGAGGGGCTCTCTGATCCCGGCAACCGCCGCGCCCTGCCCGAACTCGAGGATATTCGCGACCGTGACATGCTGACGATGGTGCGCAACGCCATCATGCTCCGGCGCGCCCTGCCCTTCCTCACCGAGGGCACCTTCGAGGCGAGCGCGCTCAACGACGACGTCCTCTGCCTGAGGCGCCGCGGCGCGTCGGGCGAGATGGCGTCGCTTCTCATCAACCGGAGTCTCTCCAACACGCGCACCGTCCGTCTGCCCATCGAGAACCCCTACGCCGTCGACGTCATCTCGGGAACGGAACTCGAGCGCGGAGCCGACGGCTGCGCCGAGGTCCGGCTGTGGCCGCTCGGCAGCTCGGTCGTGTACTCCCAGCGCGAGCGGCGCCTCCAGAAGCCCATGGAGCCCGGCGCCGGCGTGCTGTGCCACATCACTTCGATTCCCAACAGATCGGGACGGCCCGGTACCCTCGGCGCCCCCGCGCGGCGCTTCGTCGACCAGCTCGCCCGCATGGGCGTACGGTACTGGCAGGTGCTGCCCGTCAACCCCGCCGATTCGTACGGGTCGCCCTACGTCGGCCCCTCCGCGTTCGCCGGCAACATCGCGCTGCTCGAGGAGGACGCGCGTACGCTGAACCACGACTTCGCCGCGTTCCGCACGCACGGAGGGTTCCAGTCCAAGGCGTTCTTCGAGTTCGCGCTCGAGAACGAGGGCTGGCTCGACCCCTACTGCGCCTTCATGGCGGTGAAGGACCATTTCAAGGGGGCATCGCGCCATGAGTGGCCTGAGGAGCTGCGCCGTTACGACGTCGCGATCTTCGCCGACGAGCGGTTCGCACGGCGCGCCCAGTTCCACGCCTTCGCCCAGTTCCGCTTCGAGACCGAATGGCGCGATCTGCTCGATTACGCGCACGCGCGCGGCATCCAGGTCATCGGCGACATCCCGATGTACGTCTCCGACGATTCAGCCGACGCCTGGAGCGAGCCGACGATGTTCTCGCTCGGACGCGACGGCATGCCCTACGAGGTCGCAGGCGTCCCACCCGACCGCTTCTCCGCAACCGGCCAGGTATGGGGCAACCCCACCTATCGCTGGGACGAGATGCGACGTGACGGCTACGTATGGTGGCTCGCGCGCCTCAAGCGCTCGTTCTCGCTGTACGATCAGGTTCGCCTCGACCATTTCCTGGGATTCCACAACTACTTCGGCATCCCCGCGGGCGAGGACGGAACGAGGGGACGCTGGCTGCCCGGTCCTGGGATCGAGCTGTTCGAGCGGGCCTACGAGGAGTTCGGCCCCCTGCCGCTCATCGCAGAGGACCTTGGCCTTTTGACCCCTGGCGTCCGCGCGCTCTGCGCAAGCTGCGGATTCCCCGGCATGGACGTCCTCGAGTTCGCCGACAACGACATCCGCCAGCAGATCTGCACGCACAAGGAGAAGGTGCTCTACACCTCGACTCACGACACGTCGACGCTCGTGGGCTTCTGCCAGCGCGCGTTCTGCTCCGACGGGGCCGTCCCAGGCGCCCGCTACCTGGGGCTCGAGATCGTCCGCCATGCGCTCGAGAGCGCGGCGAACGTCGTGATGATGCAACTGCAGGACCTTCTCATGCTGGGTGACGAGGCGCGCATGAACGTCCCCGGCGTCGCAGAGCACAACTGGTCCTGGCAGGCCGACGCCGACGATATCGAGGACGCCGTCGACGCGGTCGCGCATATGCTCATGGAGACCGGGCGCTCGATCGCATCATGATCCGCGCGTCGCGCACCGAGCGCCCGAATTCGGGTAGAGTAGGAACGGTTTGAACGAGCGCCCCCGGCCCGCAAGGCGGTCCGGGGGCGCACATGAGCGAAAAGGAAGCAAGATGGCACGTTACGACTATCGCTGCACGGACTGCGGCAACGTCTTCGAGGTCGAGCACGGGATGACCGAGCGTCCCGAGGTCGTGTGCCCCGCCTGCGGCGGAGCGTCGGAGAAGGTCTTTAACGCGAGCGGCATCAAGTTCGAAGGCAGCGGCTTCTACAACACCGACCAGCGCGGGGGCGGCTCCTGCACGGAGGCCACCAGCGGCGGGTGCGGTTGCGAGGGCTGCCCGAACGCGTAGCGCAAGAGACGAAGCCGCATCCCGACAGCCACCGTCGATGCAAGAGGAGCCGGTAGCAGACATGGTCTGCTACCGGCTCCCTCAGTGAATCGAGTCGACCCCGAGCAGTCCGAACGACGACGAGTCCTGCCTCCACCTACGCCCGCACGAGGCGCGCGCAGAAATGCCCGTCGAATCCGCCGGGGACGGGATGCGTCTGGAAGAGGCCCTGCTCCTCGCACGCGGCAAGGTCCCGGACGGCGGCGTCATAGGCGGGACCTGCGCCGCGCAACGCACCGGAAAGCGGGGCGAGCGTGAAGCCCTCCCCTTCCGGAGATGCCAGAAGCGCATCGACGACATCGCGGTTCTCCGCACGCAGCACCGAGCACGTAGCGTAGATGAGCTCCCCTCCTGGCGCGACCCGCGCCGCAGCGGCCCTCAGCATCGCGAGCTGCAGCCGCGGCAGCTCGCGGTCGCATTCCGCAGGCGTCAGGCGCCAGGGGATCTCGCCGTGCCGGCGCATCGTGCCGGTGCCGGAACACGGCGCGTCCACGAACACGGTGTCGAAGAGGGCGATTCCGCCCGTCTCCCCATCACGCGAGGCGAGGCAGGCGTGCAGGTCGGTGGCGTCGCCGGCCGCCAGCTCGATCTCGCCTAAGCCCGAGCACTCGATGCGCCCGGCGTTCGCATGGCACTTTCCCTCGTAGAGGTCGAGCGCGAGATGCGTGCGAACAAGGTCCCGACGCGCAGCCTGGGCCATCATCATGAAGGTCTTGGTTCCGCGGCCCGCCCCGATCTCCAAACAGGAACCCGCACGGGTCGCCACCGCGGCGATGAGCTGCGCATGGTAGTCGGAAGCCACGAGGTCGACGCGGGAGAACGCGCCCGAGCGCACGAGTTCACCCACCCGTTCGACCGCGAAGGAGCCGGGAAGTCCCAAAGGCGTGGCGCCGGCGGTAGCAAGCGCGTGCTCGACGGCTCCGTCTCGGAACGGGTTGACCTGCACCGCGATGGGTGCAGAGCCACGTTGCGCATCGAGCATGTCCCGCGCCCGCTCTTCACCCAGTGAGTCGAGGACCCGGCGGACGAGCCACGTGGGCAATCCAGAACGCCGCGCGCGGGAGACCATGGCGCGATGGGCCTCGGCCGCATCCTCGGCGGCGAGAAACGACTCCGCGCCCTCGGCCACCCGTCGGAGCACGGCGTTGGCGAGCCCGGCGACGGCATGCGAGCAGGACCGCGCCAACTCGACGCCCTGGCTCACCGCGAACTGAGACGCCGTTCCCAGATACAGCAGCTCGTACGCGCCGACACGCAGGGAGTCGCGCACATCGGGCGCGAGAGCGCGCGCATCCTCGAGATAGCGGTCGAGTGCATCGTCCAGGCACCCGGAAGCGGCCGTCACGCCCAGCGCGAGCTTACGGGCGAACGCGGCGTCACGGGGCTCGAGGCCCATGGAGGCGCAGATATCGCCCGCGACCTCGCGCGCATAGCGACCGCCCTCGCGCGAGGCGGTAAGGATCCTCAGGGCAGCGAGGCGCCCCGGGGAAAGCTTGGCTGCCCTACTCAATGCGACCCCATGTTCCGACGGCGTCGCGCTGGCCAGCAGCCCAAGACTTAGCATTCATCTCTCGCTTGCCGTCGGGCTTGATGGAGACGAGCTCGAGCACGCCGTCGGCGCAACCCAGATACACGTGCCCACCGGCCACGGCGATCGACCCCTTGGCGACGCAGGGCGCGGAAGGCTCCGCCACGACGGCAGCAGTGACGCGGGCGGGCTTGCCGGCGATCTCGCAGCGCGCCGGTGCGGCATCCGAGGATGCGAGCACGCGGCGCACGTTGTCGGTCGCGCTCGCAGCGGGGTCGAGTCGAAGCTCGGCCTTGGAGATCTTCGCGGCATGCGTCACGAACGCCTCGTCCTGCTCGGTCCAGACGGCCGTACCGTCGGCGAGGGCGGGCAGGGTCTCGACAAGCAGATCGCCCCCGAGCTCCGCGAGCTCAGAGGTGAGCTCGTCGGCAGTCTTTCCGGCGACAGCGCAGGACGCCTGGGCGCAATAGGCGCCCGTGTCGACGCCGTGGCCGATGCGCATGATAGATACACCGGTCTCGGCATCGCCTTCAAGGATGGAGCGCTGGATCGGCGCCGCGCCGCGCCAGCGGGGCAGCAGCGAAGCGTGGACGTTCACGCAGCCCAGCGGAGCCATGGTGAGAACGGGGTCCGGAAGGATGCAGCCGTATGCGGCGACGCAGAAGACGTCGGCCTCCACGGCGCGGAGCCGGTCCTGCACCTCGGGCGTCATGCGGTTGGCTTCGAGAACGGGCAGGCCGAGCTCGAGGGCCGCCTCCTTGACCGGAGAGGGCTCAAGCTTCTTGCCGCGGCTCCTGACCGCGTCGGGGCGCGTGCAGACGAGCGCGACGTCGTGCTCGCGGGCGAGCTTGCGAAGCGAGGGGACCGCAAACGAGGGCGTTCCCATGAAAACGATACGCATAGAGGGTTCCTTCCCTGAGCGAAGCTGCCCCGCGAGCGCGCGATCGGGTGCCGGGCACGCCGCGCGCGGAGCCAACGGGTACAGCGCCTAGTCGGTCTCGCCGGGGACGGCACCGCGCGAAAGCGCATCCTGATAGGAGCGCATCGCGCGCATGCGAGCCATCGGTGACAGGCGCTCGAACATCGTCTTGCCGTGCAGATGGTCGATCTCGTGCTGCAGGCAGACGCAGAGAAGATCGCCGGCGGCCTCATAGCGCATGAGGTTGCCGTCGAGGTCGTACGCCTCCACGACCACGTGGTCGGGACGGCTTATCTCGCAGTTGATGCCAGGGATCGACAGACAGCCCTCGGAGAACGGGCGCAGGGTGTCGGACGCCTCGACGATTGTGGGGTTGATGAGCACGAAGGGGTCGTAATCGCTCTCATCGGCGTACTCGGTGTCGATGATGGCGAGCTGGATGAGCTCTCCCACCTGCGGGGCGGCGAGGCCGCATCCGCCGTTCTCGAACATCTGGCGCTTCATGCGGTCGACGAGCGCGCGGAGTTCGGGCGTGATCTCCTCGACGCGGGCGCACTCCTGACGAAGACGGGGATCGGGGGACAGCACGATGCCGTTGATTTCCATTACAAGATTCCTTTCGCGAGCGCCCTGCGGCGCGTGTGTTCTCTCTCGGTCTATATTACCCGCTCGGCTGCCCCGAGCGCGCATGACCGCTCGGCTACATAAGGTCGTAGGGATCCACATCGACCGACACGCTGACGCCGACGGGGGCGGGATGGCCGGCGAGCGCACGCGCCAGAGGGGCGGAAAGGTCGAAATCCAAGGCGGCCTTGATCAGGAAGTGATGCCTGAACCGGTCGTTCGCGCGCTCGATGACGCAAGGTACGGGTCCGAGCACCTGCGGCAAGGACGAATCGATGGCGTCGCCGTCCTTCCCCGCGGACGCAGCGAGGTCGGGCTGCAGCGCCTGGACCAGCGTCCGGAGATAGGCGCGCACGTCGTCCTCGCGCCTGCCCGTGGCCACGACGCGCGCGAGCCGCACATAGGGCGGATAGAGCGCCTCGGAGCGCTGGGCGGCATCGTAATCGCAAAACACCGAGCGGTCGTGCGCGCTGACCGCCCGGATGACCGGGTCGTGCGGAAGGTAGGTTTGGATGATGACGCTGCCCGGCCGTTCTCCCCTGCCGGACCTGCCCGCCAGCTGCTCGAGAAGGTCGAACGCGCGCTCGCCGGCGCGGAAGTCCGGCATCTTCAGCGCATAGTCCGCCATGACGACGGCCGCGAGCGTGACCTCGGGGAAGTCGAGCCCCTTGGCGATCATCTGCGTGCCCAGCAGCACGGCGCACTCCGCCGCGTCAAACTCCTCCAGGAGCTTCTTGTGCCCGTCCTTCCCGCGCGTCGAGTCCGCATCCATGCGAATGACCGCGACGTCGTCCGGAAGCAGGGCGCGCAGGGCGTCCTCGACCTGTTGCGTACCGAGACCCATCTTCGCCAGGTACCGGCTTCCGCACTTCGGGCACGCGGAACCCGGCTCCGGATACGGACGGACGCGGTAGCTTGCTCCGCAGGTATGGCATTCGAGGCTGTGCGTCCGCTCGTGGTAGGTGAGCGCCGTCGAGCAATGCCGGCACGTGGGAACGCATCCGCACTCGCGGCACATGAGGAACGGCGCGAACCCGCGGCGGTTGTGCAGGATGACGGCCTTCTCACGTCGCTCGACGACCTCCATGAGCCCGTCATAGAGTTCACGGGAGAACATCGAGCGGCTCCCGCCGGAAAACTCGCGCCGCAGGTCCGAGACGATGACGCGCGGCAGCCGCGCGCCGCCCGGCCGCTCGGGCATAGACACGAGCCGCCAAGGCTGACCGCGAAACGATCCGGACGCAGCGCGGAACCGAGCCTCCGCCGACGGGGTCGCCGACCCGAGCACCACCGGTATCCCCCGGCGACGCGCCATCTCGCACGCCACCTCACGCGCATGGTAGCGGGGGCTCGACCCCTGCTTATACGATTGTTCGTGCTCCTCGTCGATGATGATGATCCCGGGGTTCTCGAGCGGGCAGAACAGCGCGGAGCGCGCGCCCACGACGACGCGGGCGGCGCCTGTGCGCACCATGTCCCACTGATCGAGGCGCTCCCCTGCGGACAACCGGGAATGGAAAACGGCGACCCGGGAGCCGAATCGCGTGCGGAACCTGCCGACGGTCTGGGCTGTCAGCGAGATCTCGGGGACGAGCACGCACGCCCCCTCGCCGCGGGCGAGCACGCGCTCGATGGCGGACAGGTAGACCTCTGTCTTTCCCGAACCCGTGACGCCATCGACCAGGACAACCCCGCCGCGCCGGAGCTCGAGCTCCTCGTCGATCGCGGCGAGCGCCTCGCGCTGACCGCGCGTGAGCTCGGCTGGGGGCACGGACTGCGCCGAAGAGAGCGTCGTGCCGTCATCCAGGCCGCGCCACGCACGACGCTCCTCGACCCGCACGACGCCGCGCCGCTCGAGGGCGCGGATGGCGGCGGACATATCGGTGTAGAGCACGTTGAGCTCGCGCGTGGTCACCGGACCGCACGCGAGCGCCTCGATGAGCTGGCGCTGACGGTGCGCACGCGCCTCGGGAACGAACTTGCGTCCCTCCTCGGTAAGCGAGACCCATCGCGCGTTCGCCGGCTTCGCCTGCGGGCGGTCCAGCCGGTACGCCCCGTCCTCACCGCGCTTGAGCCGCGGCGCTGCGCCGGGAGGCAGAAACAGGCGCAGGCACTCTGAGGGTGAAGCGACGTACTCGCGCGCCATCCACAGGGCGATGTCGGCAGACGGCCCGTCGAACGCGGGCGGGGCCAGGACCGAGCGGATGGGACGGACGCGGACTGAATCGAGCGCCTCCGCGCCGCTCAGCTGGCCAAGCGCTTCGGAGCGCGCGATGACGTACCCGACCGCAGGTCGGTTCCCGAATGTCACCAGAACAGTAGAGCCCACCGCAGCCGCATTCCCGAGCGGTTCGGGGACAGCGTAGGCGAACGGCTCGCTCAGCGATCGGGTCGGGATGTCGAGCACCACCGAGGCGAACCCCGCGAGCGCGTCCGCGCGGACGTCCGGGGCGCACCCCGCAACAGCGTCCTCAAACAGCGCGTCCTGGCGGCCGGAGCCGACGCCTGCCACCATGTCATCCCCCCCCTATCGAATCGTCAACCCAAACAGTAGCCCACGCACAGGAGCCGATGCGGCCGTGCGTGCGTGCGCACCGTAAAACCATCTTGATGCCACGCACGGCAGGAACCGTGCACCGCTCGCGGTCGCGGGCGGCACGGCTCCGGTCGCGTCGCGAACGGCGGACGCGTCCCCAATGGAGGCGAGCATGGTGCCGAGGGCCCGTATCCGGAACGCACGGATAAGCGGGGCCCGCCGTGCTGCGCGAATACAAGAAGAGGGCCCGTGCAGGGCCCTCTTCAATCCATTGAGCGGCAGACGGGCGCAACCGCCTACGGGAACTGTCAGACGGATGCCTAGAGGCCGCAAGCGGCGCGAAGCTCGTCCACGCGGTCGCAGCGCTCCCACGTGAAGTCGGCGTCCTCGCGCCCGAAGTGCCCGTAGGCGGCCGTCTTCTCGAAAATCGGGCGACGCAGGTCGAGATCGCGGATGATGGCGCCGGGGCGCAGGTCGAAGACGGACTTGACGGCGTCCTCGATGACCTGCTCGTCGACTTTGGACGTACCGAAGGTGTCGACCATGATGGACAGCGGGTGCGCGACGCCGATCGCGTAGGCGAGCTCGACCTCGCAGCGATCAGCGAGGCCGGCGGCAACCACGTTCTTGGCGACCCAGCGTGCGGCGTAGGCGGCGGAGCGGTCAACCTTCGTGCAGTCCTTGCCGGAGAAGGCGCCGCCGCCGTGGCGGCCGTACCCGCCGTAGGTGTCGACGATGATCTTGCGGCCGGTGAGGCCGGTATCGCCCATGGGGCCGCCCACGACGAAGCGGCCGGTAGGGTTCACGTAGAGCTCGGCGCCGTCCCAAGGCACACCGGCGGCGGCCATGACGGGCTCGATGACGTGCCCGACGAGATCGGCCTTGATGGCGTCCATCGACTCAACCTCGGGCGCATGCTGCGTGGAGATGACGATGGTCTCGACCGCAACGGGGCGCCCGTCCTCGTAGCGCACGGTGACCTGGGTCTTGCCGTCGGGACGCAGATACGGGAGCGTGCCGTCGTGGCGCACGGAGGCGAGGCGCTCGGCCAGGCGGCTGGCGAGGTAGTGCGGCATCGGCATGAGGGTCGGGGTCTCGTTGCTGGCGTAGCCGAACATCATGCCCTGGTCGCCCGCCCCGATCAGGTCGAGCGGGTCGGTGGTGCGCCCCGCCTGGACGTCATAGGACTCGTCGACGCCCTGGGCGATGTCGGGGCTCTGCTCGTGGATCATGTTGATCACGCCGCAGGTCTCGCAATCGAAGCCGAACTTCGCGCGGTCGTAGCCGATGCGGCGCACGACGTCGCGGGCGATGGTCTGAACGTCGATGTAGGCCTCGGTGCGGATCTCGCCGGAGACGATGATGCTGCCGGTGGTGACGAGCGTCTCGCAGGCGCAGCGGACGTTCTCGAGCTTGGCGGGAGCGCCGTTGGGCGCAACGTAGCCGCGGGCCTCGAGCTCGGCCTCCTTCGTGAGGATGGCGTCGAGGATGGCGTCGGAGATCTGATCCGCGATCTTGTCGGGATGGCCCTCGGTCACCGACTCGGAGGTGAACACGAAGCTGCGGGGTTCCTGAGTGGAACGATTTGCATTCGGCATGGCATGCCCCTTTCACATAAAACGCCCGGCGACCGTTACCATTCCGCCGGGCTTGTAGCCGCATGATTGTACCGCCGCCTCGAGGGCCGCGCGAGATATGCCCGCGAAGCACACGCGAACGACGCAAAGGGACGAGCCGGATCGGGCGGGCCGTAACGGCCGAGGTCTATTCCCCGACTACCATCCCTCACCCGGTCCCCCCTCCTCCCCTCGCTTCTGCAGCCCTCGCTGTCGTCGAACTGTCGAAAAGCATGGCCTGCGGGACGGTTAGGTACCTGAATCCGGCACCTAGCCGTCCCAGAGGCCATGCTTTTAACGAGCATTCAGCGTCCCGCGACATGCGGCGCCCCTCGGTGCGCGGCGGCGTCCCAAAGAGGCGTCTCGTGCATTTCGCAAGGACTCGCAGCCGACGGGACCGCACAGCCACAAGGCCCTATAATGGGACGCGCACAACGTGAACAGCGATTCTTTTGCAAGGAGCACCCATGACCTCTAACGTCCGCGTCCGCTTCGCGCCCTCGCCCACCGGCAAGCTGCACATCGGCGGGGCCCGCACGGCGATCTATAACTGGGCGTTCGCCCGCGCCAACGGCGGCACCTTCATCCTGCGCATCGACGACACCGACCCTACGCGCTCCACCGACGAGAACACCCAGATCATCCTGCGCGCCATGCGCTGGCTGGGGCTCGACTGGGACGAGGGCCCCGAGGTCGGCGGCGACTTCGGCCCCTACGCGCAGACCGAGCGCCTGGACCTCTACAAGCAGACCGCCGAGCGCCTGCTCGCCGAGGGCAAGGCGTACCCCTGCTTCTGCACGCCCGAGCAGCTTAGCCAAGACCGCGAGGCGGCCCAGGCCCGCAAGGATCCCTTCCAGGGATACCAGCGCCGCTGCCGCGACCTCTCGCCCGAGGAGGCCCAGGCCCGCATCGACGCCGGCGAGCCCTACGTCCTGCGCATCAAGGTGCCTGAAGGACGCGGCAACGTCGTGATCAACGACGCCGTCCACGGCGAGGTCGTCTTCGACGCCAAGGAGCTCGACGACTTCGTGATCTTCCGCTCCGACGGCACGCCCACGTACAACTTCGCGACCGTCGTGGACGATGCGCTCATGGGCATCACCCACGTCATCCGCGGCGACGACCACCTCTCCAACACCCCGCGCCAGGTCATGGTCTACGAGGCCATGGGCGCGCCCGTCCCCACCTTCGCCCACATCTCCATGATCCTGGGCGCCGACGGCAAGAAGCTCTCCAAGCGCCATGGCGCCACCTCCGTGGAGGAATACCGCGACGCCGGCTACCTGTCCGACGCCTTCGTGAACTACCTGGCACTGCTCGGCTGGTCGCTCGACGGCGAGACCACGGTCATCCCGCGCGACGTGCTGGCGAGCCAGTTCAGCCTCGAGCGCATCTCCAAGAACCCGGCGACCTTCGACCCCAAGAAGCTCGATTGGATGAACGCCGAGTACATCAACGCCATGTCCGACGCCCAGTTCGCCGACGAGATCATGCTGCCCGAGCTGCTCGAGGCAGGCCTCATCGACGAGGGCTTCGAGGCAGACGAGGCGTGGGTCGACGCGCTCGCCGCCATCGTGCGCCCGCGCACCAAGATGCCCGCTGACGCGGCGGCGGTCTCCTACCCCGTCTTCGCCACCGCCGATACCCTCGAGTACGACGAGAAGTCCGTTGCCAAGGGCCTTGCCAAAGAGGGCATGGGCGCCGTGCTCGATGCCGCCCGCACCGCCCTCGAGGCCGTCGAGGACTGGTCGCCCGCCAACATCGACGCCGCCCTGGAGCCCCTGCCCGAAGCGCTCGACGTGAAGAAGCGCCTCGTCTTCGGCGCCGTCCGCGTCGCCGAGTGCGGCAACATGGTGAGCCCGCCGCTCGGCGAGACCATGGCGCTCATCGGTCGCGACGACTGCCTCGCCCGCATCGACCGTGCCCGTCCGATGGCACTCTAGTCGACCTGCCCGGGCCGGCTCACATTCCCCTGCGCGAGGGGGTGTGAGCCGGCCCTACGTTTATGGATCCCATTCCATTCGCCGGGCGCGGCCGCAGCAGCGCAGGGCGCCCGACGATTCCGCGCCGTGCGATCAGATGCCCCCTGCGGTTCCGGACCCGGCCCCTGCCTCCTCGAGCAAAGCTCGGAGCGACCCGGCGAGCAGTATCTCCATGCGATGGGAGACGCACTCGATCGGCTCCCGGTCCTCTTTCAGCACCCATGTGCGATATACCGACACCAATCCCCCCAACATGAAGTCCACGGCGTGGCCGAGCTCCCTCCCATCGAGCTCCATCACGGAGCTGTGGCGAGCACAAAGCTTATCCAGCAGCGGTTCTCGAATGCGCTCGACGATGCTCTCCGTCGACATGCACTCGACGAGCCTGCGGTTGACCTCGAAGTTGACGCTCAGCACGCGATTCACGGCAGTGAAGAAGGCGGTGATCTCGCGAGGCCCGTCATCAGAGCGCGAAGAGCCCCCTGAAGCATAGAGCGCTTCCGCCCCATCCGGCTCCGGACCCCCTTCCTCCGCACGGACGTCGAGCTCCTCGTCCATCGCCTCGACGATCTGCTGGACGCAGCGTTCGGCCAGAGCGGAGAGCAATCCGTCGATCGTTCCGAAATGCTGGTAGAACGTCTTGCGGTCGACGTCCGCACGTTGCGCGATCGCCGAAACCGTGATCTTCTCGAGCGGACGCTCAAGCAGCAGCTGCTCGAACGCCCCCATGATCGCGCGTCTCGATCGCGCCACACGGCGATCGAACGGCCTCCCCGCCTCACCCTGATACATCTTTCCTCCTCGTCAACACCGTATCCGATGTCGATTAGTCCCCACGACGCCCGTCTTCGTTGAACAGGCATATAACTTATTCATCAGATGTAGGTTATCACTCAGATGGGTAGTATCAAGCCAACGTTAGAAGACGCGCGCCCCATCGCCCCGGCTCAGCGGGAGGGACGCGCAAACCGGCGAAAGGAACGTCATGGCACTGACGCAGGCGGCGGAGCGCGCGGCGCTCAACAAGCTTATCGATTATCTCGACGAGAACCCCGAAGAGCATCTCGACTCCATCATGGCGCTCATAGACCGGCTCGTCCCCGCTTCGGTGTTCCCCACGCAGCGCGCGGCCTTCTCGCATGTCATCAAGGACCGCAACAACTGGTACGACCTGATCATGAAGGTGTTCGACCTCAATCCGGAAATGCGCTCCCGCTTGCTCAAAACGCTCATCGTGGACGGCAACATTCTGGCATGGCCCGAGCAGGAAAAGGCTCGCGAGCGGTACGAATGCAACATACCCTGGGCGATCCTGCTCGACCCCACGAGCGCCTGCAACCTTCGCTGCACGGGATGCTGGGCGGCCGAATACGGCCATGCGCTCAACCTCTCATACGAGGACATCGATTCCATCGTGCGGCAAGGCAAGGAGCTCGGATGCCACATCTACATCTATACGGGAGGTGAACCGCTGGTCCGCAAGGGCGACCTCATCCGTATCTGCGAGGCGCACCCGGACTGCGCGTTTTTGTGCTTCACGAACGCGACGCTGATCGATGAGGCCTTCTGCGACGAGATGATCCGCGTGGCGAACTTCGTGCCGGCCATCTCGGCGGAAGGCAACGAGGCGACCACCGACGCCCGTCGCGGCGAGGACACGTACGCCAAGATCGAGCACGCCATGGACCTGCTGCGCGAGCGCAAGCTTCCGTTCGGCATCTCCTGCTGCTGGACCCGCGCGAACGCGGACACCGTGGCGACCGAGGAGAACATCGACTGGATGATCGACAAGGGAGCCCTGTTCTGCTGGTACTTCCACTACATGCCGGTGGGCAGCGCAGCCGGCCCCGAGCTCATCCCCACGCCCGAGCAGCGCGAGAAGATGTACCGGTTCGTGCGCGCGATGCGCGAAAGGAAGCCGCTGTTCACGCTCGATTTCCAAAACGACGGAGAGTACGTGGGCGGTTGCATCGCGGGCGGACGGCGCTATCTGCACAT
Source organism: Collinsella sp. (assembly GCA_048318985.1). Lineage (GTDB taxonomy): Bacteria > Actinomycetota > Coriobacteriia > Coriobacteriales > Coriobacteriaceae > Collinsella. The sequence goes on from DBFEBE010000099.1 coordinate 15,157, forward strand.
CAACGCTGCGGGCGACGTCGAACCCTGCGTGTTCATCCACTACAGCAATGCCAACATCCACGAGGTGAGCCTTCTCGACGCGCTACGCTCGCCCCTGTTCATGGCCTATCATGACGGCCAGCCCTTCAACAGCAACCACCTCATGCCCTGTCCCATGCTGGAGAACCCCGACATCCTGCCGGAGCTCGTGGCACAGACGGGTGCTCACCCCACAGACCTGATCGAGCCCGAGACCCCCGAGCAGCTGCGCGACAAGACCGCCCCGGCCGCCAGGGCCTGGGCGCCGGTGGCCGAGCGCATGTGGGCCGATGAGCGCGATCCGATGCACGACAAGCGCATGAACGACCCCACCCAGGGCATGGCCGATTCCGACATGTCGAAGTTCGAGCGCCTGGGCAGAAGAGGATTCGAGGACCACGCGTAGACGGGGAGTAGACGCACGCGTCGGTCCCACACGCAAAGGGGCCCCTCGCGCACGGACGAGGGGCCCCTATATGTACGCGCCGGATGTCCACGCCCGCAAGGGCACCGATGGACCCGGCGCGCACCCATGCTGCGAGCCGCCAAGAACGCACGGACGGCGCGGGGCATACGCACCTCATATGGAGGGCGGGATTGTGAAAGATGCGCACGACCGGCATTTGTCCTCGCAGATACGTATAATCCTTACCGAACCACCTATGTCCCGGACCTTCACTCCGAGATTGAGACCCAGCGAGGATGCACGTATATGTCCAACCCCTCAGAGAGCGACCGCAACATCCAGCCCCCGCGTCCCGTCACCGGGCGCAACCGCGCGAACGGCGCCGTAAGCTCCCGCCGCATCCCCTCCGTCGGATCAGCCGGGCAGCCGGGCGCGCAGCGCCCACCGCGCCCGGCGCCCGATGCCTCGGTGACCCGCGTGCTCCCCGCTCAGCGCCAGACGGGCCCGGCGGCGGAGACGACCTCGCCCATCCGCCAGCGCCCCTCCCGCCCGCATGCGGCCTGCGACGCCGCGCGGCAGGCAGGAACCGCCCCGTGCCATGCGAGGGCTGCAGGCGGTTCCGTCCGTAGCGGACGCGGGGCGAAAATCGCCCTGGGGGTTGCCGCCGGGACGATCGCGATCGCCTATGCTGGTGGCGTCGCCGCGTTCTCCAACATCTGCTATCCCGGCACCCGCATCGCCGGCGCCGACGTCTCCCTCATGGGGGCGGCTGACGCCGCATCCGCCGTCGAGCGAGCGCTCGACGGCTACAAGCTCGATGTCACCGGACTGGGCTTCGACGCGTCCTGGACGCCCGAAGACGGCGCCCTCACCATCGATGCGTCCGCCGAGGCGCAGTCGGTGATCGCCTCCAACGAACCCTTCATCTGGCCGGTCCGCCTCGTCTCCTCCCTGACATCCGGCCAAGGGCCCGATACCGGATCGGTCCAAGCGACGTTCGACGAGGAGGACCTCGCCGCCAAGATCGGTGCCGCCGTCGACGCCTTTAACGAGGGCCGCGCAGGTTCGTTCGACGCAGCCGGCGCCTACGACGCGGAGAGCGGAACGTTCACCGTGGCCACGGCCCGCAGCAACCAGCGGCTCAACAAGGACGCCGTCATCGAAGCTTGCGTCGCTGCGGTCAGGCGCGCGTCCGATTCCGCCCGCACCGACGAGTCCGCCTACGAGCCGCTCGCCGGCGGCGCCAGCGACGACGAGCTCCAGGCGGCCTGCGACGCCGCCAACCAGATCATCGGCGTGGACGTCGACCTCACCATGGGCGGCCAGACCGTCGGCACCCTCGACGGCGCCACGATGACCCAGTGGATCACCTTCGACGAGGCCCTCACCCCTACGCTCGACCACGACGCGCTCGCCGCCTGGATCCGCGAGCTCGCGGTCTCCAAGCTCGACACCGCCGGCAGCCAGCGCACCTACACGCGCCCCGACGGCAAGACGGTCACCGTCTCCGGCGGCACCTACGGCTGGGTCAGCGACGAGGCCGCGCTGGCGGAGCTCATCCAGACGGCCGTCGCCGAGAAGCAGACGGGGACCATAGAGGTGCCCACCAAGCAGACGGCCGACATCTACGCGGGCGTGGGCGCGCGCGATTGGGGCGCCTACGTCGACGTCGACCTCACCGAGCAGCACGTGCGCTACTACGATGCGAACGACAAGCTCATCTGGGAGTCGGGGTGCATCACCGGAAACCCCAACTACAACAACCAGACGCCCGAGGGCATCTACTTCATCAACTCCAACAGCGGCGGCGCGCTGCTCGTGGGAGCCGATGAGAACAAGGATGGCGAGCCGGACTACAAGACGCCCGTCAACTACTGGATGTCGTTCATCGGCGGCGCCGTGGGCCTCCACGATGCCGACTGGCAAGCCGCCTCAAGCTTCTCCGACCCCACCGCCTACACGCGCGTGGGAAGCCACGGCTGCGTCAACCTGCCGCCCGAGAAGGCAGCTGAGCTCCATGAGCTGCTGCACGTCGGCGTCTGCGTCATCACGCACGCCTGACGCGCCGGGCGCGCACCAGCCACGAAGGAAGGTTCACCCATGGCCCATCGCATTCTCCTGGTAGAGGATGACCCCATCATCATCGCCTCCCTCACGGAGCTGCTCGCCAAGGAGGGCTACTGCGTGGACACGGCGGCGACCCAGGACGCCGCGATCAGGCGCGCGCTCGGAGGGAAGCTCGACGGGTCCTCCCCCTACCACCTCGTCCTCCTCGACATAACGCTCGCCGAGGGCAGCGGGTTTTCCGTCTGCGCCGCCATCAAGCGCGTGGCGCCCCAGGTGCCCGTGATCTTCCTCACCGCCTTCGACGACGAGGGTAACACCGTGGCGGGCCTCGAGCTGGGAGCGGACGACTACATCCCCAAGCCCTTCAGGCCCCGCGAGCTGCTCGCGCGCGTCGCCTCGACCATACGGCGCAGCCAGCCCTCCCAGCGCATCGTCCGGTTCGGCGACCTCACCGTCGACACCGATCGCGCCCACGTCGAGCGCCGGGGACGCGAGATCGTCCTCTCGGCGCTCGAATACCGCCTGCTCCTGCTCTTCGCGACCAACCCCGGCAGGCTGGTCACGCGCGAGATGATGCGCGACGCCCTGTGGGACGACGCGGGGACCTACATCGAGGAGAACACCCTCTCCGTCTACATCAAGCGCCTGCGGGACAAGATCGAGGAAGACCCGAGCGATCCCCGCCTGATCCAGACGGTGCGCGGGCTGGGCTACAAGGCCCTGGGCTAGGTGCGCTCATGCTGCTGAGGAACAAGGAGGTCCGTCGCGCCCTCGCGGGGTCCGCGCTGCTCGCCTGTCTGGCGGTCGCGGCCACGTGTCTCGCGCTTCCTGAAGCCCTGCCCGACCTGGACCCCGATGCGCTCGCGCAGGTGCGCCGCATCGCCTGCGGCGCCGTGGCCGCCGCGTCCGCTGCGCTCATCGCGCTATTCCTCATGTTCACGCGCGCACGCTACCGCAAGCTCGCCGAGCTGTCGTCACGCCTCGACCGCACGCTCTCCGGCGACCGGTCGATCGAGTTCCGCTCGATGGAGGAGGGCGAGCTCGCCATCCTCGCGTGCGAGCTGGACAAGGTCGTAAGCCGCCTCAACCTCACCGTCGATGAGCTCGAGCGCGAGAAGCGCGCGCTCTCCGACTCGCTCGCCGACATATCGCATCAGCTCAAGACGCCGCTCACATCGATTGCGCTGTCGCTCGAGCTCATCCGCACGCGTGCCGGCGATACGCCCGAGACCGCCGACATAGCGCAGCGCGTCCGCCTCGTGCAGAACCTCCAGGCACGCGTGGAGGACCTCGTAGCCGCCCTCCTCAAGCTCGCCCGCATCGACGCCGGGGCCATTCGCCTCGTACATGCGCCCGTGGATGCCGCCGAGCTCGTGCGCCGCTCGTTCGAGCCCCTCGCCATCGCCTACGACATCGCCGACGTCTCGTTCGATTCCCGGATCCAGGAGGACGCGGGCTACGAGGGCGACCTCGCATGGAGCGTGGAGGCGCTCGGCAACATCCTCAAGAACTGCATGGAGCACACCCCCGCCGGAGGCTCGGTGCGCCTTTCGGTCACGGAGGACGCCCTCGCCTGCCGTATCCGCGTCCAGGACAGCGGGCCCGGCATCGACGAGGCGGACCTCCCCCATATCTTCGAGCGCTTCTATCGAGGTACGTCGCCAGACAGCGACTCTGCTCAGGTCAATCCCGCCGGCGTGGGTATCGGCCTCGCGCTCGCACGCAGCCTCGTCACCGCACAGGGCGGGGCCCTCACCGCAGACAATGCCGTCGACGAGCAGGGACGCCGTGCCGGGGCGGTCTTCGAGATGACCTTCTTCAAGACCGTGGTGTAGCGCCCCGCCCCGGCAGGCGCGCCAAAAGGGACGTACCCTAATGGCACGCTGAACGTTTGGCTGGGGAGTGCGGACAAAAAGTTGGACCGCCCCGGCGGTCCGGAACGGAGGTCCGCATGTACAGCCCGGAGACCGTCGAGATCGCCCTGCGCGCGAGTGCACGAGCGGATGACGAAACCGTCATCTTGCGGTCACGGTGCGGCAAGGGCGCACGTCCAGTATGGTAGTCAGGCACGGAACCGTCGGAAGGACGCGCATGAACATCCTCACCATCGAGCACCTCACCCGCGTCTACGGCACGGGCCCGACCGCCGTGACCGCCCTCGACGATGTCAGCTTCACCGTCGACGCCGGCGAGTTCATCGCGATCGTGGGGAGCTCGGGCTCGGGAAAGTCGACGCTCATGCACCTCATGGGCGGCGTCGACCGTCCCACCTCGGGGACGGTGCGCCTGCAGGGACAGGACATCTTCGCGCGCAGCGACGAGGAGCTCGCCGTCTTCCGAAGGCGCGAGGTCGGCCTCGTCTACCAGTTCTACAACCTCATCCCCGTCCTCGACGTCGTCGAGAACATGACCCTTCCCGTCCTCATGGACGGGCGTCCCGTCAACGAGGACCGCCTCGCCTCCCTCGTAGCCGCTCTCGGCCTCAACGGGCGCGAGCGCTATCTCCCCAGCCAGCTGTCCGGCGGCCAGCAGCAGCGCGTCGCCATCGGCCGCGCGCTCATGAACGCGCCCGCCGTCATCCTCGCCGATGAGCCCACGGGCAACCTCGATACCAGGAACTCGGCCGAGATCATGGCGCTTTTGCGCTCCTCCAACCGCAAGCTCAAGCAAACGCTGATCGTGATCACCCACGACGAGGACATCGCGCTCATGGCCGACCGCGTGATCGCGATCGAGGACGGCCGCATCGTCCGCGACGAGCGGAGGGCCTGAGGTGGCCGGCCTCGACGGCCGCGGCGGCGTCTTCCGCCGCTTCGCCGCCCGATCGCTCAAGCTCAACCGCACGCGGACCGTCGTGTCCATCATCGGCATCGCGCTGTCGTGCGCGCTCATCACCGCCATATTCACAAGCGTCACCACGCTCTACTCCGGCCTGCTCAAAGCCGAGATCATGACCGAGGGATCCTGGCAGGTCGAATTCATGAACCTCGCCGAGGACGACCTCGACCGCCTGCGCCAAGATCCCCGCGTTACGCAACGCTACGAGCGCGTGCACTACGGCGACGCCCTCATGCCCAAGAGCTTCGAGGGCTATTGGGGCCGTTATCTGAGTGTTGAGGAATGGCCCACCTCCGACGCCCTGTCCGGTTTGCGGCCCCAGCCCCATATCGTCTACGGGCGCGCCCCCAGCGCACCGGGCGAGATCGTGCTCAACCTCGGCATCAAGGGACAGACCGTCGAGAGCGGAAGCTGGCTGTACGAGAGCTTGCCCACCTCGGGCCTCGACGACACCGCGCCGCGCGCGAGCTGGGACGGCGCGCTCGACCTCGGCAGCACCGTCGAACTTTCGCTGGGCCGGCGCATATACATCGACCCCGAGACGGGTGAGCAGGCGCCCTGCCTCTACAGCGAATCCCTCTACACCGCCGAGAGCGCCCAGGGCGACGTCATCAGCGAGTACCTGAAGGACCCCGCGGCGCCCGCAACCTATACGGTCGTGGGGTTCCACGGCCCTGAGGACGACAGCTCGTATGACCAATGGGGGTCTGAGGGCCCCGGCTACCTGGGATTCACCTGCGCATCTGACATGCCCGCGCTCCAGACGAGCGCCTACGTCGCCACCGACCTCGCCTCTCGCAGCAAGATCGACGGGTTCGTCGACGACTACGCGCACGGGCCGTCGGGAGACGACGACGCCGGCCATGAGCAGCGCCCCGTCGATGCGGAAGCCGACCAGGCCGTCGCGTACACCCACGACGGCCTGCTGCGCTACCAGGGCATGGTGGACGACCGGTCGATCTGGGGAACCCTCTATATGATCGCCGCGATCCTGTCCGCGGTGGTCGTCGTAGCCTCGGTGTCCCTCATCTACAACGCGTTCGCCATCGCCGTCTCCGAGCGGACGCGGCAGTTCGGCCTGCTGGCCTCGCTGGGAGCCAGCAGGAGGCAGCTGCGTCGGACGGTCTACGCCGAGGCGCTCATGCTCGCCGCGCTCGGCATCCCCGCAGGCCTCGCCATCGGACTCGCAGGAACCTTCGCCGTGTTCAACGTCGCGGGCGAGGGCGTCGGCATGCTCATCGACCAGAAGGCGTTCGAGGGCTCAGGCCTCACCTCCATCGCCGTCGAGCCCGCGGTGCTCGCCGTCTCCTCCCTGCTCGCGGTCGTTACGGTGCTCGTCAGCGCCGCCATTCCCGCATGGCGCGCGAGCCGCGTCTCGGCCGTGGACGCCATCCGCTCGAGCCGCGACGTGCGCCTCACCCGACGCGAGCGCGCAGGAAGACGCCGGGGCCGCCCGCAGGCGAAGGCGCCCGCGGGCCTCGACGGCCTCCGCCTGCGGGCAGGAGGCGTACCCGCCCTGCTCGCCCACCGCAACCTCACGCGCTCGAGTGCCAAGGGCCGCGTGGCCGTGGCGTCGCTCGCCGTATCGGTCGCCCTCATCATCATCTCAGGCTCCATCTCCCACTACCTCGGCTATCTCACGCAGGTGGTGGACAGCGGCGGCAGCGATATCGAGGTCGCGCTCAACCGGCTGCTCCAGCCAGACGAGACGACGTCGGACGGCCTTACGGATATCGATACCGCCTATCGAAAGCTCGCGCGCGTCGCGGGCGCGCGGGGCGAGGGCTTCACGCTGATAGCCTCCCTGTACGGATGCTTTGAGACGGGGATGGTCGACTACGACGAGCTATCCGGGCAAAGCGACCAATACGACACGCCCGACCGCGGCATGACCTCCGACGGCATCGTCTACGCGCCCCTGACCGTCCTGTTTGTGGACGAGACCTCCTGGCGGGAGATCCTCGATGCCAACGACCTTCCCCGCGCCCGGTACGACAGCCCCGACAGTCCCGTCGCCGTCGCGCTCAACGGGACGCAGGCGAGCAACGGAGAGCGCTACTCCGTGCGCAACCTGTTCGAGGCCACAGGGACCGCACGCCTTTTCACGCACATCGCCTCCATGGAGAACGGCATGTTCACCGAGATCGACGTCGACGAGCAGGGTGTGCCGATCGCGCACTACGAAGGATACGGAAGCGAGGGGATCGAGCGCTACGACGAGAACGGGAACCCGATATACCAGACGCTCGACCGTCCCCTCTCCGACGTGCTCCTCGATTCATACGACCTGCCGGTCGGCGCGATCGTGAAGACCTTTCCGGCGCCCATCAAGGCATATGCGTCGATCTGGCCCACGCTCGTGCTGCCCGCCACGGCGCTCCCCGCCCTCGCAGCGGGCACCGAGGACGTCGTCACCGACGTTGAGGACGGCTCCCTCGCCGCCCCCTTCGCCTTCCACTCCGAGGAGGGCGCCTACGGCAACACGCTCTACGCCTACCTCTCCTTCGCGACCGAGGAAGCGCGCGGCGCGGCGGCGGAGATGAACTCCATCATCGCCGCCGACCTCAGCGGGAGCGCGTGGTACCGCAGCCATCTGTCCAACAACGCCGAGAACGTCCGCACCGCGCGGCTCATGGCCGAGACCGTGCAGCTCTTCATCGCCTGCTTCATCGCAATCACCGGCGCCATCGCGGTGGCCAACGTGTTCAACACGCTCACGAGCTCCATCATCCTGCGACGCCGCGAGTTCGCGATGCTCAAGAGCATGGGCATGGGCGACCGCGCGTTCTGGAGGATGATCGCGCTCGAATGCGCGTCGTTCGCCTGGCGCGGCCTCGCGATCGGGTTGGCGCTCGGAGCGTGCGTGACGCTTTTGATCTACCAGGCAATGCGGCTGAGCTTCGAAGGGCTCGACTTCTCCATCCCGCTCGGATGGACGGCGGCGGCCGTCTGCCTGGTCGCCGGCGTGCTCGCACTGTCAACCTGGTACGCGCTGCGATCGAGCCGGACGGGCTCGATCGTCGCCGTGCTGCGCGAGGATTCCGCCTAGCTCGCTGCGACTCGTGCCGGGGACACACGGCGGCATCTGCGCGAGCGCCCCCGGATGCCGCGACGGGGGCATCCGGCGAGCGGCGCCGAGCATGACGCATCCGTCACCTTCCGCACGGGGAGCGCTCCTTGCGCTATAACCGATGCTGACGTCCGCTATCCCTACAGCAAGGAGCGCCATGACCATCGAGAAGGATCCCGTGGGCCCCGAGCGGCCCACAGCCGTCATCCCCGCCATCGAGCCCGATGCCGTCCCCCTCATCTCGTCCGATACATCGCAGGCAGCTCAGGGCGCAGGCCCGTCCGCGCCCCTGGAGGGCTCGGACGCCGAGGCCTATGCTGCCCTCAAGGCCCGGCGCGCCGAACGCCGCAAGAAGAAGCTCATCCGCCGCGGCATCGCCGCGGGCGTCGTCGTCGGCGTCCTGGCGGTAGGCGCCGTCGCTGTGTCGCTGCTCTCGCCCAAACCCGAGGAAGGCCTCGGCGTCGTGACCGATTTCGCCCTGCGCGGCGAGTACAGAACGTCAATCGACGCATCCGGCACGCTCGAACCGCTCTCGAGCACCGTGATCGCCCCCGAGATCGGCGGCACCATCGCGGAGGTCCGCGTCGTCGCGGGCCAGCTCGTCAACAAGGGCGATGTGCTCATGACCATCAAGAACGACGAGCTTGACCGCGCCGTGACGGAGGCCGAGCGCGCGCTCAAGGCGGCCAAGGCCGCCCTGGCCGCCGCCAAGCGCGGAGAGACCGCGGTCGACCCCGAGTCCGGACAGGAGACCGCTGTGTACTCCCAGGACGCCGTCGACGCCGCGGCCCTGGAAGTCGAGACCGCGACGACCGCATACGACACCGCGGTCGCCGCCGCGGCGCAGCGCACCGTGACCTCCCCCATCACGGGCAACGTGATAACCATGAACGCCAAGGTCGGCGCGCCCGTCGCCGCGGCCCTGGATAACGGCCAGCCGCTCATGCAGGTGGCAGATCTCTCGAAGATGAAGGTCACCATTCAGGTCGGAGAGGAGGACATCTCGAAGATCGCTGTCGACCAGCAGGCCTCCATCACGTTCCCCGCCTTCGAGGACCTCGTCTTGACCGGCAAGGTCACGGGCATCGCCTCGACCGCGAGCGGCGATGGGGCGGGCGGCATGTACGGATCCGAAGGGGGCGTCCAGTTCGCTGTAGACGTCCTCATCGAGACGCCCGACCCGCGCCTGAAGCCGGGCATGACCGCAAGCGTCCAGATCACCACCGAGCGCCTGGACGACGTGGTCATGGTGCCCTCCATCGCCCTCATGAGCGACGACGGAGAGAACTACCACGTCGTAGTGGAGACCGATCCCGAGACGGGCGCGCACGAGCGCGTCGACGTGCAGGTCGTCGCACAGAACGACGACTTCGCCGTCGTGGGACGCCCCGCCGATGCGGCCGCCGACTCCAACCCCGACATGGTGACCTCCCCGCTCGCCGGCGACGAGACGCTCGTGATCTCCGGCGCGGACCTCGGCGACGACGGGGCGGGCGCCATGGACGGCGCGTCCGGGTCTGCCGGCATCGACATGGACATGGCGGTGTAGGCATGCTTCCCAAGATCTTGGCGGCGGCGCCTCCCGGCCAGGTGGCGCCACACCCCGCCGCGGCATCGGCGGCCGCACCGGGCTTGAACGCCAGGCCCGTCATCGATATCCGGCATATCCACCGGATCTTCGAGACCGAGGCGGGCCTCGCCCACATCCTGCACGACATATCGCTCACCGTGATGCCCGGGGAGTTCCTCGCCATCGTGGGCCCCTCCGGCTCGGGAAAGTCGACCCTCATGAACATCCTGGGGTGCCTCGATACGCCCACAAGCGGCACCTACCTGCTCGAGGGACTCGATCTCGCGCGGCTCGACGACGAGCTCGCCGAGATACGCGCCACGCGCATCGGATTCGTCTTCCAGAGCTTCAACCTGCTGCCCCGCATGACGGTGCTCGACAACGTGATGCTCCCGCTCGCCTACACCGACGTCGCCCGCGCGGACCGCGAACGCCGAGCCGTCCACGCGCTGCGCGCGACGGGACTGCCGGTCGACCACTACGACCACAGGACGAACGAGCTGTCGGGCGGTCAGATGCAGCGCGTCGCCATCGCCCGCGCGCTCGTGAACGACCCGGCGATCATCCTGGCGGACGAGCCCACCGGCAACTTGGACTCCGTGACGGGACGCATGGTGCTCGACACCTTCCATGCGCTCAAGCGGCAGGGAAAGACCATCGTGCTCATCACGCACGACACCGATGTCGCCGCCGAGGCGGACCGCCGCGTGACCATTCGCGACGGGCGCCTGTACCGCGAGGCCCAAAGCGCGCCGAGCGTCGCCAGCGGTGACCAGCGAACAGCGGGGTTCCCGATCGCCCGCAACATGAAAGGAGATGCGCGATGAACGTACGCGACCTGCTGCGCGAGGCGCTCCGCGCACTCGAGGCGAACCGCGGCCGCACGCTCCTCACGGTCCTCGGCATCGTGATCGGCATCGCCGCGGTGATCGCGATGACCTCCCTGATCGGCGGCGTCCAGCAGACGCTGCTCTCCGGCCTCGGCCTCAACGCCGCCCGCATGGTGCAGATCGGGACGTCGAGCCCGCTCAAGGAGACCGATATCGAGAGGCTCGGCAAGCTGGTCGGCTCCATCGAGTTCATCGAAGGCACCCTCTCGGGCTTCGGGGAGACCAAGGTGGACGACCGGCAGATCTCCATCTCCGTCACGGGGACCTCAGCGCACATGCTCGAGATGACCGGGCAGGTGAAGCTCACCGAGGGGCGCCTGTTCAACGCCCAGGAAGAGGCGAGCGGGGCCCGCGTCGCCATCATCGAGCGCGGCGGTGTGAAGACCTATTTCGGCAAGCCCGACGCAGACGTGATCGGTAAGCAGGTCAAGGTGGGCGACGGCAGCTACACCATCGTCGGCGTGGCTGACGCGGCGAGCGGCGGGATGGGCAACGACTCCTACATGAACCTGATCATGCCCGTCAAGACCGTGGCGCGGGGACTCTCGTGGCTTCCGCAGGGATCCTTCGACCAGGCGATCGCCTTCGTGCGCGAGGGAGTCGACGTGGAGTCCGCCGTGAGCGACATCAAGGGCGCCCTGGCGAAGACGCAGCGCGTCCCCGAGGACGAGATCGACGACTACATCTGGGTCTACAGCATGAAGGCCCAGATCGACTCGCTCAAGAGCTTCACCATGGCGTTCCAGATCATCACGGGAGCGGTCGCCGGCATCTCCCTTTTGGTGGGCGGCATCGGCATCATGAACATGATGCTCACCAACGTGACCGAGCGCATCCGCGAGATCGGCGTCCGGCGTGCGCTCGGGGCGCGGGGACGCGACATCACGCGGCAGTTCCTCATGGAATCCATCGCCATCTGCGTGCTGGGAGGCATCATCGGGACCGTGATGGGATACCTCGTCGCCTGGGGCATCGCGATCGTCGTGACCAACATGGGGCTTCTCCAGTCGCTTTCCGCCAACGGGGGAAGCGTGACGTTCGCGCCCGCGTTCTCGCTCGTCACGGTCGCACTCGCCGTAGGGATCTCCGTCGCCATCGGCGTGCTGTTCGGATTCTATCCTGCGCGGCGCGCGGCGAGGCTCGACCCCGTCGTGTGCCTGCGCTACCAGTAGCCGCAATCCGCCCAGTGGGTCTCGCCCGCGGCCCCGCCGGACGCCGCGGGCGATATCGGGCGGTCGGCGCTACGCCACGCACCAACGGCCCCGCGCAACGACAGCGCCGCCCCGTCTCTTGAACCGAGACGGGGCGGCGCGTTTCCATGCAGGACAAGATATGGAACCGGAACCGCCGTGTGCGGCCGCACGGCGCGCCGCCGGCGGCAAGGCGGAAAGGCGGACGGATCAGTAATCCTGGGAAGCGGGACTCGCCATCCAGGACGAGATGAAGTCCCCGTAGGTGCCCTCGATGATGGCCGCACGGGCGCGACGCATGAGGTCGAGTAGGTAGTAGATGTTGTGGATCGACAGGAGGATGCCGCCGAGCATCTCCTTGGTGGTCACCATGTGGCGGATATGCGCACGGCTGTAGCCGCCCGTGCAGACCGGGCAGGTGCAGGTCGGGTCGATCGGACCGGCGTCGCGCGCGAAGCGGGCGTTCCGGAAGTTGAGGCGCCCCTCGCTGGAAAACGCCGTGCCCATGCGGCCCGTGCGCGTAGGCAGCACGCAGTCGAACATATCGATGCCGTATCCCACGCCGCGCACGAGCGTCGTCGGGTTGCCGACACCCATGAGGTAGCGCGGCTTATGGCGCGGCATGTGCTCGGAGACGAGCGGCGCAAGCGTCTCGAACATGGTCTCGTGGTCCTCGCCCACCGAGTAGCCCCCGATGCCGTAACCCGGAAAGTCGCCGAGCTCCTCGAGGTGCTTAAGGGAGCGAAGCCGCAGGTCCATGTGCATTCCGCCCTGCACGATACCGAACAGCGCCTGATCGGGGCGCGTATGGGCCTTGTAGCAGCGCTCTGCCCACATGCTGGAGAGCTCGACGGCGCGGGCGACGTAGCTCTTCTCAGCGGGGTAGCCCGGGCACTGGTCGAGCTGCATGCAGATGTCGCTGCCGAGCTTCTGGGCGATCGCCATGTTGTCCTCGGGCGTCCAGAAGACGTGGCTGCCGTCGTAGTCGGTCGCGATGAAACGAACGCCCTCGTTGGAGAGCTTGACCGCATCGTTATGCGAGAAAACCTGGAACCCGCCCGAATCGGTGAGGATGGGCCCGTGCCAGTTCATGAAGGAGTGCAGGCCGCCCATCTCCTCGATCAGATCTGCGCCCGGACGCATGGCGAGATGGTACGTGTTGGAGAGCACGATCTGCGCGCCGAGGTCGCGCACCGTCTCCCAGGGAACGCCCTTGACCGTCGCACGCGTGCCGACGGGCATGAAGATCGGGGTCTCGATGTCGCCATGCGGCGTATGCAGGACGCCCGCGCGCGCATGCGTCTTGGGATCCTCGGCGACGATATCGTAGGTGAACAGGGATTGGTCCATGAAGCGGCTCCTCAACATCTCGGCGTCCGGCGCGCGACCGATGCGCATCCGCGGCACCGTGAACGATCAGCCGTCTATTCTACTATCGGGTGCCACCTGATGCGCATAGCCCGATTCAAGCAGCATAAAAAGTCGGCAGGTTCGACGGCACGTCGAAAGGCACCTCCCCGATCGTCCCGGATGCCGCACCTGGTTCAACAGCCCGCAACCCTCCCCGCCCCCTTGGCATGCCGCTTTCGCCTCGGAATCATCATGGGCGGCGCACGGCCTCTGGATCGGAGAGTCGGCCTTCCGCGCGCCGGTGGAAATCGCCTTAGCACCCCAAGCGTACCGCGAAATCCAGGGTTTGAGGGGTCTGTATATTTGCTTTTTCTAGTAACCCCCTGATAATTTGGACAGATTTGCCAGATAGTGACGATGTCAACGTGCTCATTACGGGAAATACAAATACGCAGGCGTGAACGAGGAACCTTATCCTTGCATTTAAACGACGCATGTCAATCTACACACTACGATACCGTTAAGATGACCCCGTTGTTCCGCACGTCATCGTCATTATCTGGCAGATTTGTCCAGAAACGCAGGGGGTTAGGTATTCTTCTTTTCAACAGACCCCTCGACTAGAGCACAATCCTCAGAGCGAGCTTGATGGGGGCTGCATCGGCCGCCGAAGCGCCATGCCCTCCTATTTGATCCGCTTCCCACACGGACGGCATGCAATGAAGACGAAAGGCCCGCCCGACGTGCGGCCGGACGGGCACATCCCCTGCACAGTCCAGGACCTCTCGATGCCTCGGACCGAAACTGACAAAACGGGTCACCGCCCTCGCATGCGGCACACTACCTGTGAACCCCGAGCCATGGCACCCGAAATAGCCTACGGACGCAGGCCCATGCCGCCCTCCAGCGTGAGGGTCTCACCGTTCATGTACTTGAAATCGGGTCCGCAGAGCTGGACGACGACGCGGCCGATCTCGGTCTCGACATCGCCGTAATGGCCCGCCGGCGGCATGTGGACGTTCGCCTCGAATGCCTCGGGGTAGGCAGTCTGGAAGTTCTCCAGCTGGGCGGTCCAGGCGAGCGGGCAGACGATGTTGACGTTGATGCCGTCCTTACCCCATTCGTTGGCGGCGACGCGGGTGAGCCCGCGGATGCCCTCCTTGGCGGCGGCATACGAGCACTGGCCGTAGTTGCCGAACAGACCGGCGCCGGACGCGAAGTTCACGACGGAGCCACGGGTCTCCTTGAGGTGCGGATAGCACTTCTGCATGTAGAGGAAGGTGGCGTACAGGCCTGAGTACAGAGCCAGGTCGAACTGCTCCATGGTGTGGTCGGCGATGGTGACGCCCGAAGCGGAGGCCTGCGCGTTGTTAACGAGGGCATCGATGCGCCCGAACCTCGCGATCGCCTCGTCGACAACGTGCTGAACGACGGCCTCGTTGTCCTGACCCGCCGAGACGTCGGCCTGGACGGGAAGGACCTCGATGCCGTACGCGGCCTCGAGCGATTCCTTCGCAGCGTCGAGCTTGGCCTTGTTGCGCCCGGTGATAACCAGGTTCGCGCCCTCCTTGGCGAAAGCGATGCCGATGCCGTAGCCGATGGAGCCGGCGGAGCCGTCCTGAAGCGTCGCCTTGCCTCCGCCGGTAACGATGACCGTCTTGCCCGTGAAGCATCCCATGATGCATCTCCCTTCTCGCGCGCACGCGCGCAGTTGCACTATTCATCCGGAACGTACCCAGCGGCCCGTAACGCCAAACCGCGACCATGGTATTGACGATGAATGGCAACGGGACGGCGGCATCTGTCATCGCTGGGGTATATGATGGAGTGCGCTAACGAGTCGCGGGAGCACAGCGCCCGCATGCGATATGAAGCGGAGGAAGCCATGGATGGGGAGCAGACGATGCCAGGCACGCCCGAGTCGATCGACGAGATAACGTCATCGGACGCCGCCGTCGAGAATTCCCACGACAACGCCTCCGCCCAGCCCGCCGAGGCCGACACCGGGCTTCTCGCTCAGCGGGACGATGCGGTCGAGAGCGACCGGCTTGGCCTCGGGGGTCCCGACGAACAGGAAGCGCACGGGGACCAGGTCGCGGACTCATCGGAAGCTCCCGAGGAGGACCGAACAGCCGAGGACGCCCCGGTCATCCTCGGCGCTGCGGAGCAACCGGCGGAGCCAGATGCGGCGGAGGATCGCGCCGAGCCGGATACGGGCACCGAGCAGGCAGCGCGCGCGTCGCAATCCGACGGCCCCGATGCATGCGCCGACGAAAACCCCGCCTCGGACGAGGACGGCACGGATCCCGAGCCGACCCCGGCCGTCGGCACCGCACCCGAATCCCCCCTGCGCGAAGCGCCGCAGGGGGCCATGCCGCGCTTCCTCACCCGAGAGGAGTACGAGAGCTTCGGTGACGACCCGGAGCCGCTCCCCCAGGGGTTCGAGGTGATCGACGGAGGCCCCGACGCATCGGTGCCGCGCGAGATCCTCGAGGCAGCCCGAAACGCCTCCGAACCCAAACCCGCCCCCACGCGCAACCTCGCTACGGCAGCCACCGAAGCGGCCTCCTCCGTCGGCAACCTCATCGCGCACGGAGTGGGCGCCGTGCGCGAGGTGAGCGCCGCCAAGCGAGCGCATGCGGAGGCGCGCGGGACGCTCGAGGAGCTCGCCCAGCGCATCGAGGACCAGAGCCGTGAGCTCGCCTACCGTCAAGACGTCACAGCGCGCTTCGCCGACATCGTCTCCGAGCAAAACGAGCGCAAGATGTGCGCCCTCCGGAGAAAAGCCCAGGCCCAAGCCGAGCTTCAGGCCCTGAGGGATCGCATCGCGAGCGCAAAGGACGAGCTCGAGCAGATGAAGGACGCCGACGCTGCATCCGAGAAGCGCCTCAAGGCGGCGCTCGACTCCGCCGAGGCGCACGAGGAGTCCGCGCGCGAGTCCGCCACGCGCGTGAAGCGGCGCCTCTCCGACGCCGAACGCGCGCTCGACGAGGCGCGCGAGGACCGCAAGACCGCCGTGGAGGCGGCGGAGCGCGCCGTTCGCGCAGCCGAGGACCGACTGTCCGCCCTGCGCTCCGAGTACGCCGAGCTCCAGCGCAACCCCTCGGCGAACTCGGCCGTGTACAGCGTGCGAGAAGGAGAGCTCGCGGCCGAGATCTCCGATGCCGTCGAAGAGCTGAGGAGGGCGAACGGGGAGCTGCCGCGCATCCGCGAGGAGGTCGAGCGTACGCTTGCCGCCGCCCAGACCGTCTACGATCAGGCGAAGGAACCGATCGAGGAAGCCAAGGCCGAGTTCCGTGCGGTCTCCGATGAGACGGCGGCGGCACGCGAGGCGCTTGAATCGGCCCGCAAGGACGCCTCCGCGCGCCAACGTGAGCTGAAGGACGCGCTGCGAGACCTCGAGCGCTCGCGGAAGCAGCAAGAAGACGCCGAGGCAGCAGCGGACCAGGAGTCTGCGGACGCAGAGGCCTCCATCGAACGGGCGCGCGACATCCACGCGCATCCCGAGGTGACGGAGCGCCTCGCCGCGGCGCTCACCGCCGACCGCGCCGAAGCCGCCGAGATTCAGGACCAGGTGGCCCAGCTCGCCGAGGCCGAGCAGTCCGTACGCGAGCGGACCCGCGCCTCGCGTATGAAGCTTGGCCTCGCCGCGGGCTGCGGCATCGCGGTCGTGCTGCTTATCGTCGCGCTGTGGGCCCTGCTCTTCGCATGATGCGCGCAGGGCGGCCGCTCGGCTGACCCCCATTGATTCGACATGCAGGCGCCCCCGCTCGGAACCGGCCGAGCGGGGGCGCCTGCGCTGTCGGGGCGCATGCCCGCGTCCCGATGCCCTCTGGGGACGCGTCGGGACGGGCTGTCGCTACGAGATGTGCCCCAAGAAGTCCTTCGTGCGGTCCGACTTGGGGTGGTCGAACACCTCTTCCGGGGTGCCCTGCTCGACGATCACGCCGCCGTCCATGAATATCACGCGGTCCGCGACGTCGCGCGCGAACTGCATCTCATGCGTCACCACGATCATCGTCATGCCGTCGCGCGCGAGGTCGCGCATGACGCCGAGGACATCGCGCACGAGTTCCGGGTCGAGGGCGCTCGTGGCCTCGTCGAACAGCATGACGTGCGGGTTCATGGCCAACGCCCGGGCGATGGCCACGCGCTGCTGCTGCCCACCGGACAGCTGGGCGGGCATGAAGTCGACGCGGTCGGCGAGCCCCACCTTGGTGAGCTCCTCGACGGCGATGCGCTCGGCCTCTTCACGGCTCCGCTTGTGCACCTTCTGCTGGGCGATCATCACGTTGCGCTTCGCGGACAGATGCGGAAACAGGTTGAACTGCTGGAACACCATGCCGAGCGTGGAGCGGACCTTGTTGATGTCCACGCCCTTCTTGGTGATGTCGACCCCTTCGACCACGATGGATCCAGCGGTGGGCGTCTCGAGCAGGTTGATGCAGCGCAGCATCGTCGACTTGCCCGAGCCCGAGGGCCCCAGCACCACGACGACCTCGCCGCGGTGCACGTCCAGGTCGATCCCGCGCAGGACCACGTTGTCGCCGTAGGCTTTCTCGAGCCCGCGGATCTGGACGACGGGGGCGGGCGCGCCGGCAGCCGCGGCTTCCTTCATATCGGTCATAGCAAACACTCCTTAACCGCGCCTACAGGCCGGCGATATGGTCGGGCGGCGTGGGCACGACGGTTCCCGCGCTCTTCGCGGGGCGCTTCGCGACGGGACCGGCGTTCGTCCCGGCGGTGGCTCCCGTGAGGCGCGCCTCGAGCATGCTGACGACCCGCGCCAACGGCAAGGTCACCACGAGGTAGAACAGGGCCGCGACGACGTACGGCGTGATGGAGCCGGTCGTGGCGACAATGGTCTTAGCGTACATCACGATCTCCATCACGCCCACGGCGGCGAGCAGCGAGGTGTCCTTGTACAGCAGGATGAACTCACTCGTCAACGTGGGAATCACGTTGCGGAAGGTCTGCGGGATGATGATGGACACCATGGTCTGCGCGGCGCTCATTCCGAGCGAACGCGCCGCCTCGGACTGGCCCGCAGGGATGGACTGAATGCCCGCGCGGAAGATCTCGCACAGATAGGCCGCAGAGTTCATCGCCATCACGATCACGCCGAGCGCGTAGTTGTCGATGTTGACGCCCGCCAACGGCAAACCGAAGAACGCGATGTAGATCTGCAGGAATGCCGGCGTACCGCGGATGAGGTTGACGTAAACGGCCGCGATGCCGCGCAGGATGCTCGACTTGGAGATGCGCATGAGGGCGAACATGAATCCGAACGGCATCGCGAGGGGGAACGCCACGAGCACGATCGCGAGCGACATCAGAAAACCCGTGAAGATGATCGGCAGGCTGCTCACGATCAGGACGGGGTTGAAGAACAGGCGCAGGAACGTGTTGGAGTTCCACGCCTGGACCCACGGCTGCTCCTCGAGAAACGTCTTGAACTGATCGAAGGGGGTGACCGCCACCACGTCGACGGCGGGAATGCCGTCGACCTCATGCTCGGACCCGTCCGCAAGCGTATAGGTGCCCGCGCACTGCATCGAGCCGCCGGATGCCGGAAACACGACGCCATAGACCTCGAGGCGGAAGAACCGCCCCGCCGGAGCCGGTTCGTCGAACGTCAGGCGAAGGGTCTCGCCGTCCTGCTCGATCTTGGGTTCGATGAACGTGCGCTCCATGAGGTCCTCGCCCGAAAGCATCGTCAGACGCAGATCCTCCGTCTCATACGTCGTACCCTCGGGGACCGTGAGCGAAAGGCCGGCGAGCGCCTCGTCCGCGGCAGCCTGGACCTCCCAGGTGATGCGCGTTTCGGAGCCGCCCAAAACGTCGCTTCCCGTATCCGCGTTGGGGCGGCAGGTGAGCTTTTCCACCTCGAGCGCCGTGGCCCTCGTCGGCATGCATGCAAACGAGACAAGCGCGCCGATCGCGAACAGCAGGCAGGCCGCAACGCGCGCGAACGCATGGCCCGCAGCTCCGCGCAGCGTCGTCGCGGCGGGGCGCCCCGGCGTTCCCGTGTTTCCCATCGTGTTCCCTCCAGTCGTCGACCTCGAACTCCCGTGCGCGGCACCGGTCGACGGAAGGCGCCGCGCACGAATACGCGCGGTGCGCCCTTCCCGGCCATGCGGAAAGGGCGCATACGAGTAGACTCGGGTCGCGTTACTTGATGTTGTACTTCGTCATGAGCTCATCGACCGTGCCGTCGTCGGTAAGCTTGGCGATGGCCTTGTTGACGGCCTCGGTCAGCGCCGCGTTGTTCTTGTTGACGGCGATGGCGTACTCCTCGCCCGTGGAGATCTGCTTGATGACCTGCTCGTTGCTGAAGGAAGTGGCGACGAGCTGCGCCGCGACGGAGCGGTTGGTCACCAGGGCGGAAGCCTGGCTGGACTGCACGGCAGCGAAGCAGTCAGTCGCGTTCTTGAAGGGCACGAGGGTCGCCTCCGGGAAATTCTCCTTGGCGAACGCCTCGGCGGTGGAGCCGGACTGGACGGCGATCTTCACGCCCGCGGCGTTCAGTGCCTCGGCGTAGTTGTCGCCCGTGATCTCGGCGTTATCGGCCATGGTGACGATGGCCTGGTCGTCCATGTAGTAAGAATCCGTGAAGTCCACCTCGTCCTCGCGCTCCGGGGTCGCGGTGATGGCGGCGATACCCAGATCGTACTTAGTGCCGGAGGCGACACCGGGAACGATGGTGTCGAAATCGACATTCTCGATCTTGAGCTCGAGGCCGAGCTCATCGGCGATCGCGGCGGCCAGGTCGAGGTCGAAACCCTTGTATTCACCGTCCTCCATATACTCGAACGGTTCGTATTCGGCGGAGGTGCCGATCGTGAGCGTGCCGTCAGCGACCAGCGTGTAGCCGGCGTCGCCGTCGGTCGCCTTGGACGTGCTGCCCGCATCGGCGGTCGCACCGCCGCAACCGGTCAGCACCAGCGTGCCCGTCATCGCCAGAGATGCGGCGAATACCCCGAATTTCTTCATAGCAAAATCCTTCCCTGAGTTCCCATGCGATATCACTACGCAATGCTTGGGAGCAAAGTATACGCGTCTATGCATTTATTGGCTTGTTTGATACGGATTATTTCATCTGTGTTACTTTATTGCGGCAGAGTGCACAGGATCCAGCGGTAACCTGCGCACAAAAAACCGGCCCGGCGATGATGCCGGACCGGTCGTGACCTGCCGTGCGCCGATCCTCGCACAACGGGCGCATGCAGGATCGCCACAGCGAAGACGTGCCGGGTGAGACCCCGATGGCGGATGCGCGCCGCGCGCTAAGCGGCGCCGTCCTCCCCCGTCGCAACCGCCCCTGCTGCCGAGTCGTCCGCAGAATCCTGGCTCTGCGCACGGGAACCCTCGAGAGATACGACGCGGCGAACATCGGACGCAGCCGCCTCCGCATCGTCCTCGCCGCCGCTCGCGGGCGCAAAGCCCAACGTGATCGCATCTCCCACACGGTAGCGGACGATATCGACCAAACCGGGCAAGGCGACGTCGTAGATCGCCTGGTCGCCCTCAAGCGTGAGGTAGAAGTGGGAGTTGCCGTCGATCACCGCCTGCGCGATGCCCGCGATGGTGCCCTTGACCTCGACCTCGGCGCCGGACGCCGCCGCCTCCTCCTCGCTCAACGCCCCGGAGGACGCGAGCATCTGGACGTAGTCCTCCTGAGTCGAGGCGACCGTGCTGCCGGTCGCCACGCTCTGATAGTGCTCGACGTTGATCATGGCGTACATCTTGACGAGGCCGGCGTCGTCTTTGAGCGCCATGAAGTACGTAGGCTGACCGCCCACGTTGAGAAGCAGCGGATAGGTCGCACGGTACTTGAGGTTCTGGACCTGGCCTTCTGCGCTCGCCTGGGCGGAGTCCTCGGTCGCACCCGCGACCGGGTAGTAGTGGGACTCGCCGGTGCGCTGGTTCACCAGGATGAACCCGACGTTGGAACTGTCGGCCGTCACCGAGCTTACACCCGTGTACAGGTAGATATCGTCACCCTGGGCCAGGTAGTTGTATCCGAGCTCGCCATCGGTGCCCTGGGTGGTGTGCACCACGCCCTGCTGGCCGAGCCAGGAGTTGAGCCAGCCGTTTTTGTAGGCCCCGCTCCAGTTGTACTGCTGGATGAGCAGGTCGCTGGGGTAGGCGCGGTCCACCCACGTGGGGCAATCCCCGATGGCGTAATCCGCCGTCTCGCCGGTGCACGCGTTCACGAGCACGACGCGCTGGATCGTCGTGCCCTCGAACAGGCCGATCGTGCGCTTCTGGACCGGGAAGACCCACCAGGGAACACCGTCCTCGTCGAGCTCGAAGCTCTTCTGGTCGAACATGTAGGTGGGATACTTGAGCTGCACGTACCGATCGATGTTGCGGGCGAGCGGCTCGCTCTCGGAATAGCGGATGGGGCTCTCCAGGCGCACGACCTCGGCCTCCTGCGTGACCATGTCCACGAGCACGTAGGCGGGAATGCCATCGGAGCGATGGCTCAGCCACTTGAAGAGGTCGGCGTAGGTGAGCGGGCTCACGCGCACCGGGCGGCCCTTGTAGTTGATCTGGCTGTACGCGGGGCTGATCTCGAACTGGCTCACGAACTCCGGGATGGATCCCATGGCGCGAGAGCCGAGCAGCTGGGCTGACGCACGGTCGATCACCGGCACGTCGTCGTAGTCGACCTCCTCGATATCCTGGGCGAAGTCGCCTTCGGTGGTGTTGAGTACCGTCGCGTAGCGTTCGGCGTTGCCGGGCATGAACGGCTGACCCGCCAGAACGCCCAGGAAGAAGAGCCCGATGATGCCCACGGGGAGCAGGGCGAGACGGCCGAAGAGCACGGCATGGCGGTCGGAGCGCAGGGAGAGGACCTTGAGGACGACCGCGGCGACGAGCGCGACCATGATGATCCAGCTCCATACGCGCGGGCTTTGAAGGTTGAGCGCGGGATGGAACCACCAGTAGCTCACCGCCGCCGCGAGGAGCAGCAGGACCACCATGACCGCAAGCGCCTTGCGGCTCCACTGCGCCAGACGCTCCATGAAGGGCGGGACAGGAATGTCGACGTGCGGGGCCCCCTTCGGGCGACGACCCTTCTTCCGCTTCGCATGCGCGGCGCGCTTGCGCTCGCGTGCGGACTCAGACTTGGGAGCAGCGGAGTCCGGCTCATCGGAGTGGCCGTCTGCCGGCACCTCCTCGACCTCGGCCTCGACATCGATCGGCCCATCTCCACCCGGCACCTCGACGCCGGCGCGCCTCAGCATCTCAAGGAGCTCATCATGGTTCATCGGGATATCAATCCTTCCGTAGGTAGACAACGTGAGAGATGATACCCGGTTCAGCGGCCTCCCAACGCGAACGGAGACGGATGGCGGCCACCTGTCGCCGGCGCGTGCGCGAAGAAGCCTTCGGCCACCGATGCCGCGCTCGCCTCGCCAGCGAACCGTGCCGGTGCCCACGGCGCACGCGGGGCGGATACCACGGATCGAGAATGCCCGAAAGTGCGCTTGACCTGAACCCGACTTCAAGGGATAACCTGTTGCAGACACCGCGCGCACAGGTCGGCGCCGCCCATCGGAAGCCGCCACCGCGCAAAGAACACGCAAGGAGCCCCGCATGTCCCAGCGCAACGTACAGAAACTCGAGAAGCCCGCGGTGCAGCGAACGCTGCGCCGCTTCTGGGAGGTCACGCGCATGAAGCCGGGCGCCGCGTTCCTGGCGGTATTTACCTCCGTCGCCTACGTGGCGCTGCTCATCTTCGTGAACACCTGGGTCATGGGCCTCATCGTGGACCGCGTCCAGGCCTCCCCCGTCGCGGCCAACCAGGTATGGGAGGTCTTCGGCCCCTACATCCTGGCGCTGCTGCTGGTTAACCTCGTGGGCCAGATCTGCTCCAAGCTGCAGGACTACGCCGTATACAAGCTGCAGATCAACGGCAACTACCATCTGGCGCGCCTGTGCTTCGACACGCTCTCCAACCAGTCGATGACCTTCCACACGAGCCGGTTCGGCGGCGCGCTGGTAAGCCAGACGAGCAAGTTCATGAGCGGCTACACGCAGATGGTGGACGTGGTCGTGTACTCGCTGATTCCCACCATCGCGAGCACCGCCTGCACGTTCATCGCCCTCGCGCCCGCCGTACCGGCCTATGCCGCGGCGCTCGCCGTCATGCTCGTTGTCTACGTGATCGTCGCCACGCGCATGTACCGGCGCATCCTGCCGCTCTCCGCCGCAACCGCCAAGGCGCAGAACCGCCTCTCAGGCGTGCTATCGGACGCCGTGACCAACATCCTTGCCGTCAAGACGTGCGGGCGCGAGGACTTCGAGAAGGAGCTCTTCGACGAGGCGGACCTCGCGGCCATGCAGGCAGAGAGCCGCTCCATGCGCGCCACCATGCAGCGCGGCTTCACCACGAGCGGCATCATCACCGTCATCATGCTCGTCGTCTCGGTCTTCGTGGCGGGCGGCAACGCCTGGTTCGGGATCTCGAGCGGCATGCTCGTCATGATGTTCTCCTACACCTACCAGCTCTCCATGCGCTTCAACTACATCAACTCGATGATGCAGCGCATGAACCGTGCCATCGGCGATGCGAGCGAGATGGCCCGCATCCTCGATGAACCGCGCCTGGTGGAGGACGCGCCGGGCGCCCCGGACCTCGCGGTGCGCGAGGGCGCCATCGACTTCACGCGCCTCGGCTTCGCTTATTCGGATGCCGCCGAGGGCGACCGCGTGTTCTCCAACCTCAATCTGCACATTCCCGCCGGCCAGCGCGTGGGCCTCGTCGGGCGCTCGGGATCGGGCAAGACGACCCTCACCAAGCTGCTGCTGCGCCTTTCCGACGTGCAGGACGGACACGTGTACGTGGACGGGCAGGACATCTCTGCCTGCACACAGCAGAGCCTGCGCCGCCAGATCGCCTACGTGCCGCAGGAGGCCCTGCTGTTCCACCGCTCCATCCGCGAGAACATCGCCTACGGGCGCCCCGATGCGAACGAGGACGAGATCCGACGCGCCGCCGAGCTCGCCAACGCGCTCGAGTTCATCGATCGCCTTCCCGCCGGGCTCGACACGCTCGTGGGCGAACGCGGCGTGAAGCTCTCCGGAGGCCAGCGCCAGCGCGTCGCCATCGCGCGCGCGATCCTCACCGACGCGCCGATCCTCGTGCTCGACGAGGCGACGAGCGCGCTCGACTCCGAGAGCGAGGCGCTCGTGCAGGACGCGCTCGAGAACCTCATGCGCGGCCGCACCTCCATCGTGGTGGCGCACCGTCTGTCCACCGTGGCCGCGCTCGACCGCATCGTGGTGCTCTCCGACGGCGAGATCGTCGAGGACGGCACGCATGCCGAGCTCGCGGCGGCCGGTGGCGAGTACGCAGCGCTCTGGAACCGTCAGACCGGCGCATTCCTGGAATCGGAGTAGACGACCGCGCCGTCCCATGAGGATCAGCCCGCGCGCACCGTATACTGAAAGGCCCGCGCGCCCGGCCCGCCACGGGACGCACGCGCACACGGCCGCGGCGGCGGACCGCCCGCGCATCGAACGAAAGGAACCCGTTGAAGGTCACCATCTACACCGACGGCGCCTCGCGCGGCAACCCCGGCCGAGGCGGGTACGGTGCCGTGCTCCGGTACACGGCCCCCTCGGGGACGGAGCACACGCTCGAGCTCTCGCGCGGCTACGCGCGCACCACAAACAACCGCATGGAGCTGATGGGCGTCATCGCGGCCCTCGAGCGGCTCAACAGGCCCTGCGAGGTCGAGGTCCACTCCGATTCCCAATATGTGATCAACGCCTTCAACAAGCACTGGGTCGACGGCTGGAAGAAGCGCGGCTGGAAGACGGCCGCGAAGAAGCCGGTGAAGAACCCTGACCTCTGGAAGCGCCTGCTCGCCGCCATGGAGCCCCATCGCGTGAGCTACGTCTGGGTGCGCGGCCACGCCGGGCACGCCATGAACGAGCGCTGCGACGAGCTTGCGACCTCGGCGGCCGACAACGGCCCGCTCATCGAGGACACCGGGTTCACCGACGCCGATATCGAGTAAGGTCAAAAGGCGCGCAACGGGGCGCGCACGCGTCGTAACGTACGGGGAGACATCCATGATCAGAATCGCCACCGTGGGCACGAGCCCCATCACCGACAACGTCATCGAGGTCATCAGCGAGCATCCCGGCGCGTCGTTCGTCGGGACCGTCTCCCGCGATTCCGAGCGCGGGGCGCGCTTCACCGCCGAACACGGCGGCGAGCACCCGTTCGCATCCGTGGAGCAGGCCGCGACGGCACCCGATGTCGACGCCGTCTACCTCGGGTCCCCCAACGCCTGCCATGCCGACCAGGCGCTCGCCTGCATCGCGGCGGGCAAGCACGTGCTCATCGAGAAACCCGTCTGCGCATGCGCCCGCGAGGCGCGGGAGGTTTTCTCCGCGGCACGGGACGCTGGCGTCGTGGCCCTCGAGGCCATGCGCCCCCTGCACGACCCCGCCTTCGCCCGGGCCCGCGAGCTCTTCCGCGAGCTCGGCCCCATCCGCCGCGCCTGCATCCGGTTCGGCAAGTACTCCTCCCGGTACGACGACATTCTCGCCGGGCAACAGAGCAACATCTTCGACTGCGAGCACGCCAGCGGCGCGCTCATGGATATCGGCGTCTACTGCATCGAGCCGGCGCTCGCGCTGTTCGGAAGGCCGCGGGCGATCGCGGCCTCGGCGGCGCTGCTCGACCGCAGCACCCGTCCGCTCACCCATGGCCCCATCGATGGCGCAGGAGATGCATTGTTGAGCTACGACGGCTTCACCGCCTCGGTGCATTGGTCCAAGATCACCCAGGACTTCGCCTCCACGCAGATCGAGGGCGAACGCGCGACGCTCACGCTCGACAGCATCTCGATCCCCACCGCTGCGCGCATAGACTACCGGGGGAACGCAGGCCGACAGGACGCCAAGTACTCCGCTGCCGGCGTAGCCGAGCGAACCGAGCGCATCGAGCTCCCCCATGTGGCCAACAGCATGTGCTACGAGCTCTCCGACTTCCTCGGCGCCATCGAGAGCGTGCGGGAGGGCGGCGACATCGAGTCCGCGCCCTGCGGCCCGCTGGGGGCGCTCGGGCAGCTGCAGGACCTCTCCATCGCGACGCTCGAGCTCATGGACGAGATCCGCCGCCAGATCGGCGTGACGTTCCCCGCGGATATGGCGTAGACGAAGACGGGCGGGCGCCCCGAGAGGCACCCGCCCGCACGCGATCGGCTCGAAGAATCGCCCTAGGCGCCCTGCGTCAGTGCGCGGCAGGACGGACAGATGCCTTCGAACAGCGTGGTATGGCAGCTCACCGCGAAGCCGGTCTCGTCTTCGACCGCGCCGTCCATCAGCGCATCATAGGGCGTCGAGGTATCCGCGACCGCGCCGCACGCGGTGCAGATCACGTGGCAGTGTGCGTCGCAGCGCACATCGAAGCGGTCTCCCCCCGGCGCCTTGATGCACATGATCTCGCCCTGCTCCTGAAGCAGGCGGAGGTTGCGGTAGACGGTGCCGCGGCTCACGCGCGGATCCGCAGCGGACACGTCACGGTAGATATCCTCGGCACGGGGATGGTCGCAGCGCCCGCGCACGGCCTTCAGAACGAGGGTGCGCTGCCGGGTGTTCCTGCGTTGTACGGCCATGACGACCTCCTTATGCTACTCACTTTGCATCATTTGAGCAGAAAGCGGAAGTCCTGGCAAGCGCTGCGGCCGCATGCGCCGAATCAGCACAGAAGCGCCCGCGCGGACGGGCGCTTCATATCGTTAGCCCTGGTGCGCAGGGCGGGCGAAGAACGCCACGGCGATGGCGCCGGGCCCCACATGCGTGCCGATCGTGGAGCCCACACGGCACACGGGAAGCTGCTCGGGGTCGATCTTGCCCTCCCACAGCTCACGCTGGTCCTCGACGTACTTGCGCAACAGGCTGTCGGACAGGCCGGAGTAGCCGAGGCAGAACGGCATGCGGAAGTCCACGGCACCGCACTCGTCGATCTCCTTCTTGAGCAGGTTGCGGCCGTTCTTGGACCCGCGGGCGCGGCCGATGACCTCCACCAGGCCCGCGCGCACGGCCACGACGGGCTTGATGGCGAGCATCTCGCCGATGACGCCGACCGCGGCGGGGACGCGCCCGCCGCGACGCAGATACTCGAGGGTGTCGAGCAGCGCGACCACGCGGATGTCGTCGCGACGCTCCGCGAGCCGAGCGGCGATCTGCGCGGCGTCGAGGCCCTCGTCGATCAGGCTGAGGGCGTAACGCACGAGGATGTGCTCGCCCACGGTGACGTTGCGGCTGTCGACGACGTGGACCGCGTCCATCCCCTCGGCGGCGGCGAGCGCAGACGCGTAGGTGCCGGACAGCTCGCTCGAGACGGTGATGGCCACGACCTCATCCCCCGACTCGACGGCCTCGCGGAAGGCCTCCCCGAACTCATAGGGCGTCACCTGACTCGTGGTGGGCAGCACGTCGCCCTCGACGAGCATCTCGTAGAACCGATCGGTCGTGATATCCACGCCGTCTCGGTAGATATCCGACCCGAAGGCGACGGTAAGGGGCAGGACGGTGAGCGCGGGATGGGCACTCGAGGGCAGGTCGCAGGCGGAATCGGCGATGATACGGACGGACATGTGAACTCCTTGTTCTCACGGATGCGCGAGGCATCGGTCATTACGGGGGGATCGCCGCCCAAAGGCGTTGGAAGGCTCAGGTGCGGGAAAGACAGCGAAGGCGCCCCAACGTCTCGTTGAGAACGTCGTACACCCGCTCTCGGTCGCACCCATCGAACGCGTGCCCCGCCTCGCCGACGACCTCGCGGATGATGCCGAGCAGCGGGACGGTAACCTGGCGGCCGTGCTCGGTGAGGCGCACGAGCGCCCGGTACCGCGAACCATCGGAACCGGCGTCGACCTCGACGATGCCCTCGGACGCAAGATGCGAAAGCGTCCTGGACACCGCGGCGCGGCTTACGTCGCAGGCGCGCGCGAGCTCGGACCCGGTCATGCCGTCCGGGCTCTTGACGAGATAGTAGAGGCACATCACGTCGGCGCCCTTGAGCCCCAGGCGCGCCGCCTCGGCCGTCTTGATCCGCTCGATCTCCTTGTGCAGGGCGTTGACGATGCCGACGAAATCCTCGAAGCGCACGGCCTCCATGTATCCCCCTCCCGTCTTCGCGCATTTGTTAACGTGTTAACAGTATGAAGCTAAATGTTATCACGTCAACATCTTCATGCAGGGACCACATGCGGCATACGCAACGTGGCACCCCGGCCGCGCCCACGGCAAAGAAACAGCCTCCCATGGCCGCAATCGGGCCATGGGAGGCTGAGGGCGCACCCAAAGCGGCGCATCGCCCGACGAGACGGGGCTGATCCGGCGCTACGGCGCCAGCGTGCCGCCGATGCCGATGGCGGACATCACGACGAGGAACCCGAGCACGTAGGGCAGCACCGCGCGCAACAGCTCGGCGTCCTTGCCCGAAACCCGCACGGCCGCGAGGCCGATCGCGAGGGTCTGCGGGGAGAGCATCTTGCCGGCCGCGACGCCAAGGGAGTTGAGCGCGACCATCCAATACGCATCGCAGCCCAACGCGGTGGCGGCCTGCTGCTGAATGGGGCCGAACAGCATGCCCGAACTGGTACCGGATCCCGTGACGAAGGCACCGACCATGCCGATCCAGGGCGCGACAAGCGGGAAGAGCCCGCCGGCGACCGCGATGCAGAACGAAGAGATATCCGAGATCATGCCCGAATACCCCATGACCTTCGCGCACCCCAGCACGGAGAGCATCGTGATCACGGTCGGGGTCATCTGCTTCACCGTTGCGGCGAGGACGGAAGCCATCTGCGCGGGGCGCGCGCCCTGGATGGCGCCGCCGGCGAGCGCGGCGATGAAAATCCAGACGCCCGGGGTGTTGACCCAGGAGAACGTGAGGGAAGCGGGGTCGGACCCGGAATAGACGGACACCGTGGTCGAGAACCGCGCCAAGGACGCGTTGACGGCGGGCAGCAGCTTGGAAGTTCCCATCAGGAGGATGAAGATGATGATGAAGCAGGACCACGACGCGAGCGCCCGGCGGGCGGTGAGCGGCTCCCCCTCGGAGCACGCCGCATGGAAGCGGGCGTCGAGCCGCCCGGAGGCCTCCGCGCGGCGACCGAGCAGGGCCGTGAGCCCCAGCGAGCAAATGCTGCCCACGACGACCGCGAGCTCGGGCCCGACGAAGGTCGCCACGACGAACGAGGCGGCGGCGAACGAGACGCCGGACGCGAGCGCGATGCCCGCGACGCCGCGCAGGCGCTCGGCGACCGTCGTGCGGCCGTCGGAACCCGAACCCGCCACGAGCACGATGAGAAACGGCGCCGCGATGAAGAAGGGGGCGAGCTGGAGCATCTGGACCGAGGCGAGGCGGGCGGCGTCGAGTCCCACGAGCCCGGCAAGCGAGACCGTGGGGATGCCGATCGACCCGTAGGGCGTGGGAACGCCGTTGGCTATCAGGCACATGAGGACGGAGGGGATGGGCGCGAACCCGAGGCCCGCAAGCATGCCCGCAGGAATGGCCACGGCGGTCCCGAAACCGGCCATGCCCTCCATGAACCCGCCGAAACACCAGGCCACGAGCAGGGCCAAGATCCTGCGATCGCTCGAGATGGACGTGATCATCTGCCCGATCACGTCCATGGCGCCGGTGCTGACGCACAGGTTGTAGGTGAACACGGCGGCGATGATGACAAGGACGATGGGCCATAGCGCCATGAGGAAGCCCTCGAGGCTCGCAGTGGCCACCTGCCCTGCGGGCATGCCCCACCACGCCATGGCGAGCGCGCAGGAGATGACGAACGAGCCGATCGCCGCCTTCCACGCAGGCCACTTGAAGACGAGCAGCATCACGACCAGCCATAGGATGGGCGCCAGCGCCAAGACGAATGCAATCGGGTTCATGCCCGGTCTCCTCTCCCCCTGAAGACGTGCCTCCGGTTCCGCCGTCTCGCGCAACTGCGGCAGAACAGAAGAAATTTTCCTAAGACATATGTCTTTGTCGAATATTTTACACTCTTGCACGCAGCGAGCGCGCTGCAGCGAACATCGTAATACATGAGTTCCGGTCGCGCCGCGGCGCAGCCCGCATCGCGACCGAACGGGATGGGCGCGTCCCGGGCAGGTGGGTATACTGGCGTGAACGCATCGAAGGAACGAGGCAGAACGTGAGCAGAACCCCCATAGATTCCCTGCGCGCGCGGCTGGAGGCACACCGTGCCCGGAGCGGCAACCGTCCGCGCTTTCGCGCTGCGCCCGAAGGGTCCGTCCCCGTGAGCGCACCGGCCGGCCCCCGCCAGCGCCGCGGCCGGGCGCATCGGCCCGGCCCGCTCGCTCGCCTTGTAGACATGTGGTGGACGCGGCTGCTCGCCTCGCTGGGCGAAGGCTCCCTTTCCGACCAAGACGCCGAGTACGACGACGGCATGCCCGTGCGCGACTACATCTGGAACACCGTGGGCACGAGCGTCTGGGGGTGCGTGTTCCCAGCCCTGACCGTCGTGGCGACGCAGCTCGCCGGAGCCGAGGGCGCCGGCATGTTCTCCATGGCGTTCGTCGTGGGCACGCTCATCATGATCGCCGCGAGCTACGGCGTGCGCACCTTCCAGGTGTCCGACTTGGATGAGACGCATTCGTTCGCCTCGTATCAGGTGAACCGCTGGATCACCGGCGCCCTCGCGCTGCTCGCCGGCGTCCTCTACTGCAATCTGCGATCCTACGACGGGGCCATGACGACCATCTGCATGGGCGTGTTCGTCTACAAGGCGGTCGACGGCATCGCGGACGTCTACGAGGGGCGCCTGCAGCAAGCCGACAAGCTCTACCTGGCCGGCATAAGCCAAGCCGTGCGCTCGGTGGCGGCGATCGCCTCGTTCAGCATGCTGCTGCTCGTCACCCGCAGCCTTCCGGTCGCCTCCGTGGCGATGGCGGTCGCCGCCGTGGCGAGCTTCGTGCTGCTCACGGCCCCGCTGGCGCTGCTCGAGACGGACAAGTCGCGACCTGCCGAGATCGGGGAGGTGCTCGGGTTGCTCGGGCAGTGCCTGCCGCTCGCCGCCGCGCTCTTCCTGTTCAACCTGATCGAGTCCATGCCCAAGTTCGCGATGGAGGGCTCGCTCGCCTACGAGAACCAGCTCTACTTCAACGCGCTCTACTTCCCCGCTCAGGGCATCCTGCTCGCCAGCGGATTCATCTACAAGCCCCAGCTCGTGCGCCTCGCCTCCATCTGGGCGAACCCGCGCAGGCATCGCACCTTCAGCCTGGTCGTGGCGGCCATGTTCGCCGTCGT
Source organism: Collinsella sp. (assembly GCA_048318985.1). Taxonomy (GTDB): domain Bacteria; phylum Actinomycetota; class Coriobacteriia; order Coriobacteriales; family Coriobacteriaceae; genus Collinsella. The sequence continues at coordinate 46,869 of DBFEBE010000099.1, forward strand.
CGTGGGCATCACCGTGGTCTCCGGGGTATTCATGAAGCTCATCGGGCTCAAGCTCATGAGCTTCATGTACGGGATGGACTTCGAGCGCTTCGCGGGCCTCGCCCTGCTCATGGTCATCGCGGGCGGCGTCACGGCGGGCATCGAGTTTCTCTACGCGATCGTGACGGTGCTGCGGCGCCAGCACGAGATCATCCGGCTGTACCTCGTCGCCTTCGCCGCGTCGGCCATCCTGCCCTACCCGCTCGTTTGGCTCTTCGGCCTCACGGGCGCGGTGGCGAGCTATCTGGCCGTGATGTCCCTGCTGCTCGGATTGCTGCTCTGGCGCTACGTCCACATGCGCCGCGACATCGCGCGCGAGCTCGACCCGTTCGCCTGACGCCGCGGCGCGCCGCGAACCCTCGCGACGGAGCGCCGGGATCGCAGGCTCCGTCCAGGCGTCGCCCTACGCGCCCTCTCCGACCGGGGCGTACCAGCAGCGCAGGTCGTCGAGCCTCATAATGCCCACCTGCCCGAATGGGGCGCCCGCGGCGGCGGACGCATCGATGTCGATGCGGTCGGCGACACCGAAGGAGTCGAAGCAGGCCCCCACCTCGACCATGAGCGCGCGCTCGTCGCCGTCCAGCACGGGTCCGACGGCGCGCGAGGCGTAGCGCCCCAGCAGGACCGAGGGCGTATGCCCGGAGATGACGCGCGGACCCCGGCCGTCCGGGCCGATCAGGCCCGTGGGCTCTTCCCAGAACGGACCGCGCGTCCACAGAAGGGTTTCGGGGCTCTGGAGCGCGAGCGCGGCGCGCAGGACGCCCTCCGGCACGTCGCCGTACCCCGCGGCCCCGTCGTAGCCGAGCTCGGCGAGCGCGGCGCGCAGGGCGGGCGCATCGATGCCCGCATGGACCAGGATGTGCACGCGGCCGCCAACCGAAACGGTGTCGAAGAGCGGAAGCCGCTCCACCCACGTGAGAAGCTCGCCGTACGCCTCGTCGGTGAGCCCGGACAGCCCTGCCAGCGTGGTGGAGCCACCGTTGCGCTCCCATCCGAGCATGTCCACGGCATCGCCGCTCGCAAGGGCATCGAGCATGATGCGCTCGTGGTTTCCCATGAGGACGCGACAGGACGGAAGAGACCGCACGATGCGCACGACGCCCAGCGGGTCCGGACCGCGGTCGACCATGTCGCCCAGGACGCACACGAGGTCGCCATCCCCCGGGGAGGCGAGCTCGAGCGCGCGGTCGAGAGCGCGCGAGTACCCATGGATATCCGAGACCACATATGTCGCCATCGCGACTCCCATCCTTAAACGTCAAGTTGAACGTTATTGTAGCGACATCACGCGCGCATGGCGAGGAACCATGCAATGCGCACGGTCGGCGACGGATCGCGTCCCTGTCGTCCGCGCGATATCCGTAGCATGTTTCGTAATGAATTCCAAAGCGGTCAGCCCGCTGCCGTGTACTTTATTTTGATAGAGTGGCTCTACGCTATACCGCACGAGGAACGGAGGCATCCAAGGCCATGGCACGCGTGCACAACTTCTCAGCCGGACCGGCGGCGCTCCCCGAGAGCGTCCTCACCGAAATTCGAGACGAGCTGCTCGAATACGCCGACACCGGCATGTCGGTCATGGAGATGAGCCACCGCTCCCCCGCCTACCGCGCCATCATCGACGATGCGGAAGCGACGCTGCGCCGCCTGCTCTCCATCCCCGACGCCTATCGCGTGCTCTTCCTACAAGGAGGCGCGACGCTGCAGTTCGCCGGCATCCCGATGAACCTGATGCGCTCTGGGCGCGCCGGCTACGTCGTCTCGGGCAACTTCGCCAAAAAGGCCTGGCAGGAGGCGCAGCGGTACGGATGCGCCGAGGTGCTCGCCTCGAGCGAGGACACCGGCTTCGACCGCATCCCCGACCTCGCCCCGGTTGCGGAGCGGGCGCGCTCGGGCGAGATCGACTACGTCTACATCTGCGAGAACAACACCATCTTCGGAACGCAGTACCATGAGCTCCCCGATTGCGGCGGCGTCCCGCTCGTGTCGGACGTCTCGAGCTGCTTCCTTTCCAAGCCGCTCGACATCGAGCGCTACGGGCTGGCCTACGCGGGCGCCCAGAAGAACGCCGGCGCCGCGGGCGTGACGGTGGTCATCGTCCGCGAGGACCTCATCGCCGACGGCCCGGCCCTGCCATGCTGCCCCAGCTACCTCGATTACCGCCTCGAGGCAGAAAAGGGATCCATGTACAACACGCCCAACACCTTCGGTATCTACGTGTGCGGAAAGGTGTTCCGCTGGGTCGAGGAGCTCGGCGGGCTTGAGGCCATGCGCGAGCGCAACGCGGCGAAGGCCTCCCTGCTGTACGACCTCATCGACGCAAGCGATCTGTTCCGCGGCACCGCGCAGCACGCCTCGCGCTCGATTGCCAACGTCACGTTCCGCACGCCCGACCCCGAGCTCGACGCGACGTTCATCGCGTACGCGAAGGAGCGCGGGATCGTCAACATCAAGGGGCATCGCGTCGCGGGCGGCATGCGTGCCAGCATCTACAACGCCGTGAGCATGGAATCCGTCGAGGCCCTGGCCGCCTGCATGCGCGACTTCGAGCGCACCGCCCCGCGATCTATCTAGGGGCGCACGAGCCCCCGCCATCTTTTGTTCGACTGCATTGAGGGCCGAGCGCTCGGGCGGATGGTGAAGTCCGCCGCGAGCTCCGCGCGCAAAGGAGAACCCGGCAGGCTCTCCACGTGCGCAGGACCGCCCGGACGCCGGACCTCACCATCCACCCAGCAGGGGAAACGAGGACGATCATGCGATACATCAAGACCATCGACGACATCACCAAGGACGGCGCCGTGAACTTCGGCGCCGGTTACGAGTTCGTGGACCGCACCGAGGACGCCGACGCCATCCTCATGCGATCCACCGACCTGCACGGCTACGAGCTCCCCGAGGGCATCCGCGCCATCGGCCGCTGCGGCGCCGGCGTGAACAACATCCCCGTCGAGGAGTACGCGCGCCGCGGCGTCGTGGTGCTCAACTCCCCCGGCGCAAACTCCAACGCCGTGAAGGAGATCGTGCTCGCCATGATGATCATGTCGAGCCGCGGCATCGTGCAGGCCATGCAGTGGGTGCGCGCCAACGCGGACGACCCCGACATCATGGTGTCCGCGGAAAAGGCCAAGAAGGCCTTCGTGGGCCGGGAGCTGCGCGGAAAGCGGGTGGGCGTCGTGGGCCTCGGCAACGTGGGCTCCAAGGTGGCGAACACCTGCGTCGAGCTCGGCATGGACGTCTTCGGCTACGACCCGTTCATCTCCGTCGAGCACGCCTGGGCGCTGAACCGCGAGGTGCAGCGCGTCGGCACCCTCGAGGACCTCTGCCGCGGGTGCGACTACCTCACCCTGCACGTGCCCGCTAAGGCCGACACCCTCGGCATGATCTCCGCCGAGCAGCTCTCGCTGCTCGCCGCCGGAGCGGTGCTCATCAACTTCGCGCGCGAATCCATCATCGACGAGGACGCGGTCGACGCCGCCCTGCGCTCCGGCAAGCTCTCCTGGTTCGCCTGCGACTTCGCCACGCCCAAGACGGTGAAGATGCCCAACACCTTCATCACCACCCACTCCGGCGCCGGCACCGTCGAGGCTGAGGCCAACTGCGCGGACATGGCCATCTCCGAGCTCAAGGACTACCTGGAGAACGGCAACATCGCGCACGCCGTCAACTACCCTGCCTGCTCCATGGGCAAGGCCCGCGCGGCGAGCCGCATCGCCTGCCTGCACGCCAACGTGCCCAACATGATCGGCCAGATCACGGCTATCCTGGCTAAAGACAACGCCAACGTGCAGCGCATGGTGAACGAGAGCGCGGGCGAGAATGCGTACACCATGTTCGACACGGACGAGCATCTCGACACGACCACCATCGAGGCGCTGAAGGCAATTCCCTCGATGTACCGCGTGCGCGTCATCAAGTAGCGCCCATACGGTGCAAGGCGCTCCGAGAACGACGATGAAGGCCGCCGCCTAGGCCCTGCCGGCCGAGGCGACGGCCTTCGCATGAGCGCCCCTTCTAGAGCACGAGCAGCACGAGCAGCGGAATGGTGCCGATCGACCCGATCACGGAAAGGAACATGCCCTGCGTCATGGGCTTGGGGTCGACCTCGTACATGAGGCAGTACAGGATGCCGTTGGTCGCTGCGGGCATGGCCTGACCGAGCACGATGATCGCAAGGATGAACGACGAGGGGGCGAACGGGGCCAACACGAACCACAGGGCCAGCGGGACGCCGAGGAGCCGCAGTGTCGCGGCGGCGTATGCGCGCGGGCTCGTGACCATCTCGCGCACCGAGTACTTCGCCAGCGCACTGCCGGAGATCAGCAGTGCCGCCGGCGTGGTGAAGGCTCCGCACGTGGTCAGGCCCTCCCCCAGCACACCGAGCTCGTTGACCCCGCACAGCGCGAAGGCGAGCACCACCGCGCTCGCGAAGAGCATGGGCGTGGCCGCGCGACAGGCGCACGCGCGAAGCACGGAGCACGCGTCGCCCTCAGGGATCCCCGAGATCATGAGCACGCCGAGGCTGCTCGACAGGATGAACCAAGGGATGTTCGCGATCGCGGCATAGAGGACCGCTCCGGGGCCGAGGATTGCGGATAGCACCGGGAAGCCGATGAACCCGACGTTCCCGAAGGCGATGATGAAGCCCAAGGCGCCGCGCGACGCGGCAGGGGCGCGCAGCAGGCGGGGCGCCGCGAGCGCGATGGCGATGGCGATGAGGTAGCCGACGGTGGAAAGTCCGAGCAGCGCGGCGAGCTCGGCGGGTGCGGGCAGCTCGCGACCATCGACCGAGACGAGGATCATGCAGGGCAGCGTGACGTTGAGCACCAAGCGTGAGAGCTTGCCGTCGAATTCTCCCCCCATGAGGGCAAGCCGGTTGGCGAGGAACCCGATAGCCATCGGGATCGCCAGGACCAGCATCTGCAGGGCGGTGTCGATAAAACTCATGCGAGCGTCCGTATCCTCTCGTCTTGGTGAACCCCAGCATGGTAGCACTCCGCGGCGGCATGCAGCGATTCGAGCCGATGCGACGACGGGCCGTCAGGCTCCATGACGGCGAGGGCGGGTCGAGGTCGGCGAGCGGGCATGCGCCTTTGTTGCGCCCGCGCGACAGCACGGCCCCCCGCCGACCGCGCGACGCGACGCGCGTACAATGGATATGCGCGAACCCAGGACCCTGAAGAGAGGACCCCGCATGAAGGCATTGCCCTTTCCCTGCATACGACCCGTTCCCGAGCATGCGGCCGATGTCGCGGCCCTACCCTACGACGTCTTCGACCGCGCCGAGGCAGCGGCATACGCGGAGGCCCATCCACTCTCGTTCCTCAACATCGATCGGCCTGAAACGCAGTTCGGCCCCGAGCAGGACATGTACGCACCCGAGGTCTACAAGCGCGGCGCGGAGCTATTGAGGCGACGTATCGATGACGGCGTGTACATCGAGGACGGTAACCGTGCCTATTATATCTACGAGCTCTCTTGGCGGGGCCGTGTTCAGACCGGCATCACGTGCGTGTGCTCGGTTGATGAGTACGAACAGGGCGTCATCAAGCGCCACGAGCTCACCCGCGAAGACAAGGAGCGCGACCGCGCCGAGCACATCCGTGCACTCGGATGCCAGACGGGCCCCATCTTCCTCACGTATCGCGACCAGCCCGTGCTCGATATGATCATCGAAGCCGCCAAGACCGCTTCGCCGCTCTACGACTTCACCGACGACGAGGGCGTGCGCCAGCGCGTCTGGGAGGTTGTGCGCGCCGAGGCCGTCGAGGCCGTCGGCGCCATGCTCGCCCAGGTTCCGTGCGCCTACATCGCCGACGGGCACCACCGCACGGCGAGTGCCATGCGGGTCGCGCAGGAGCAGCGCGCCGCCGCACGCGAGGCGGGAACCTTCACCGGCAAGGAGCCCTTCAACTTCTTCCTCGCCGTGCTGTTTCCCGCAAGCCAGCTCACCATCCTTCCCTACAACCGCGTCGTTGCGGACCGCCGTGGCATGACGGCAAACGAACTATGCGAGCGCGTCCGCCAGGCAGGATTTGCCGTCGAGCGCGCCGACGGGCCGGTCGAGCCGCAAGCCCCCGGCCGCATGGGAATGTATTGCGAGGGCACGTGGTACGCGCTGGACGCCTCGGAAGACCTGGTGCGCGACGCTGTGGACCCCGTGGCCGTGCTCGACGTGACCTTGTTGCAGAAACATGTGCTCGAGCCGATCCTGGGCATCGGCGACGTGCGTAACGACGCACGTATCGGCTTCGTCGGCGGAATCCGCGGAGCCGAGGAGCTCGAGCGCCGCGCAGGCGCAGACGGCGTCGCGTTCTCCATGTGCGCGACCTCCGTCGGGCAGCTGCTCGACGTCGCCGACGCCGGCCTGCTCATGCCCCCCAAGTCCACGTGGTTCGAGCCCAAGCTCCGCAGCGGCCTGTTCATTCACCGGATCGCCCCCAAGCGGTAGCGAATGATGTCCGTTGACCGCACAGCGATCTAGCTGTTGCGGTTCCAACCCTCCATCGCGTCGGATGCGACCATGCGGACAAGCCGCGATGGGTCCAGCGCCGCCTGCTGGACCCATCGTTTTCCCAAAAATCCCCTCTCGATCCGCCTGAGGTGGGTTATATTTTAGTGTGAAGCGACGAAGGTGGCACGAAATTGCGTCGAGTCGGTACCGTGGCGAGCTCTAACGCCTTGCATCGCGCTCCACACGGGCAATCTGCCGCACAACTAGAGTCAGATGACGGTTAGCACAATGTTTTATATTGCTCCATAACGTGATGAAGGGGCACTCGATACCGACTCGGCGCTATTCCATGCCACCCTCAGCCAATTTCGTTTATTTATAACACCCTTTTGTCATCAGGTTTAAATTTTTCAAGGGTGAGCCCGCGATAGCATCCCATCGGGCACCAACTTGCACGCCCGCGTGCGGGTGTCCAATCGTAGGCAACCTTACGCGCACCTCTATGCACATTCTGGCCGGACACGCAGGCGCCATGGACACAGCGGGTCGCGAATAATGTCCGATCCGCACCTCGGATCCACATCCGACAGACCCTTCAAGCGGAAGGTCCGTCTACAACTCCTCGCCCAAGGCGGCGGCGATATCAGCCTGCTCGAGCACATCTTGAAGCGCGAAGGCGCCATCTTCGTACACGAACCGCATGATGCTGCAGTTGCCGGGAACATGCCCGTGACCGTATCCGCGGTCGGGCGCCCAGCGCGTAAGGAACTCGCGGCAAGCGGAGCCGTGGCTGACCGCCAGCACGCGCTCGCCCTGCACGCGCCCCATGATTTCCTCCATCGCCGCACAGACGCGCTCACGAACATCGAGCTGCGCCTCGCCGCCGTAGGGTACGAAGAAATCTCCCCAAGGGAACGCCGGCATGAGACTCACGCGCTCGCCCTCGAAGGCACCGAATCCCCATTCGAGCAGACCCTCAATGCGCTCGTACGGCATGTCCACGATGCACTCGATTGTCTGCTGCGTACGCGTGAGCGTGGAGGTGAAGGCGGCGTCAAACGTTATGCCCCGAAGCGCGAAGTATCGACCGATTCGAGCTGCCTGTTCGCGCCCGAGATCGGTGAGCGGAGCATCGCACCAGCCCTGGATCACGCGCTTCTCGTTGAACATCGTCTGCCCATGACGGACGAGATAGAGCTCTTGCGGCACGGTGCCTGCCTCCCTGTGTTGGACTTTGCTTAGGTCAAACGACCGACCGGGGAATTGTAACACCCCAAAGGGGTGCTGCGAGGCGGTGGAGACAGATCAGGCGAGCGCCATGACAGACGGCAGCCTCCATCGAAGGCCCTACCGAGCAAGCAGAAGAAGGAGGCGGGCAAGTCGGCCGACGCATGCATACCTCACGTCGAGCGGAACATCGGCGGGGCGCTCAGTGAGCTGCCGAACGGTCACGTTGTCGCAGCCCAAGTACATCGCGAGCGAGTCTTCGGGGTATGCATAGCCTCGCTCGTCGAGAAGCTGGGAGATTGCCGACGAGAGCCACTCATCGGTCGTGACCTCAGTGGTAAGACCGTCGGCCAGCTCGGCGCGTTTCAGCGCTGCGAGAACCTCGCGATCCATACGCGACGCCTCGAGCAGATGGTCGACGGCACGGGATACGGCTTGGTCGGTTATGAGGGCTGAAGATGGAGGACTCGGTTCGCGCCTGGCGTCTGGCATGATGGTGCTACCTCCCGACGGCCGGCATGGAGAACGGCGAAGGCTTTGCTAGTTTTATGGCCTTCGGAAGCGTATACCCGATTTCCGATTTCATGGATTGAGCATCTTTCAGTCATGATGATCAACTAACAAAGACCAACGAACCATGTCGAGCTACACGTACGCAACCCCGCATAACCGGGAAGCACAGAGTCGCACTGATTGTGCCATGCGGCTTGAAGGGATCATTCCCTCATACGCAGAAAACAGTTTTATCGTCCGTTGGTAAAATCAGGTTATACAAAATCAAGCAAAAGAATACCTATATGGGAAAACCTATGGAAACCGTATTGGTTAACATGATCTACGGCGACATGCCTTGCCCACGAGATGACGCGCCGGAAAGGACACCCATGACCACCCTCATCATCGATGCCGACGCGTGTCCGGTCACGCGGGAGGCCATAGCATGCGCCCGGGCCGCCCGCGTGCCCGTCCTGATCGCCGGCAACTCCACGCAAAACCTTGCCCGGCGCATCCGGCGGGACGACCCGCGCGATCCCGAGCACGCTCGCGGCCGCGACGCCACGCACCCCGGGTTCTGGGCGGAGACGCTCGACGTCTCGCGCGGGTCCGACAGCGCCGATTTCGCGATCGTCGAGCGCCTGCAGCCGAACGACGTGGTGGTCACACAGGACATCGGGCTCGCCAGCATGGTGCTGGGACGCGGCGCGGCCGCGATCGGCGTGCGCGGCCGCGTCTACAGCAAGGCGACCATCGACATGCAGCTGTTCATCCGCCACGAGGAGAAGAAGGTCCGCCGCGCGGGCGGACGCACACAGGGCCCCGCCGCGTTTACCGACGAAGACCGGGAGCGCTTCCGCCGCAATCTCTCACAGCTTCTAAACGAAGCGCTGAACCGCTAAGCCCGACCTCGAGCACGACGCAAGGACCCGAAGCGGGTACCGCGCCGTTCACGCGCTCACGCCCACGCACCCAAATGCAAACAAGGCCTCGGCACCGTCTCCGGCACCAAGGCCCCATCCATAGGACGCTCGTTTCAAAACGGCCGCCAGGCGGCAAGGGTCGCCGGCAAAAGCCCGCCAACCGAAGGCAAGCCGCCGAGCCGGGACGCGCCCCCAACGGAAGGGCGGATCTCAACCGGAACCGACCCTCAGGCACGCTCCAGCCCCCACAGCGCAGCCGAAGCCCGCATTCGGAATCGGCTCAAGCCCGCGCCGTCACAACCCGAACGCGGCAAGGACAAGCCCCCACAGCGCGGCGATGCAATAGATGCCGACCACGATCACGGCGTTCTCGCGCGGATGGCGGTTGGTCCGGAACAGCACGAGGTACCCCACCCCCGCAGAGGTGAGCAGGCCCGCCATGAGCGGCGCGAACGACAGCACGCCCTCAAGATAAAGCTGCGTGACGACGACGCTCGCCGCGCAGTTGGGCACGAGTCCCACCAGCGCAGACGCGAAGACCGCGAGCAACGGGTTGCCCGAGAGGAACGCCTCGAGCGCTCCCTCCCCCACCGTCTCGAGCACGGCGACGAGCGCCATGGAGACCAGCAGGATGAAGACCGTCACCTGTACGGTGTGCGACAGCGCGCTCAGAAGGATCGCGCGGACCTTGCCGGCGGCGGACCCGTCGTGATGGTCATGCCCTTCGTGCCCGTGACCGTGCTCTCCGTGACCGCAGGCGTGATCGTGCCCATGCCCGTGATGGTGGTCGTGACCGCAACCGCAGTGATCTTGCTCGCACAGACGGCAGATATGCTCGGCGTCTTCGCCCCCCTCCGCCATCTGCTCGACGACATCGGTCTCCACGCCGTCGCGCCGCACTCCCAGCACCGTTTTGCGCAGCAGAGCGTGCACGCGTGCGTTATGCCGCAGAGCATGGATAACAAGATCCGCGACGACACCTGTGACCAGCGCGATCGCCACCTTGCTTCCAAGAATCGCGAGGAGCAAGCCGGTGTCGACGCGCTCCGCGACGAGCATGGGCAGCATCTCGTCGGAAGTTGAGAGGAAGACCGCCACAAGGGTGCCGAGCGTCACCACGCGCCCGGCGTACAGCGTGGCCGCCATGGCCGAGAATCCGCATTGGGGGACCACGCCCAAAAGGGCGCCCACGACCGGCCCCGCGCCGCCGGCACGGCGCACCGCGCTGTTGGCACGGCCGCTCGCGGCATGCTCCAAGGTCTCGAGCGCAAGATACGTGATGAACAGAAATGGAACGAGCGCGACGGTATCCTCGAACGCATGCTCAACGATATGGACGATGAACTCCACGGCGGGGTGCTCCTAACCGGACAGGTTGCTTCGATGGGTTCCCGATCGCGCATGTCGGACGTTTGAGCAAATCCCGTAGGGTTTGCCCGAACGGCTTGCAGACCGTCGGCGTGTCGGGTGAAGATGCTAGTATACTCTTAGAAGTTTTCTTTGGGTAACTATTTTACCCGCTGACGGAAAAGGTTCGAAAGGTACACACATGAACGCTCAGCAGGCACTCGAGTACTCGATGCAGCCCTTTATCCCCATGTTCATCTACGGCGACTACGACGCCATGGAATCCGAGCGCCAGCGCGGCGAAGAGGCCATCAAGGCCCTCATCGACGAGTGGCGCTCCAACGACGAGCCCGGCTTCGGCTTCGACGTCATCCTGGACCTGGCCGACCGCAACCGCGAACTGTGCGACCAGATCGGCGAGGCGCGTCTGCGAAACCTCTCCAGCCCGCTGCTCGCCCGCAACCTCTCCGACGCCGACCTGTGCGCCGCTATCGGCAAGATGCAGGGCCGCGCGGCCAGCGCCGTCGCGCGCGAGGTCCGCGGCGACCGCGACGCCTACTCCGTCGCCTACGTGCGCAAGCCCATCAAGGGTACCGTGCTGGGCATCGACATCGAGACCACCGGCCGCGCGCCGGAGCGCGGCTACATCATCAACGTCGGCTGGGAGATCATGGAGCTCAAGAGCGACGCCGTCCCGCACGACCCGCAGGCCTTCTACTGCGGCATCCCCGACATGTACCGCGAGACGGGCGTGCCGCTGGCCGACATCCACCATATCCAGTGGGCAGATATCGAGGGCAGGACGCCGTTCCGCACGGACGCGAAGCTGCAGAAGGAGCTGCTCCGCCTCATGAAGCGCTATCCCATCATGGCGCACAACGCCGCGTTCGAGGACAGCTGGTTCATGCTGCACCTGCCCGGTTACGCCGAGGCGCGCCGCGCGGGCAAGATCATCGTGATCGACTCGCGCCACATCTGCCGCTCCGTCGACGGCGAGGTGCGCACCCTGCCGCGCGAGAGCGCGCCGGCGAGCCTGCAGAACTGGGCGCGCCGCCGCGGCACCCTCGCCGCGGACGAGAACGAGCTGCACCTGGGCCTCGACGACACCGACCTCATGCTGCGCACCGTTCAGGCGGAGTTCAACGGAAAGAACATGTTCAAGGAGTAACCTGTCGAGCCCCACGGGGCCCGACAGGTTATCCAGGTGCACCGGAGGTCGCGCTCGGCCCGCGCCCCGACGGGCCGGTTCGCGCGGCGGGCCGCTTGCCGCGCGGCCACGGCTTCGGATTCCCCTCGCGATGAGGCGGCGTCCCGCCGCGAAAGCGGCCCCGGCCGATGCGGCCCGTATCCACGAGGCCCCGGTTCTTATAGGGCTCCGAACCGAGACCTCGCGATCAGTCCATCACGTAGCGCTCGAGCAGCGACGGATCGCGCACCAAAATACGCCCCTCTCCCCTGCACGTCGACACGATCCCCCGCTCGCGAAAGCCGCGGAGGATGCGGTTGACGCTTGTGCGCGACGAGATGCCGCAGAAGCGCGCGATGTCCTCGTTGGTGATGTCGAGCGCGATCGCGGTGCCCCCGCGCCCCGCCTCTCCGAACCTCCGACACATATCGTAAAGGAAGCCCCCGACTGCGCCGACCTTCCCGTTCATCGTGAGATAGCGCATGCGGTACAGCGCCTCGTCCAAGCTCGCGCGGTAATAGTCCTTCACGTAGGCGAGCAGGCGCGTGTCCTCGTTCACGTACTCCCAAAACGCTATGCGCGGGACCGCCATGTAGACGGCTTCCTCGGATTCCACCCGCACGCTGTAGGGGGACTTGGCCCGGCTGCTCACCTCGTCGCGAAGCAGGGACACGGGACTGGGCCCCTGTATGTAGAAGATGTTGAAATGCTCCCCTTCGCGCAGGGTCACGCTCGCCTTGACCACACCCGATACGAGCACATACACGTACGCCTGGTCCAATCCGTAGTGCGATAGGTACTCGTGACGCGTTTTTCGCTGCTCGGGCACGCCTTTGTCCCTCAGATACTGCACGAGATAATCGCCCTGCTCCATAGCTTCCCCTTACGCCGGCTCCCCTGTGAGCACTCGACGATAGACCACTGCCGACGTATGCATGTGACAATTGGCAACAGCATCCGGTATCACCACATCTCGGCAACAGACGCATAGTCTCCCGGTGCCCGAACGAGAGGGTGCAAGAGAAAGGAGGCGCACATGTTCGAGATGGATGTGCCGTATGACCGGAGGCGGCTGCGCGTACGGCTGCCCGAGCGCAACGTGGCGGGCGTGCTCACTGGCAGGCAGGGGGACTACGAGCCCGACACCGAGCAGGAAGAGCTTATCGAGCGGGCGCTCGACGACCCGTACGGAACCCCGCGCCTGGACGAGCTCTGCCGCGGCAAACGCGATATCGTGATCATCAGCTCAGATCACACCAGGCCCGTTCCGTCCCGCGTAACGATGCCCATCCTGCTCCGGCGCATTCACGCGGCGGCGCCCGAGGCGCGCGTGCGAATCCTCGTGGCGACCGGAATGCACCGCGCGTCCACGCATGAGGAGCTCGTTGACAAGTACGGCGAGCGCATCGTAGCCGAAGAGGAGATCGTGATGCACGTCGCCACCGACGACGCCGCGATGGCCGAGATCGGCACGCTGCCCTCGGGCGGCGCCTGCATCATCAACCGCATCGCCGCGGAGGCGGACCTGCTCATCGCCGAGGGCTTCATCGAGCCGCATTTCTTCGCGGGCTTCTCGGGCTCGCGCAAGTCGGTCCTACCCGGCGTCGCCTCGTACAAAACGATCATGTACAACCACAACGGACAGTTCGTGCACGACGCGCGGTCGCGCGCCGGCGTGCTCGAGGGAAACCGCGTGCACGCGGACATGATGGCAGCCGCCGAGATGGCCGGGCTCGCCTTCATCCTGAACGTTGTGCTGGACGGCAGCCACCGCGTCATCGGTGCCTTTGCGGGCGACATCCACGCGGCGCACGAGGCAGGGTGCTCCTTCGTGCGCGAACTCGCCGGAGTTCGAGCCGTAGACTGCGACGTCGCGATCACAACGAACGGCGGTTACCCGCTCGACCAGAACATCTACCAGGCCGTGAAGGGCATGACCGCGGCCGAGGCGACTCTCGGTGAGGGCGGCGTCATCATCGCTGTCGCCGGATGCGCGGACGGGCACGGCGGCGAGGGGTTCTTCGACAGCATCGCCGGAAGCGACCCGGCCGAATTCGAGCGAGCCTGCATCAACCGCCCCAAGGACCAGACGCTGCCAGACCAGTGGACCGCGCAGATCTTCGCGCGCATCCTGGCGCACCACCCCGTGATCCTCGTGACCGACCTGTGCGACCACGAGATGATCCGCGCCATGCACATGACGCCCGCAGTCTCCGTCGACGAGGCCGTTCAGCTGGCCTTCGACATCAAGGGACCGGATGCGCGGTTCGCCATCATCCCCGACGGCCTCGGCGTCGTCGTCCAGCGCTGACGCCGAGACGCACCAGACAGCATTGCTTCCGCCAGAGCGCGCCGCAGCTGCGACGGCTCTACACCTTCTCACCGAAAGGACCCCCATGATCAATGACCTCTTCGCCGAATTCGCCTCGACGGCGCTCATGATCGCCTTCGGCGCCGGCGTCCACTGCGACATCACCCTCAAGGGCAGCAAATACCGCGACTCGGGCCACATGTTCGCGATCACCACCTGGTCGTTCGGCATCAGCGTCTGCCTGTTCATCTTCGGTGGCGTATGCATGAACCCGGCCATGGCGCTCTGCCAGGCGATCGTCGGGCTCATCCCCTGGAGCAGCGTGGTGCCCTACGCCGTCGCCGAGATGCTCGGCGGCATCGCAGGCGCCTGCATCGCATGGCTCATCTATGCTGACGATTTCCGCGCCTCCGAAGGCGAGGTCGACCCTGTCGCGATCCGCAACATCTTCTCGACCAACCCGACGCCTGAGTCCTACAACCTGGTCCGCAACTTCCTGATCGAGGCGTTCGACACCTTCGTGTTCCTGACCGGTATCCTGGCCATCGCGGCCCAGGCGGGTGATAACCTGCTCGCACTGGGCATCGGCGTGGGCCTGCTCGTTTGGGCCGTGGGCATGGGCCTGGGAGGCGTGACCGGCTTCGCGATGAACCAAGCGCGCGACCTCGGTCCGCGCATCGCTTACCAGCTGCTGCCCATCCGGAACAAAGCGGACAACAACTGGCTCTACGGCCTGGTGGTGCCGGGGCTCGCTCCGTTCGTCGGCGCCATCGCCGCGGCGCTGTTCACCACCGGCGTTCTCGGACTGGCATTCTAACCCGTAGCCCCGCGCACGCATCGGACAGGCAGACGCGGCGCGGCTAAACGCCATACCCCGCTCTCGTCGAGCGCCCAGGCGCACCTCATTAAAGCAGGTCACCGTGTCTGCACAAGGAATTGTGCAGACACGCGGCGCATCCTTCCCTACACTCATGGGTAACGAAGGGCTTGCAAGCGTTCTTCCATCGTTTCTTTGATCCCCACGGGAGGAGCAGACATGATGCTCTCAGAGCAGATCAAGCGGGGTCGCAACGCGCTCGGCATGTCTCAGGCCGATCTTGCCGAGGCGATCTGGGTCTCTCGCAACACCGTGTGCAACTGGGAGACCGGAGCGACGACGCCGGATATACAGAGCCTGGTCCTCATGAGCGCTCTCTTCGGGGTCTCCGTCGACGAGATGGTCAAAGGCGACGACAAGGTCATGGCCCAGGCGGTCGCGCGCGACCGGCGCCACATCCTGCTTGCCGGACCCCTGATGCAAAGCGACCCTGAAAGCGCCGAGCCAAAGCTCAGCCTCTTCGATCTCAACGCAATCGGCAGCAGCGTATACGGAAAAATCGAGAGTGCGGACATCACCGATGCTGGCGCGCTCGCCTTCCGCCTGGTGCGCGCTGCATCGTTTTTCAGCCGCAGCCTCTACTTCATCGTCGACGAAAACGGGCGACGCGTTGGCAGCATCGCACGCAAGCGCGCCCTGTACCGACCCGTCTACCAAGTGCGCATAGAAGGGTTCAAGCGCGTCCAGCTTAGTCAGGAAGTGCGCATGAACAACGGCTTCAAGGATGTCATCCGCTTCGACGGCGAGGGCATCACCGTGAGTGGCAACCTCATGGGAGACGATTTCGCCATACAGCGTGAAGGCGCTCAGATTGCATCCGTGCAAGTCAGGCCCGCGCACAATCGCGTCGCCTACGGCATCGAGCTCGCGGGCGACGAGACCGCCCCGCTCGCGCTCGGCATCGTCCTCACCATCATGATGCTGCGCAACTACGACCAAGTCTGGGTTCGCGGCTCAGCCCGAAGAACGATGCCTTCCCAGTGAACCAACGCCATTCGGGGCAGGATTCCTCACCCCGATGCCCCTTGCCCGTCAGCGTTAAGCAGGCAATTTGGGGTAAATTGCTCCCGACCGTCGCAGGAGTGTCTTATGTGTCGCGTTTTTCGTATTACTTCTCAGGAACGCTTTGTATACCAACTTTGATGCAATTGCTTGACCTGCACTTTTATTGGTTCAAGTGTATCGTGTACTTTGCACATTCAAGAATCAATACGAAAAACGCCACCCATGAGCAAGGGGGCGCCCGAACAAGTCAAGCCGATGTCGGAGCCCGACGCAATTTCGGCGCCGCAAAGCAGGATGCCTGGGACCCGCCACCCATACCGATGCGCCTCACCGTGCCTCATGCCGATAGCTCTTTCGCCAATCAGACATATATCTAACATTATATAGCATACTTCATATATTTACTACATTCTTATAGATATTGCGTGATACCTCGAGTGCCTGATTGTGCGTTCGCAAAACGGACGATACCTTGTCGAGCATGGAAAAGATCTTATGCGACATATCGGCCCTGAGGTACTATCGGACACCTCCACGCTATCTGTATGCCTTGCCGGAAATATGCGATTTCGACACACCTTATGGAAGGTCGAAGTTGCGCGAGGACCTGGTCGCATCAAGGATACTTGGCATTCCCATCCATGCGCTCAGCCTAGGAGGTGAAAGGCTCACCTCGACGCTTGTCCGCCAGCACTTCAGAACAAAGCGCATCCCGCCAGACGGCATCGTCGACACCCCATTTGGCGTTTCAGTCACCTCGCCTTTGCTCACTCTTCTTTTGCTTGCGGGAAAACTCGATCCCATCGAGCTGGCGTTGCTCATCTACGAGTTCGCAGGCACGTTTACCAGCTCGGCAATGGATCCAAGGCTTGCGCGAGAAATCGAGTGCTCAGTCAGCAGAGATCAGCTAAACGGACTCGATAAGTGGCAGGTGGTCGGCACCGGGCCAAAAGAGCGCAACGACCTATGGAGCCGACCTCCCCTCATGGCTCTCGACAGCATCAGGGAGTTTCTCGAGCTTGACACGAGTGCTCGCGGCGCGCGTCGCCTGCGGCGCGCGATGCGCTACGTAACGGGCTGTGTCGCCTCTCCATTTGAAGCCAGGGCGTCCATACTGCTGGGAGCACCGCGAAAACTCGGAGGCGAAGGCCTGAGCGGCCTTCAAAACAACCTACCCATCGCGCTCGACAACGACGCAAGGCGCATCTGCGGGAAGCACACCGTATACGGCGATATCGTCTGGGAAAAAACCCGCGAGCATCCGGCCGTTATCCTCGAATGCCAAGGCGCGATCGTTCATGATTCGATCGTGAGCGCTCAGGCAGACGATGATCGGGCGCTGGCCCTCGAGCAGATGGGCTATCAGGTTGTTCGCATAACGTACAAGCAGATTGCCGACGAGGCACGTTTTCAGCTGCTGGCAAAACATCTCGCAGACCTCCTGCATATCACCAAGCGCCCGCCGTCTTTCCAAACGGCACAACGCCAAGCGCTAATGCGGGAGAGACTGTTTGGCCCCTGGCCTTTCTGCGACTCATGACTCAAGCCGCTCCCATGCACATGAACATGCAGATGCAGATGACGATGTAGCACGTTTTTCGTACGCTTTGGCGAAAGTATATTGTATACCTTGTTCATAGTATTTCATCTACCTGCATGTTTATCAGCTAGAGCACGCGATGTACTTCGAGCCTTCTCGAAGGCGTACGAAAAACGCGTCACATGCGCAATCGTGTCAACGATACCCCGTCTCTCGCAGCAACAACGCGCAGCGATCGTGGGCCGCACCCGACCCCCGTCGCTGCACCCAACCTTTCAAATGGATTCGATCCCAAGAAAGGGACTTATTCTTGACATATGCGCATACGTTCATATAATCGGATATAGAACGTATGCGCATATGTTCATATGAGAGGAGGACATATGACGGTTTCCGAAGAACGAGACGCAGCGCCGAACGGCTTCAGCCGTGAAACCGATGCCATGCCCGAAGATGAGCTGCTCTACGACCTTGCCGACCTGTTCAAAGTCTTTAGCGACACGACGCGCATCAAGATCCTGTATGCGCTCATGACCGACGAGCTGAGCGTCAACGAGATCGCCGAGAACCTCGGAGCGTCTCAATCCGCGGTATCCCATCAGCTGCGCATCCTCAAGCAGGCGCACCTGGTAAAGTTTCGCCGCGACGGGCGCAACATCCACTACTCGCTGGCAGACGACCACGTTCTGACCATCCTCGACCAGGGACTCACACACATCTGCGAGTGACCCTGCCGAACCTCAATTTAGGGGCAAGCACTGAATTGAGGTATCGATCAAGCGCTCATGCGCTTATCAGCCGTTCAGCCAACAGCCTTCGCCGATACGCGCCCCATAGAACAAGCGCGTCCCGGAAGTAGGCCACAAAAAGCGCCAGTCCCAAACTGTGGGGCAGCCAGAAAGGAACCATCATGCGTAAGGTTTTCAAGCTCGACGAGATCGACTGCGCCGTGTGCGCCGGCAAGCTCGAGGACGCCATCAAGAAGCTCGACGGCGTTCAGGGCGCCAAGATCAACTTCCTCACCCAGAAGCTCACCCTCGAGGCCGACGACGACAACTTCGACGCCGTGCTCGATGCCGTGGTGAAGCTCACAGCAGAGATTGAGCCCGACTGCGAGATTCTGCGCTAGCACACGACTCGATCCCATCGGCAGGGACGGGACGAACCCTCAGCTCGGCTTCGCTTCGCTCGGAAATCGCGGCGAGCTTGTCCCGTCCTGCCTTACCCCATTCAAAACGGCGCCGGATGACCGGTCGCATTCCTACCCCACATGCTGGCGGCATGCCCGATTGGAGCTATCCTCAACATGAACAAGAAGCAAAAGAAGTGGCTCAAGCGCATCCTTCTCGCGCTCGCGATCTTCTTCGCCGTCATGGCGCTCGACGAGTTCGGCGTGCTCGCAGCCGTATTCGGCAAGCCTGGCGCGCTCTACGCGAGCTTTGCCCTCTACCTCATCCCCTACCTTATCGCCGGCCACGACGTCCTGCAGAAAGCCTGGCGCAACATCCGCCGCGGCGAGGCCTTCGACGAGAGCTTCCTCATGACGGTCGCGACCATCGGCGCGTTCGCGATGATCTTCTTCCCCGACACCGAGCCGCATATGGCCGAAGGCGCCGCCGTCATGCTCTTCTACCAGGTAGGTGAACTGTTCCAGAGCTACGCCGTGGGCAAGAGCCGCAAGTCCATCGCCGCCATGATGGATATCGCGCCGGATTACGCCAACATCGAGCGCGACAGGGAGCTCGTGCAGGTCGATCCCGACGAGGTGGCCGTGGGCGACATCATCGTAATCAAACCGGGTGAACGCGTGCCGATCGACGGCATCGTCATCGACGGCGCCTCGCAGCTCGATACCGCGGCGCTCACCGGTGAGTCCGTCCCGCGCCACGTCGAGGCAGGCGGCGAGGTCATCTCCGGGTGCATCAACATGACCGGCGTCCTTCGCGTGCGCACCACCAAGCCCTTCGGCGCCTCCACGGTGAGCCGCATCCTCGAGCTCGTCGAGAACGCGAGCGAGAAGAAGGCCCGCACGGAGAACTTCATCACGCGCTTCGCCCGCGTCTACACGCCCATCGTCACCTTCGCGGCACTCGCCATAGCCGTGGTGCCCCCGCTCATCGGCATGGGCGCTTGGGCCGACTGGATCCTGCGCGGCCTCACCTTCCTCGTGGTGAGCTGCCCCTGCGCGCTCGTCATCTCCGTGCCGTTGTCCTTCTTCGGCGGCATCGGCGGCGCAAGCCGCCTGGGCATCCTGGTGAAGGGCTCCAACTACCTCGAGGCGCTCGCGGACGTCGACACGGTGGTGTTCGACAAGACCGGCACCCTCACTTCGGGCACCTTCAACGTGGTGGCCATCCATGCCCAAGATGGCATCGACCCCGATTACGTGCTGTCCATGGCGGCGCACGCCGAGGCGTTCTCCGACCATCCCATCGCCATCTCCATCAAGGAGGCCTACAGCGGCAGCATCGACCAGGCGCGCATCGCGCAGGCCGCCGAGGAATCCGGGCACGGCGTGGCGGCAACCGTCGACGAGCACGTCGTGCTCGTGGGCAACGACAAGCTCATGGCTGCCCATGGCACGGACTGGCACGACTGCGAGCTCACCGGCACGATCCTGCACGTCGCCATCGACGGTGCGTACGCCGGCCACATCGTGATCGCCGACGTGGTGAAAGACGACGCCGAGCAGGCCATCCGCGACCTGCATGCCGCGGGCGTCGAGCGCTGCGTCATGCTCACCGGGGACCGCGAAGAGGTGGCGCGCGCCGTGGCCTCCAAGCTCGGGCTGGACGAGTACCACGCGCAGCTCTTGCCCGGCGACAAGGTCGAACAGGTCGAGCGCATCCTCGACACGGCACGCGGCAGCCTCGCCTTCGTGGGCGACGGCATCAACGACGCACCGGTCCTCACCCGCGCCGACGTCGGTATCGCCATGGGCGCGATGGGGTCGGATGCCGCCATCGAGGCCGCCGACATCGTCCTCATGGACGACAAGCCGAGCAACATCGCCCGCGCCATCGGCGTCGCGCGCAAGACCATGCGCATCGTGCACCAGAACATCGTGTTCGCAATCGGCGTCAAGATCTTGATCCTGGTGCTCGCGGCGTTCGGCATCGCCAACATGTGGCTTGCCGTCTTCGGCGACGTGGGCGTGGCGGTCATCGCGATCCTGAACGCCATGCGCGCGATGCGCGTCTAGGTCGCCCGTTCCCTCCGGTCCCCCAGCCGCATATCCCCTCCCCGCTCTCAGCTTCGCTGCTTGCAAGCATTCGCATGCGGGGGATATGCAAGCTGGGGGACCTTCCCTTTACGGCCCGTGGCAGCGAAGGCGCACGATTCGGGCTGCCGCGGAGACGTGGCGGCAGGGACGACGAATCTAAAGCCCGATATGCAGCTATGGGGCTATCGGCCCAGCATGGGATACAGCGGATGCGCTTCGAGCAGGGTCTCCACGCGCTTGCGCACGCGCATGCGCTCGATCGCGCTTGCGGGCGAGAACACCACGCGAGCGATGAGCATTCCGATCTCGCGGAACTCCTCGACCGTGAAACCGCGCGTCGTCGCGGCGGCGGACCCCACGCGAATGCCGCTGGTCACGAACGGCGATCGCGGTTCCCCGGGTATGGAGTTCTTGTTGACCGTCAGCCCCGCCGCCTCGAGCAAGAGCTCCGCATCCTTGCCCGTCACGTCTGCAGCCGTAAGGTCCACCAAGCACAGATGGTTGTCCGTCCCGCCGGACACCAGGCGCAGACCTCCCTCGACCAGCCCCTCCCCGAGCGCAGCGGCGTTGGCCACGACGCGATCGATATACGCGGCGAACTCAGGGCGCGCCGCCTCGCCGAAGGCGACGGCCTTTCCGGCGATGACGTGCATGAGCGGACCGCCCTGCGTGCCGGGGAACACAGCGGCATCGATGGCGCGGGCCAGCTCGGCATCGTTGGTGAGGATGAAGCCGCCGCGCGGGCCGCGCAGGGTCTTATGGCTCGTCGAGGTCACGACGTCCGCATGCGGGAAGGGCGAGGGATGCGCCCCCGTGGCGACCAGCCCCGCGATGTGCGCCATGTCCACCATAAGGCGCGCGCCCACACCGTGCGCGATGGCGGCGAGGCGCTCGAAATCGATGGCGCGGGGGTACGCGGACGCCCCGGCGACCACCAGCTTGGGGCGCTCCCGTTCGGCAAGGCGGGCGACCTCGTCGTAATCGATCGTCTCAGATTCCGGATCGAGGCCATAGGGCACGAAGCGGTACAGCTTCCCCGAGAAGTTCGCCGGGCTCCCGTGGGTGAGGTGACCACCCTGATCGAGGCTCATGCCCAGCACCGTATCGCCCGGCTCGAGCAGCGCGGCGTAGGCAGCGAGATTGGCGTTGGCCCCGCAATGCGGCTGAACGTTGGCGAATTCGCAGCCGAACAGGGCGCATGCCCGGTCGCGCGCGAGGTCCTCCACCACGTCGACTTCCTCGCACCCGCCGTAATACCGTCGTCGCGGATACCCTTCCGCGTACTTGTTGGTCAGCACGCTGCCCACCGCCTCGAGTACCGCAGGGCTCGTGAAGTTCTCCGACGCGATGAGCTCGATCGTGCCGCGCTCGCGGGCGAGCTCGCCATCGAGCGCGCGAGCGACCTCCGGATCGGCTTCCTGCAGAATCTTGACATCCAAAGCGCGCATGGTCTCTCCGATCTCTTAGATATGTTGCACACACAGTGTCAGTTGCGCTTCATGGTACCCAGCCATGCGGGAGCGCATGCCCGCATGTATCCGAGCGGCGGCAATGCAGACGGAGAACGGCATAAAAAAACGGATGCCCCAGCTCAAGGCCGGGGCATCCGGAACACGGCGCGATATGGAGAAACGGCTTACTCCGCAACCTCGACGAGCTCGATATCGAAGTTGAGGTCGCAGCCGGCGAGCTCGTGGTTGGCGTCGAGCTTGACGCCTTCGGGCGTGACCTCGACGACCGTCACGGGTACGGGCATGCCGCCGGGGCCCTGGAGGAAGAGCTTCATGCCCACCTGGATCTTGTCGAAATCGGGCACCTCGGCAGCCGGGAAGAAGAGGATCATATCCTCGGAGCGCTCGCCGTAGGCCTCGGCCGCGGGGATGTGGACGGTTTTCTTCTCGCCCACCTCCATGTCGAGCACAGCAACGTCGAAGCCCTTGATCATCTGGCCGGCGCCGGCGACGAACTCGATGGGCTCGCCGCGATCGTAGCTGGAATCGAACTGGGTGCCGTCGTCGAGCGTGCCGCGGTAGTGGGCCTTGACCGTCTTACCCTGGTTGGACATATGGATCCTCTTTCTATCGATGGGGCGCCCGCCCTGCGCGGGCGCCCACATACCTTACGTGACCGCCGGCGCGATTCGCAGGATCGATCGCCGACATGCTGCACCACTATACCCGAGCGCGGCGCGGCTTATGCCTCCGACTCGCCCTTCTTCTCCGGCGGGAGCACCAGGTTCAAGACGATACCCACGAGCGTGGAGGTCGCCATGCCGGGCAGCGTATAGTCGCCCAGCGGGATGGCGATGCCCGAGGTCTCCATGCCTACGCCCAGGATGATGACGACGGAGGCGATCATGAGGTTGCGGTTGACGTCGAAGTCGACGCCGTTCGAGACGAGCATGCGCAGGCCGTTGGAGGCGATGAGGCCGAACAGCAGCAGGCACACGCCGCCCATGACCGGGCTGGGAATGGAGTTGATGAGCGCGGCGAGCTTGGGGCACAGGCCGCCGACGATGAGCGCGAAGCCACCGGCGTACCAGAAAATCTGCGTGGAGTAGACACGCGTGACGCTCATGACGCCGATGTTCTCGGCATAGGTGGTGGTGGGAGGACCGCCGAGGAAGCCCGAGATCATGGTGGACAGGCCGTCGCCCGCAAGGGAGCGCGGCAGCAGCGGGCGGTAGTCCTTGTCGACGATCTCGCCCACGGCGAGCAGGTGGCCGATGTGCTCGATGACCGTGACCACGGCGACCGGAGCGATGAGCGCGATGGCCCCCATGTCGAACTTCGGGAAGCTGATGCTGGGCAGGCCGATCCAGGCGGCTTGGGCAACGGGCGCGAAGTCCACCATGCCGAACGCCACGGCGACCGCATAGCCCACGATGATGGCGAGCAGCACCGGCACCGTGCCGACGATGCCGCCGCGGCCGGAGAAGATCACCGCCGCGAGCAGCGTGACGGCGGCGACCAGGGCGCCCTGCGGGTTGAACACCGAGGCGCCCGCGGCGTCGGTGCCCATAAACGCCATGTTGGCGGCGGTGGCGGAAAGCCCCACGCCGATGACCACCATGACGGAGGCGACGAGCACGGGCGGCAGCAGACGGTCGAGCCACCCCGTTCCGACCAGCTTGATGATTCCCGCGACCGCGAGGAACACCGCGCCCGCGACGATCACGCCGGACATGGCGGCGTCGAGTCCGCGCGTGGCGCCCACCGCGAGGATGGGGCTGATGAAGGCGAACGAGCTGCCGAGGTAGCTGGGGATCTTGTTGCCGGTGACGAGTAGGTAGCAGATGGTGCCGATACCCGAGCACATGATGGCGACGTTGGGGTCGAGGCCGGTCAGCACGGGGACGAGCACCGTGGAACCGAACATGCTCATCATGTGCTGGATGCCGAGCGGGATGGCGCGCGCCGGGGAGACCCGGTCATCGACGCCGATGACCTCGCGCTCGTGATGGCTCATGGGCGATCCTTTCGATAGGGAACACATCCGAACCATCGTACCGTGTCCGGCGCCGACACGCAGCATGAACCGGGGTATCCTAGTGACGTTTCTGACCGGGGCTCCCAAGCGCTTCTCGAGCAGGCGTCGCGAACCCCGGACGCCCAAAGCCTCGAAGGGAGCTCGACGCGTGCCGAAGACGACCACCATCATCCTGCATATCGACGGACTCGAGGTTCCCGTCGCGGTGCGCCGGGCAAACGTCAAGAACCTCAACCTTCGCGTGCGCTCGGACGGTTCGGTCTCGGCGAGCGTCCCCCACCGCGTTCCGTGGCCAGACGTCGAGGCGTTCGTCCATCGACGGGCCGCCTGGATCGCGCGGCACGTCGCGCGAGCCGACGGCGCGGCGGCAGCGAATGCGCCCGCACCGCCGCTTATCCCGCTGTGGGGGGAAGCCGTCGACACCGCCTCTCGTCTCGCATGGACGGGCCCGCTCGACGACCTTTGCCGAACCGAATTCGAACACAGGCTCGATGCGCTCTACCGACGCGAAACCGCACGCGCCCTCGAGCGCC
This sequence comes from Collinsella sp., assembly GCA_048318985.1. Taxonomy (GTDB): domain Bacteria; phylum Actinomycetota; class Coriobacteriia; order Coriobacteriales; family Coriobacteriaceae; genus Collinsella. Next base: position 71,515 of record DBFEBE010000099.1, read on the forward strand.
GAACGGGGCGATGGGAGCAGGCCATGGGCGTTTCCGCCTCTTCCTGGTCTGTTCGCAGCATGAAGACGCGCTGGGGCTCATGCACGCCGGCGCGGCGGAGCATCCGCATCAACGCGAGGCTCGCGGCGTACCCGCCGGCGTGCCTCGACTTCGTGATCGCACACGAGCTCTGCCATCTGATGGAGCCGAGCCACAACGCGCGGTTCCATGCCCTGCTCGACATCTACTGCCCCGACAACCGCGCGGCGGCGGAGCTGCTCAAGCGGCCGCCAGCCGAAGTCGCCCGCATCACGCCGGCGCGCGGCGCGCACGCTCCGGGCGGGCTCCCCTAGCGGATCGCGGCCCGGGTGCGCTCGATCTCCACGGCGACGGTGGCAAGCGGGAGGCCGACCGGGGCCCAAGGCTTCTCCAGGCGGACGCGGACGCCCAGGGCAGCGGGATACCGGCGCAGCACAAGCGCCGCCACGCCCTCGGCGGCCGCCTCGATCAGCTTGTACGTGTTGTCACGCAGAAAGGCGTCGACGTCATGCGCCACGGCGCCGTAATCGATGGATGCGTCCAGGTCGTCGGTCGCGCCCGCGCGCGACGTGTCGGCGTAGATGGTCAACGACACGACGAACTTCTGACCGAGCGCGGTCTCCTCGGGGTACACCCCGTGGTTCGCCCACACCTCGAGGCCCTCGATACAGATCTTGTCGGCTTGCGTCAGGTCGTCCTCGACATGGGCCAGGGCGGTCCGGGTGACAGGAACCCCAGCCTCCCTGCGGGCAAGCTCGGCGCCCTCGGCCCTCGTCGCGTTCTCGGGCAGGTGCTTCGTGCTCATCTCGTGCGCTCCTCTCTCCGGAGCGGCGCGTCAGGCGTTGAGCTCCAGGTTCTTCTTCTCTTCCGGCCAATAGCAGCTCGTTCGGGCTCCGCACGCGTAGCAGGGCCGGCTCGCCTTGTCTGCGACGGCGATCAGGCGCGGCAGCGCGTCCAGACCAGTCTCACCCGATCCGTCGAGCCCGCGATGGCCCGCCACGGCGGCCACGATCGCCGCGCGCTCTTCAGCCGAAAAACGGTAGTCGGCATCTACCGTACCCAGAATCTCGCCGGCGATACGGGCGCCGGCGGCATCGTGGTCCTCCCCTGTCGCATACTGCACGGAACGACCGATGTCGTGAAGCAGGGCGGCGGCGTAGACGACGTCGCGGGGAATGCCGCAACCGGATTCGAGATTGGAGATATGGGCCAGGCGCGCCACGTCCAGCAGATGGTCGATGCCATGACGGCACCAGATGCGGGCGCGCTCGGAACGCTCCACGGCATCGATCGAGGCGGCAAAGCGGCTGTCGTGCAGCACGGCAGCCGCGCGGGGCATCGCCGGAAACAGAGCGGCGACCTCGGGGGTGCTCACGGTGTGCTCACGCCCGAAGCATCCGGAAGAAGCGCTCCTCGAGCGCGGGGTCGGACTCGAAGACGCCGCGGCGCGCGAGCGTGACGGTCTTCGTGCCCGGCTTCTGGACGCCGCGCATCGTCATGCACATGTGCTCGGCCTCGATGTGGACGATGGAGCCGGCGCAGCCCAGCTCGTCCATGAGGGCGTCCGCGATCTGGGAGGTCAGCTGCTCTTGAAGCTGGAGCCTGCGGGCGAACACCTCGACGGTGCGGGCGAGCTTGGACAGGCCCGCGACGCGGCCGCGGGGAACATAGCCCACGGCGACCGTTCCGTAGAACGGCAGGAGATGATGCTCGCACAGGGAGTAGAACGTGATGTCGCGCTCGATGACCAGGTCGTCGGAAGGCACGGCGAACGTCTTGGAGAGATGCTCGGACGCGCTCGCGCCGTGACCGGCCATGAGCTCCGTGTACATGCGCGCGACGCGGTCCGGGGTCTCGACAAGCCCCGCGCGCCCCACGTCCTCGCCGATGCCCTCGAGCAGCAGCTCGACAGCCCGTCTCACCTTGTCCTGATCTACCACGGCTCTCCCGCTTTCCCACCATTGCGCCCATAGACGGCATGCAAATATTGGTTGCTATCGTATCACGCGCCAAGCGATGCGGCCGCATGCGCACCGACCGTTCTCCCGCACCGCGCGTTGCGGCACGGCAGCCAAGGCGCCCGTCGCGCCTCTGCCGATCAGCTCCCCATCAGCCCCATCCGGTCGCCATCGATCTCCAGATACCCGACGGCACGCCCCCGATCGTCCTTATAGGAGAGCCGCAGGGTGCCGACCGGACTCTCGGTGCTATCGACCAGGTCGTACCTGTTGGGATCATCGGTCTCCTCAAGAAACCCGGTCAGGAACTTGTCTTGACTGCGGTCTTCGTACACGGCGACGTACGTCCATGGCGTCCGGGAAAGCGGCTCGCCATCCGGATCCTTCGCCTCGCTCGGGTCGAAGATCGTGAGGTTGCCAGAATAGTCGGATCCGACGGTGTGTTGAGGGATGGCACGGTATGAGCCGTAAGGCGTGAAGCCGGTGCGAGCGCCGGCATACAGCGCATCGATCGTCTTCTCGGCGCGCAAGGCGCATACCGCCGCGGCGACAGCGAGCAGGGCAAGAAACCCGACGAGCGCACGCCGCAGAACACGGCCCTTGGAATCGTCCTGAAGCATAGAGAGCCACCTTCGCCCGTAGAGATTTGCTGCGGCTTCGGCATATCAGCAAAAAGCCGATTCGAGGCTTGTCAAAAAGCGCTTCCCGCCAAACCCTACATGCTATGCGTCGAGAACACGGGGTCGTCCTCCCATAGGCAAACCGCCTCGGCGAGCAAGACGCCCTCGCGCGAGGCGCGATCGCGCGTGGCGTTGAGATCGATCACGCGCTGGTTGGAAGAGCCGCGAAACCTCAGCGTGATGTCGTGGAGCTCCTGCACGAAGGCGCCATCGACCAAGATGTCGATGCAGTCGAGCAGGCGGTCGGTCACGTCGGTGCGATGCGGGCCGCCGGGCATGAGCTCATCGAGCGTGTCGCCGGTGTAGCACCAGACGGTCTTCCCGCCTCCGCGCGGATAGCGGCGGCGCAGGTCCTCGAGGAAGCCGACCAGCCCCTCCTGGTTCTCCGGCTCCATGGGCTCCCCACCCAAGAGGGTGATGCCGTCCACGTAGGCCGGGGCGATGCTGTCCGCTACCGCCTGGGCGACCTCGTCGGTAAAGGGCTCGCCGGCGGCGAAATTCCACGCCGACTCGTTGAAGCAGTGCGGGCAGTGCCGACGGCACCCGCTCACGAACAGCGTCGTGCGCACGCCCTCGCCGTTGGCGATATCCGAGTGCTTGATCTCCGCATAGTTCATACGCACGTCATCTCCTCAAAGACGGTGTGATGCGTTTGCCCGAAACGGCTGCAGCTTCGCCCCATGATACCAAGCAGCCGAGGCGTAGGAGCAGATATCAGCCAAGTATGCGCCATCCGGCGCGAGTCCCGCATGGACAGAAGGCCCCAGCGGGGCCTTCGTCGTGAGCAGGGCTGCCCGAGCAGCGGATGGCATGCGCCCAGGCAGCCCCGCCGGGACCAAACCCTACAGGTGCAGCACGCGGTCGCGAATCTCCTCGGTGCGCCCCTGGTTCCAGAACTGCGTGCCGATGTAGCCGCAGGTCCGGCGCGCGACGTTCAGCGTCTCCTGATCGCGGTTGCCGCAATGCGGGCACTCCCAGACCAGCTTGCCGTCGTCCTCGACGATTCGGATCTCGCCGTCGTATCCGCAGACCTGGCAGTAATCGCTCTTGGTGTTGAGCTCCGCGTACATGATGTTGTCGTAGATGTACTGCATGACGCGGATGACGGCCTTGAGGTTGTCCTGCATGTTGGGGACCTCGACGTACGAGATGGCGCCGCCGGGCGACAGGCGCTGGAACTGGCTCTCGAACTTCAGCTTGTCGAAGGCGTCGATCTCCTCGGACACGTGGACGTGGTAGCTGTTGGTGATGTAGCCCTTGTCCGTGACCCCGGGGATGATGCCGAAACGGCGCTGCAGGCACTTGGCGAACTTGTACGTGGTGGACTCGAGCGGCGTGCCGTAGATCGAGTAATCGATGTTCTCGGCCGCCTTCCACTCCGCGCACTTGTCGTTCATGTGCTGCATGACCGCCATGGCGAAGGGAGTGCCCGCATCGTCGGTATGGCTCGCGCCCGTCATGTACTTCACGCACTCGTACAGGCCGGCGTAGCCGAGGCTGATGGTCGAGTAGCCGCCGAAGAGCAGCTTGTCGATCTTCTCGCCCTTCTTGAGGCGCGCGAGGGCGCCGTACTGCCACAGGATCGGCGCCGCGTCGGACAGCGTGCCGAGCAGGCGCTCGTGACGGCAGCGCAGGGCCCGGTGGCACAGGTCCAGGCGCTCGTCGAAGATCTCCCAGAAGCGGTCCATGTCCTGATGGGAGGAAAGCGCGACATCCGGGAGGTTGATGGTGACCACGCCCTGGTTGAAGCGGCCGTAGTACTTGGGCTTGCCCGGCTCGTAGTTGAGCGCGTTGGCGATGTTGTCGTAGCCGTTGCCCGAACGGTCCGGGGTGAGGAAGCTGCGGCAGCCCATGCAGGTGTAGCAGTCGCCGTTGCCCTCCGTCTCGCCCTTCGACAGCTTGTACTCGCGCATCTTCTTCTCGGAGATGTAGTCGGGCACCATGCGCTTAGCGGTGCACTTGGCGGCGAGCTTGGTGAGGTAGAAATACGGGGTGCCCTCGGCGACGTTGTCCTCCTCGAGCACGTAGATGAGCTTGGGGAAGGCGGGGGTGATCCACACGCCGGCCTCGTTCTTGACGCCCTCGTAGCGCTGGCGCAGCGTCTCCTCGATGATCATGGCCAGATCGCGCTTCTCGGCCTCGGAACGGGCCTCGTTGAGGTACATGAACACCGTGACGAACGGGGCCTGGCCGTTGGTGGTCATGAGGGTGACGACCTGGTACTGGATGGTCTGGACGCCGCGGCGGATCTCGTCGCGCAGGCGGTCCTCGACCACCGAGGAGATCTTCTCCTCGTCGGCGGTGACCCCGAGCTCGAGGAGCTCGGCGTACACCTGGCGGCGAATCTTCTGACGGCTGACCTCGACGAACGGGGCGAGGTGCGTGAGCGAGATGGACTGCCCGCCGTACTGGCAGGAGGCGACCTGGGCGATGATCTGCGTGGCGATGTTGCAGGCGGTGGAGAAGCTGTGCGGGCGCTCGATGAGCGTGCCGGAAATCACCGTGCCGTTCTGCAGCATGTCATCGAGGTTGACGAGGTCGCAGTTGTGCATGTGCTGCGCGAAGTAATCGGAGTCGTGGAAGTGGATGAGGCCCTTGTCGTGGGCGTCCACCACCTCGGCCGGCAGCAGGACGCGCTGGGTGAGGTCCTTGGAGACCTCGCCCGCCATGTAGTCGCGCTGCACGGAGTTGACCGTGGGATTCTTGTTGGAGTTCTCCTGCTTGACCTCTTCGTTGTTGCACTCGATGAGGGACAGGATCTTGTCGTCCGTGGTGTTCTTCGTGCGCTTGAGGCTCTGGACGTAGCGGTAGATGATGTAGCGGCGAGCGACCTCGTAGTGGTCGAGCGCCATGATCTCGTCCTCGACCATGTCCTGGATCTCCTCGACGGAGACGGTGTGGCCCGCAGCCTCGACGCGGTCCGCCACGTTCTGGGACGCATAGACGACCTGGCGCTCGGTGAGGCGCTCCTCCTCCTTGACCTCGCGGTTGGCGCCACGGATAGCGGTGGCGATCTTGGAGATGTCGAAATCGACCTCGGTGCCGCTGCGCTTGATGATCTTCATGGATACCCGCTCCGCTCTTCTTAAGTCCAACGTTCAGTTAACCGTATCGCCCCGTGAGGACAAAACGACGAGCACCGGATCAGGGTGCCCGCCGCGTGGCCTGACGGTGCATTGCATCGCTCGAAAGACGCGGAGCGCGGCGCCACGGCGGATGCGATCCGCCGGGCAGGTACGCCCCGTTTCAAAGCGCTATCTACTATAGACGAAAAACAGTTACAAAATCTTGTGAATCATCTGACTGTATGCACTACATATTGTGTTTCCCCAGCTCAGCAGATATGAATCGAGATGAGATTCCTTTCCGAGGTGACGTCCTTCCGAATGTGCTTCGGGAAGCGCACTTCCCCGACCTGCGCGTATCGTGCCGACTGATTCGCAATGTGGTTTTACCGTGCTCCATAAACAATTCCGCAAACGGTCGCATCCGGTGAAAACGGACAGGAAGCCACATCTTGTGTCTTCAAAACACGAAAGGAGCCGCCCGCTCAATTTGGGGACAGGCACTTTTTTGAGCGCCGCAGCGGGTACCGAGCCGCACCCCACCGGCACTTGCGGAGCATCGAGGGGCGCCTTCATCAAAAGCATGGCCCCAGGGACGGTCTGGCACCAAAAATCAGGTAGCTGACCGTCCCTGGGGCCATGCTTTTCGGCGCGGGGCCATACCCCCTCCGTCTCAAAACGCGTCTGTCCCCAATTTGAGGCCCATGAGACTGCGCCCCGCCCTCCGGAACGAAAGGACGGGGCGCAAAAACCGATATCTCCTGGACGGCGGCGCCATGGGAGCGCCGCATCGCATCCTCTAGCGCATGCGCGCCTTCGGCTGCTGCTGCGTGATGCAGTGGATGTTGCCGCCGCCGTAGATGACCTCGCGCGTCATGATGCCGATGACCTCGCGGTCGGGGTAGGCGGCCTGGATGTCCTTGAGCGCCTGGGCGTCGTTGGGATCGCCGAACTGCGGCACGAGCACGGCGCCGTTGATCGGCAGGAAGTTGAGGTAGCTCGGCTCGAACGCATCCTCTGGGGTACGGGGCAGGACACCCTCGACCGGATCGATCGTCGAGGCCTCCTCCTCGGTCATGTACACCGAGGCACTCGGCATGATCACCTTGTGGATCTTGAGCTTGCGCCCACGGGCGTCGGTTGCCTCCGAAAGGGTCCTGTACGCTTCCTGGCACTCGTTGTAGAACTTGTGGTTCGGGTCGTCTGTCCACATGCAGCAGACCTCGCCGGGCGCGGAGAAGCAGGCGACGTCGTCCACATGGCCGTTGGTCTCGAACGGGTCGATGCCGTCGCGGATCCAGATGACCTTCTCGATGCCCAGGTACTCGACGAGCTTCTCCTCGATCTGCTCGCGGGTGTACTGCGGGTTGCGGTCCTCGTTGAGCAGGCACATCTCCGTGGTAACGACGGTTCCCTGGCCGTCGCAGTTGAACGAGCCGCCCTCGAGGATGTAATCATCGGGACGGTAGCGGTTCACCTGCTCGATCTGGGCGACCTGCAGGCCGATGGAGGCGTCCTTGTCCCAAGGGAAATACAGGCCGTCGATGAAGCCGCCGTATGCGTTGAAATGGAAGTGCGACAGGGCGACATCGCCCTCGTCGTTGACGAGGAACGCTGGGCCCGGGTCGCGGATCCAGGAGTCGTTGTACTCCATGTGCAGCACGCGCACGTTGTCGACGCCGTCGAAGATCTCGCAGACCGCGGGGAAGTCCTCGCCGTTCACGCCTACGGTGATGGGCTGGAAGCGCGCGATGGTCTTGATGATCTCGGTGAAGACCTTCTGAGCGGGCTTGGCACCGCAGCGCCACACGTCTGAACGGTGCGGCCACAGGATCCACGTGCGCTCCTGCTCCTCGTACTCGCCCGGCATGTAGAAGCCGTCCGCCTTCGGGGTCGATTCGTTCTCGTAGATGGTCCTCATGGGTTGCCTCGCTTTCTGACGCGCGATCGATTGCCCGGCCGTCCTCGCCCGGGCACGACCCCATCTTGCGCCGCCGGGCGCTCCCCCTCAATGGAACCGTCCTCCCTTTCGCTAACCGAAAGCTCCGCATCTGACCGAAAGATCTATACTTAGCGCCGAAGGGACCCTGGTGGACCCAGGCAGATGCGGAGCGGCGAATACGGAGGGCAGCATGGACGCAACATGCAGGGAGGACGCGGCGATGAGCGTCCGAGACTGGGAAGCCATCAATGCCCTCGCCCTTTGGATCCACGCCGAGCACGACCTGCGCACGCTCCAGGCTGGCGCTCTCCAGCGAATCGAACGGCTGGTCCCCTGCACCGCCTCGATGTTCGACCTGAGCGCTCGCGAGAACGAGGACGGGGCGCGCCCTGAATTCGGAGCCGCGATCGCCCGCGGAATGGATAAGGCGCAACTCGAACGCTACTATGCAGAGTTCGCCAATCGAGACTATACGACCTGGTGCTTCGAAACGGACCAGCCGACGGTATACCGCGATCTCGACCTCGTGTCGACCGGAGCGCGCGACCGTTCGGCGATCTACCGAGAATGGATGGAGCCCCAAGGCCTGTACTTCGGGTGCGGGGCGGTCCTCGTCGCCGAGAAGCGGCTGGTCGGAAGCGTCACGCTTTTCCGCACGCGCGACATGGGAGAATTCTCCGACCTCGAGCTGCGCCGGCTCATCGAGGTCGCGCGCCATCTGAGCCTGCGCCTGAACGACTTGCTGGGCGGCGGGGACCCGGCGGCCGATGCGGTCCGGAAGATGGCATCTGAGACCCATCTGACGCCCCGGGAGCGCGAGGTGCTCGAGCTGATGCTCGCAGGCGCCACCAATCCCGAAATGGCGCGCAAGCTCCATATCTCCGAGTCGACGCTCAAGAAGCACGTCAACGCCCTCTATCGGAAGCTCGGCATCCGCGGCCGCGCGGGCCTGGCGGGCCGTATCCTCCCCTAGCCGGCCGGCGTGCCGAGCGTCCTGCGCCATTGCCGGACACCAGTCCGCGCCGCTCGGAAACACGTGGCACGCCGTCGCCTCAATTTGGTGCCCGCCCCCTATCTCCGAGCCGGAAAACCGCTCTCTGGAACGAAGATGAGCCCGGTCGCGCTCGCCATGCAACCGAACGCGACCGGGCTTTTCCATTTCGCTGATGCCCGCACGGAAGAACACGGGCTGGCGCCCGGGTCTCAGAAAGGTGCCTGTCCCCTTTCTGAGGGGCTAGACGTAGAACAGGATATCGTCGTAGGTGGGAACGGGCCAGTAGTCGGCGGCGACGATCTCCTCCATAGCGTCCACGGCACGGCGCAGGCGCTCCATCGCGGGAGCGACCTTGTGCGCATACAGGCTGGCCTGCCCCTGCGCATCCTCGATAGCCTCCGCCTCCTTATGCAGGGCATCAAGCGCCTTGATGGACTCGTTGATCTCGGTGACGCCGCGGCACAGCTTGTTGAGCGTGTTCTGCTCGCACTGCATCACGGCCTCGGCGCCGGCGGCGCGGATGGTCTCCAGCCCCTTGGCCACCTTGGTGGCGTACGCGGTGATGACCGGTCGGTACGTGCGGCGTGCCTCGCGGACCATCGTGGTGGCCTCGATGTTCATGAGCTTGTTGTACTTCTCGAGCTTGCAGTCGTAACGACAGACGGCCTCGGCGTGGGACAGGACGCCCAGGCTCTCGAACAGCTCGAGGTTCTTCGGCGCGACGAACGACGGCAGGGCGTCGGCCGTGGTGCGGAAGTTGCTCAGGCCGCGTTTCTCGGCCTCGATGGGCCAGGCGTCGGAGTAGCCGTCGCCGGAGAACAGGATGCGACGGTGCTCGCGCAGGTGCTCGGCGCAGTACGCGAGCGCCTCCTTCTGGAAGTCCTCGGCGCGCACGCCCTCGAGGGCGTCGGCGAAGTCGCGCAGGGACGCTGCCACGGCGCAGTCGAGCACCATGTTGGCGTCGGACACGTTAGCCTCGGAGCCCACGGCGCGGAACTCGAACTTGTTGCCGGTGAAGGCGAAGGGGCTCGTTCGGTTGCGGTCGGTGTTGTCCTGCTCCAGGTCAGGCAGCACCACGGCGCCCAGATCGATCACGCCGGCAGTGGCGTGCACGCTCGCCTCGCCGTCCATGACGAGCTCGACGGCCTCGGTGAGCTGGTCGCCCAGGAAGATCGACATGATCGCCGGGGGCGCCTCGTTGGCACCGAGGCGATGGTCGTTGCCGCAGCTGGCGACGCTCGCGCGCAGCAGGTCCTGGTATTTGTCCACGGCCTCGATCACCGCGGTGAGGAACACGATGAACTGCAGGTTCTCGAGCGGGGTGTCGCCCGGATCGAGCAGGTTCTCGTCGGCGGTGCCCAGCGACCAGTTGTTGTGCTTGCCGCTTCCGTTGATGCCCTCGAAGGGCTTCTCGTGGAGCAGGCACACCAGGTCGTGGCGGCTCGCGATGAGCTTCATCTTCTCCATCGTCAGAAGGTTGTTGTCCACGGCCTCGTTGAGCTCGGAATAGACGGGCGCGAGCTCGTGCTGGCACGGAGCGACCTCGTTGTGCTTGGTCTTCGCGGGAATGCCGAGCGCCCAGAGCTCATCGTCGAGGTCCTTCATATAGGCAGAGACGGTCGGGCGGATGGCGCCGAAGTAGTGCTCCTCGAGCTCCTGGCCCTTGGCGGGCGCGGCGCCGAAGAGGGTGCGGCCGCAGATGACCAGGTCGCGGCGGCGTCGGTAGGCGTCCTTCTTGATGAGGAAGTACTCCTGCTCGTCTCCCACGCTGGGGACGACCTTCTTCGGATGCTTGCCGAACAGCGCGAGCACGCGCTTGGCCTCGCGGTCGAGCGCCGTCATGGAGCGAAGAAGCGGCGTCTTCTTGTCGAGCGCCTCGCCGGTGTAGGAGCAGAAGGCCGTGGGGATGCACAGGACCTCGTCCTTGATGAACGCAGGGCTCGTGGCGTCCCATGCGGTATAGCCGCGCGCCTCGAAGGTGGCGCGCAGGCCGCCGTTGGGGAAGCTCGACGCATCCGGCTCGCCCTTGATGAGCGCCTTGCCGGTGAACTTGGTGATCGCCGTGCCGTCGTGGTTGGGCTCGAGGAAGCTGTCGTGCTTCTCGCTCGTGATGCCCGAGAGCGGCTGGAACCAGTGCGCGTAGTGCGTGGCCCCGTTGAGCAGCGCCCATTCCTTCATGGCGTGCGCCACGGCGTTGGCCACGTCCAGGTCGAGCGGCTCGCCCTCCTCGATGGTCGCGGCGAGCTTCTTGTACACATCTTTCGGAAGCCAGCGCTTCATGACGTCTTCGGAGAACACCTTGGTTCCGAAGCGGGCGGTGAGGTCGGCCATACCGAACTCCCTTCTCGTCGGCCACGGCGTGCGCGGCCCGTCGTGCAGGACATGCTGCAGATTACGCACGCTTCGTTGCATGTGCGTTTCGAAACGAGCGGGCAACAACCCAGCAAACAGATAGAAAAATCGCCCGCATACCATATGCCGCCGAGATTGCACGCATGCGAATATAGAAAGGGAGCACATCCATGACTGCCATGCAAGCATATGAGCCGCCCGAGCAGCGCACCCGATCAGATGAGCGAGCCCGCACCCTCTGGCGTCCCGAATTCGAGCACGACGCTTGCGGCATCGGAGCGCTCGCAAGCATCAACGGACACAAGAGCCACCAGATCCTCGACGACGCCCTCTCCGTCCTCGTCAACCTCGAGCACCGCGGCGGCGTCGGGCTCGAGCGCAACACCGGCGACGGCGCCGGCATCCTCTTCCAGGTCCCGCACCGCTTCTTTCGCAAGGAGGCCCAGAAGTGCGGCCAGATCCTCCCGGAAGAGGGCGATTACGGCGTGGCGATGCTGTTTTTGCCTCAAGACGAACAGGGCGTGACCGACGCCAAGCGCGTCTTCGAAGAGGGCTGCGCCGCCTGCGGCATGCCCCTGCTGTTCTGGCGCCAGGTACCGGTCGACCCGCATGACCTGGGATCCACCGCGCAAGCCTGCATGCCCACCATCATGCAGGCGTTCCTGGGAAGGCCCGAGGGCGTGGACGCCGGCGACGACTTCGAGCGCGCGCTCTACATCTGCCGCCGCACCATCGAGAAGCGCGCCGACGCCTGCCCCGCCCTTGAGGGGAAGATCTTCTATGCGTGCTCCATGTCGAGCCGCACCATCGTCTACAAGGGCATGCTCGTGGCCACGCAGATGCGCGGGTTCTACACGGACCTCAACGACGCCGCGGTCAAGACCGCCGTGGCGCTCGTCCACTCGCGCTACTCCACCAACACCACGCCGAGCTGGGAACGCGCGCACCCCAACCGCCTCATCATCCACAACGGCGAGATCAACACGCTCCAGGGCAACGTCAACTGGATCCGCGCCCGCGAGCCGAACCTGTACTCCCCCGTCCTGCAGCACGACCTCGAGCGCGCGCTGCCCATCATCAACCGCGAGGGCTCGGATTCCGCGATCCTGGACAACGTGCTTGAATTCCTCGTGATGAACGGGCGTCCCATGACGCGCGCCGTCTCGCTGCTGGTTCCCGAGCCCTGGGACAACAACGATGCGCTGTCGCCCGAGCGCCGCGCCTACGACGCCTACCAGTCCATGCTCATGGAACCCTGGGACGGCCCCGCCGCGATCGCCTACACCGACGGCCGCACCCTGGGCGCCGCGCTCGACCGCAACGGCCTGCGTCCCGCGCGCTACTACGTGACCCGCGACGACCGCTTCCTGCTCTCCTCGGAGGTGGGCACCATCGAGGTCGACCCCGCGAACGTGCTGACCAGCGGCTGCCTGGGGCCCGGCGAGATGCTCGAGGTCGACATGCAGGCGGGCCGCGTGCGCTACAACGACCAGCTGCGCGACCAGATGGCCAAGCTCAAGCCGTTCCGCGACTGGATCGACGAGGAGACCCTCACCCTGGACGACCTCGCCCGCGCGCAGCGCGAACGCGGACGCGCGCAGGAAGGCCCGATGGAGGACGCGGACGTGACGCCAGCGGTGCGCGCCACCAAGCTGGGCATCCACTGGGACGACGTGGACGAGGTCGTGCGCCCCATGGCGACCACGGCCAAGGCGCCGATCGCCTCCATGGGCATCGACGCGCCGCTCGCCTGCCTCTCCAGCAAGACGCGCTCGTTCTTCGACTACTTCTACCAGCTCTTCGCCCAGGTCACCAATCCGCCCATCGACGCGCTGCGCGAGGCCCACGTCACCTCCACCGTGCTCTACCTGGGAAACCACGGCAACCTGCTTGAAGATTGCCGCAACACCTGCCAGCTCATCCGCCTGGACGCCCCGCTGCTCACCCGCGAGCAGTTCGAGAGCATCGTCTCCATACGGCACACGGGCTTCAAGAGCGCCCGGTTCCGCGCCGTGTTCCCGCACGACGGCGGCGACGGCGCGCTCGAGGCCGCGCTGGAACAGCTGGACTCCCAGGTCGAGGCGGCCGTGCGGGGCGGCGCCAACATCATCGCCCTGTCCGACCGCGCCGGCGCCGACGAGCTGCCCATCCCCTCGCTGCTCGCGGTGTCCTCGGTGCACCACCACCTCATCCGCTGCGGTCTGCGCACCTTCGCGGACATCATCATGGAATGCGGCGACGCCGTCTCGTCCCACGATTTCTCCGCCCTGGTGGGCTACTCGGCGAGCGGCATCTTCCCCTACGAGGCCCACGCGCAGATCGAGGCGATGGCACGGGAGGGAGACCTTGCCGATGCATCCGGCCGCGCACTGAGCGCCGAGGAGGCGATCTCCAACTACAACCGCGCGGCCATCGCGGGCATGGTGGGCATCATGTCCAAGATGGGCATCTCCACCGCGCAGAGCTACCACTCGGCTCAGATCTTCGAAGCCGTCGGCCTGGCGGACGAGCTCGTCGAGCGCCACTTCACCGGCACCGTGAGCCGCGTGGGCGGACTCGGCCTGGCCCAGATTCAAGACGAGCTCGAGCGCAGGTTCGACGCGGCGGCCTCCGTCGCGCGCTCGGCGGCCCCGGACGAGCTGCCCACCCTGGGCCTCACCACCTGGCGCCCGCTGGGCGGCGAGGACCATCTCATCGACCCGCAGACCATCTACCTGCTGCAGCGCGCCGTCCGCACGGACAGCTCCGAGGACTTCGCGGCCTACAGCGCGCGCCTGCACCGGCCGGGCCGCGCCGTGCGCCTGCGCGACCTGTTGGACTTCGACGACGCCGGGCGCACGCCGCAGCCGCTCGACGAGGTGGAAAGCGCGCGGAGCATCGCCACGCGCTTCAACACCGGCGCCATGAGCTACGGCTCCATCAGCCAAGAGGCCCACGAGTGCATGGCCATCGCCATGAACCGCCTGCACGGCCGCTCCAACTCCGGCGAGGGCGGCGAGGATCCCGCCCGCGAGACGCCGCTTGCCAACGGCGACTCCAGGAATTCCGCCATCAAGCAGGTGGCGAGCGGGCGCTTCGGCGTGACGAGCCGCTACCTGGCCAGCGCGACCGAGATCCAGATCAAGATGGCCCAGGGCGCCAAGCCCGGCGAGGGCGGCCACCTGCCCGGCAAGAAGGTCTACCCCTGGATCGCCGAGGTGCGCCGCTCGACCCCCGGCATCGGCCTCATCTCTCCCCCGCCCCACCACGACATCTACTCCATCGAGGAC